>JAHKLN010000104.1 GCA_020854755.1 Methanomicrobiaceae archaeon | reverse complement strand
GCCCGGTCGAGAGCTCCTGCACCACCCGGTCGGCAGAGAAGCTCTCCCCGAGCCTCAGTTCGGTGATGGCCTCGAAGAAGTAGGGTATCTCCTTGAAATCGAGCCCCAGATCGGGTTCGTGAGTCGTGTATTCGACAACCCCGTCTTCGTTGATGATGTAGAGGTCGAAATCCCCGCCGATCTCCGCCTTGACGCGCTCAAGGTCCATGGCCGCGGGATCCCGTCCGGCCCGCTCGTACTCTTCAAGAAACGGGCCGAAACCGGATCGCATTCTCTCATTGAGGGTGTCGTCATAGAACTTCAGCCCCGTATCAAGGGTGTTTATCGACTGGATGATGATCTCTTCGGTCTGCTGCTGGAGACCGGCGTTATATGCCGTCAGCTCCTCGCTGATCGTTGCATAATCCATATATGAGAGGAGTCCGATGATCGGAGCGGTGATCAGAACGATGGCAATGATGAGGCAGGTTGTGAGTGAGAGAGACCGATATCCCCGGGTGTCCGGACGTTCCATATGCCGTCACCCGACCGTCTCATGATATGCCTCTTCCACCGCGCTTCCCCGTGACTGTTAAAATGAAGAATCTATGTCCACCCATATAGATTGTGCTGTTTCATCCCCCGGGATGAGGATTGCGGGGCAAAAGAGCCTTTAAAAGAGTGAATCTCGGCTTTCAGGCGACATTCTATCTGGAATTCGTTTCCGTGCCTATCGGGCGGTAGCTGCAGCCTGCGCCATCGCGATCTGGCGGGATGCCGGGAGTCTCCCGCTGCAGGAGCGAATCATGTCAATCCGGCGATCGTTTCAGCAGGAACCTGATTGCAGCGCCCATCTCCGGCCTGCCGGGCACCCGGTCGTCGGCCCAGATCCTCCCGCCGTACCTGCCGATCAGCATACGGCAGATGGCAAGCCCGAGCCCCCTTCCGCTCCGGGTGGTCCCGCCGCTTGCAAACCGGTTGAATATGGTATTTTTCAGGGCATCCGGGATCCCCGGTCCGTTGTCCTCGACCGAGACCTGCACCATATCCGCACCCTGATCCTCGATCCGGATCCAGATGCTGCCGCCCGGGCCGATGAACTTGGCGGCATTGCCGATCAGGTTCGTGAAGATCTCGGGTAGGAGGTCGTCGGCAAGCACGCAGGCGTCGGTGCCGGCATATTTGATGCCGATACCCGAATGGTGGTTGATCTCGGCGCGAATGACCGGATCGAGATCGATTGCCCTGAGCGGGAGGCCGCCTTCGCGAATCTTTCTGATGGTGCTGACGTTCCTCATGATCTCCGCGCTTTTCTGCAGCCCTTTCTTCACCTTCTCGATATACGGCGCCTCCTCTTCGCCGGTCATCGAGAGGAGGGTATCTGCATAGAGGCTGGCGCTGTTGTTTGCATTGTTGATGTCATGGGTCATGATGTCCAGGTAGAGGTTCGCTATCCGGGTGGATTCCTGCAGCTCCGCCGTTCTTGCTGCGACCTGCTCCTCGAGATGCTCGCTGTACTCCTTGATCCTGTCTTCAGAACTCTGCAGCTTCTGAATCGTCTCCTTGAGCGTACCGACCATGGCATTGATGCTCTGCTCGAGAAGGGAGAACTCACGGCTCTGTGCGGCACGGATCGTGTGGTTCAGGTCTCCCTCTGCAATGGTCTCGACATCCTCGACGATCGTGTGGATGGGCCTTGTTATATGCCGCGCCGCAAGGAAGATGGCGGCGCTCGTCAAAAGGATCGCAGACAGGCCGACTATGAGGTGCGAGAAGAGTATGCTCTTCAATTCGCCGGTAATCAGCAGGGTGTCGTACGTCAGCTCGACGACCATGTTCATGTCAGAGGCATGGTCGGGATCGGTCAGGTTCACGAAGAGGTAGCGGTATTCCCGCCCGGTCTCCGGATCGAACCATATATAATCCGCACCTTCCCGATGCACCATCCCGACAATGGAGCGGGTATCATCCGCCTCCTCCGTCAGCTCTTCACCGGCTGCGGCGACCAGATTTCCCAGAGAGTTGTACAGCCTGATCCGCTTGAGGTTCGGGTTCAGCGCGATGCTGTCCTGGATTACGCTCCGGTATGTCAGGCTGCTCTGTTGGCTGTGAATGGCGGCCGGGACGATGCCCAGTTCCAGCAGGTAGCGGTTGTCGGGGGTGGGCATGTAGGCGAACTTCCGGAGCTGCCCGGTCGAGAGCTCCTGCACCACCCGGTCGGCAGAGAAGCTCTCCCCGAGCCTCAGTTCGGTGATGGCCTCGAAGAAGTAGGGTATCTCCTTGAAATCGAGCCCCAGATCGGGTTCGTAGGTCGTGTATTCGACAACCCCGTCTTCGTTGATGATGTAGAGGTCAAACTCCCCGCCGATCTCCGCCTTGACGCGCTCGAGGTCCATGGCCGCGGGATCCCGTCCGGCCCGCTCGTACTCTTCAAGAAACGGGCCGAAACCGGCCTGCATTCTCGCGTTATAGGTTCGATCAAGCATCTTCAGTCCGGTATCGACCATCTGCAATGAGAGAATGACGCTCTTCTCCGTCTGCTCCTGGAGCACCAGTATGTTCTCGTTGAGCTCGTGCTTTGCCTCACGGTAACTGGTGTACGAGATCAACCCGATGATCGGAACATTGACGAGAATGATCACGATGACCAGATAATAGGTGAAAGGAAGGACCTGCCGATACTGATTATCCGATCCCTGCATAGAACCACTCAGTCAGGTATCTTCCTCATGGCACTCCCGTCCGGCATTGCTTTACAACTAGAGGTGAATTTATTTTTATCTATTTCAAACCTTTTGTTTTACCAAGGATGCGCCGTTTCTGTTGCGTTTGCAGAAGCGAAAATAGTATCTCTATCTTGCGAGCGCAGCAAAATTTCAGGAGATCAGGATGGCGCTGCGCGTACCTGCTGTTTCCCATCTGCAGATGGCAGAGATCGCTGCGGCGAAAAAAGCATTGCGGGACGAGGGGATCCGCCGGCGTGATCCCGTCCCTGATTCTGTCGGTCTTATAAGGGTTACATCGGGGGCATGCCCATGCCGCCCATGCCGCCCATGCCGCCCATCTCTTCCATGCCGGGCGCACCGCCGGGCGGGCCGCCGGCCATCTTGGATGCGGCGATGACGTCGTCGATACGGAGGATCATGATGGCGGCTTCTGCGGCGCTGGCGATGGCCTGCGTCTTAACCCGCAGCGGCTCGATGACGCCTGCCGTCTTCATGTTGTCCGCCTTTCCGTTAAAGACGTCCAGACCCATGGACCCGGCGTCTCCGCCGCCCTTCTCGTGGGATGCACGGAGCGCAACGAGCATGTCGATCGGGTCGAGGCCTGCGTTCTCGGCAAGCGTCCTCGGGATGATCTCGAGAGCGGTTGCAAATGCCTCGATCGCAAGCTGCGCCCGCCCGCCGACGCTTGCCGCATAGTCGCGGAGGCGGAGCGAGAGCTCGATCTCGGGCGCACCGCCGCCTGCCACAAACTTGTGGTCCTCGACTGCGACGCTGACGACGCGGATTGCATCCTCCATCGCACGGTTGAGCTCGTCGACGACGTGCTCGGTGCCGCCGCGGATGATGATGGAGACCGCTTTCGGGTTCTCGCATTCCGTGACAAAGATCATCTCCTCGCCGGAGACCTTCTTCTCCTCAACAAGACCCGCCTTTCCGAGCTCCTCAGGCGAGATGGCGTCGATGCTGCTCACAACAGCACCGCCGGTCGCACGGGAGAGCTTCTCCATGTGACTCTTCTTGACACGGCGGACGGCCAGGATGCCGGCCTTTGCAAGGTAGTGCTGGGCGATGTCGTCGATGCCCTTCTGGCAGAAGAGGACGTTTGCGCCGCTTGCGACGATCTTATCGACGATGTTGCGGATCATCCGCTCTTCTTCGTCCAGGAACATCTGGAGCTGGTCCGGGCTGGTGATGCTGATCTCTGCGTCGACCTCGGTCTTCTTGAACTCCACAGCCGCGTTGAGGAGCAGGATCTTTGCGTCGCTGACCTTCTTCGGCATGGCCGGGTGGACGCGCTCCTTGTCGATGATCATGCCCTCGATGATCTCTGAGTCCTCAATGGACCCGCCGACTTTCTTCTCGACCTTTACGAAGTCGGAGTCGACAGTCCCGTCGGCATCTGCGACCATGGTGATCGCCTTGACGACGAGGTCGGTCAGCTTGTCCTTGGCCGCCTCGGCACCCTTGCCGGTCATTGCGGTTTCGGCGATCTTTTTGAGCATATCTGTTTCGCTGGGCTGGATATCGACTGCAATGTCGTTTAAGATCTCATGCGCCCTGTCGGCAGCCATGCGGTAGCCGTGCGCAATGACGGTCGGGTGAACGTCCTGCTCGAGGAGATCCTCGGCACGCTTCAGGAGTTCGCCTGCGATCACGACAGCAGTCGTGGTGCCGTCGCCGACTTCGTCGTCCTGCGTCTTTGCGATCTCGACCATCATCTTTGCGGCAGGGTGCTCGATATCCATCTCTTTTAAGATCGTCACGCCGTCGTTGGTGATGACGACGTCGCCGATGGTATCGACGAGCATCTTGTCCATGCCTTTCGGGCCGAGCGTCGTACGTACGGCACCTGCTACTGCCTTTGCTGCGGCAATGTTCGCACCCTGAGCGTCACGCCCCCGGGTACGGGAACTGCCTTCTTTTAGAATAAGAATCGGTTGTCCTCCAAGATTTGACATTGCTATCACCGCTGTTTAGCGATAGAAATGTAGGTTAGTAGTTCTATATAAATATTATCACTCGATCATCAGATCGATAAGCTCAGAACCGTCCTCTAGCGAATGCAGACTTTCTTCTCCGATTACAAGTGTTTTCCCGATCTTTTTTCTCTTTTTGTAGTCTGTGATGACGCACATGGCATGGGTTTTCGTAATCTGGGAGATGTTGCCGATCAGGGAAGCGCGCCTGACCACCTTCTGCGCCGTCCCGTAGGCCGTCAGGATCGTGTGGTTCTCAAAGAGTGCCAGCGCCTGGAACGGTGCCCGCCGCATGGCATGCACCTCCATGCCCATACGCTCGAGATCGGCCGGCATCACCGCCCTGGGTTCGGGCACCTGCTCCGGGTGGGAACGGTATTTCAGGATATCGATCGATTCGACGAGCGGCGTGTCGAAGAGTTCCTCGAGCCTGATGGCGACATCGAGGGTTGTTCCCATACCGCTTTCGTATTTGCTGATCGTCCGCCGGGAGACCCCGAGGAGCGAGGCGAGGTCTCCGAGCGACATCCTGAACTGCTCACGCCTCTCCCTGATGAGATCGCCCTTGATCTTCACGTAGAGCCCGCCGGGCGACGCGTAGACGATCGGCGCGACGCCCTCCACGCAGCAGTCGTAGAGCGTTGCAGGATTGGTGGCAAAGAGGCCGTACCGGAGATAGACGACGCCGCGCTCAAGCTCGGCGTCGCGTGCCCGTTCGCCGACGATCAGGGGTGTTGCACCGAGATGGCGGGCGATCTGGTTTAAGTCCCAGGCAATATCGGAGCCCACGGTATCGATATGGGAGACTACCTTGATGATCATCATCACATCGGCTTTTGTGGCGACGACATCGAAGCTCCTGGGGCGCATGTTGCACCGCTCCGATACCTCGTATCCGGCAAGGAGCAGGATGCTGATGACCATATGGGGAAGGCGTTCCTGTGACATTACCGTAAGAATCGATATAGCCGGAGAGAATATAAAGGATAGGGTCATGTTGGTAGGGATCGACGACACGGACTCGCCCCGCGGGATGTGCACCTCGTACCTCGGGGCGGTGCTCGTTCGGAGACTGGAGCGCTCCGGCATCCGGGTGCTCGAGACGCGGCTGATTCGCTTGAATCCAAACGTCGTCTATAAAACAAGGGGCAATGCTGCCGTATGCATCGCGGCCGAAGGGGAGCCGGAGACGGCATTTGCCGCTGCCTGCGGATGCGTCGAGGATCTTGCGGATCTTGCCGCTCCGGAGACCAACCCGGGCGTGGCCGTCTGCACGGAGCCGCCGCCGCCTGCATTCTACTACCGGGCGCTCCGTGACTTCTGCGAGATATCCGAGGCGATCGATCTGCTCGACGCGATAGGGGCGCTCTACCGGGGATACAAGAACCGCCGGGGGCTGATCGGGGCGACGGCAGCAGCGGCAAGCGTCCTTCCCGACGCAACCTACGAACTGCTCGCCTACCGGAGGCGGGAGTGCCTGGGAACGCCCAGGCAGGTGGATCGCACGAGCGTCTTCCTCGCCGATGAGCTGACCTACCCGCATACCTGGGACTCGGTGGATCGCGCAAACGACGTCGTGGTCTGCGTGCCCCATACCCCCGATCCGGTCCTCTTCGGGATCAGGGGGGAGAGCCCCGAATGGGTGCGGAGAGCCCGGGAGTACATCCGTTCTGAGGAGCCCCTGTGCGAGCAGGTCTTCCGTACCAATCAGGGCACGGATGCACACCTGATGCAGGGCGGGATCGGTGGGCTGCTCGAGGGGCGGTCCTACGCCGTCCGGGGTACGGTGGCGGGCAGGCCGGAGACCGGGCCGGGAGGGCACGTCTCGGTGGTGATCGCCGGCGCATCCGGGACGGCCCGCTGCATGGCCTACGAGCCCACGAAAGGGTTTCGGGACGTGGTGCGGGCGCTCCTGCCCGGGGACGAGGTCGTCGCCGTCGGGAGCTACAAGGGCGGGAGCATCAACCTGGAGAAGATCTGCGTCGGCAGGCTCGCAACCGTCCCTGCGGTACGGCCGCCGCTCTGCGTGGCGTGCGGCAGGCGGATGACGAGCGCCGGGCGGGGCAAGGGCTACAAGTGCCGGATCTGCAGGATGCGGGCCCGTGAACCGGAGTACGTCTACCCGGAGCGCTCGCTCCGCCCCGGGTGGTACGAGGTGCCCCCGTCGGCCAGGAGGCACCTGGCAAAGCCGCTGGTGCGGGGCGATCCCCCGTGGTGCCGGACGGGCGGGGGAGGAATATCCTTCCTGTCCTGACACGCCTGTGCGCCGGCGTCTCTGGTGGGCGTGATGCAATGATGTCGAACCGGGTTGGGCAGAAAGCCACATGATGCCTCCGTGGCCAAAGAAGCAATCGATAAAACACACATGAGGCGCTGCCTCAGGCTTAACCAGAGAAAAACGGCAGGATGCAGTGAGGTTCCGGCCCGGTTTCGGCTACGGGGAGAGACCTCGGATCCGGTTTTCTCTGACTATCCCGGAACAGTGGACCGGGGGGAGGGGATTTCCTCCGTGACGATAGGCCGCGGGAAGCCGTGCATGGGGGCGAAACAAACAGAACGGCAGAGATCTTAGACGTCATAAACCGGTTTGATCTTCATGGGAATCAAGATCCATCAGGTAGTATTCAAGAACCCGGGTGTTCCCCCGATGTCCGCGCTACCGGGGCACCTGCATCCTCTCCCATGCCCGACGCGTCGATCCTGGTTGTGCCTGCAGCCCTCAGGTTTCATGCACACGTGTTCCGGGCGGGATCGGGGAAGGGGCATCTCGGCAGAGGAGTTCCAAAGCCATCTTCTTTGTACCTCTGATGAGGCCACGCTACGGCGTGCCCGGCAAGCCGAACGCCTTCCTGCGTGCCGGGCATGGCATGATGCCGTCGCTCTTCGCCCGCCCACCCCCGTGTCCGGACGAGGATTAATTGCATCCGGGCGCCAATGCTATCAGGACAGACTGCTGATACCATGACGATCGAGTACGGCGAGCCGGTCAGGCAGGCGGAGGTGCGCCCCGGCATGACGGTCGGGGAGCTTGTGGAGGAACTCGGAAAGGCAGGGGCATACAATGCCGGATCGCTCTCTGCCGCTGCGGACATCTATGAGAGGATGCTTCGCGACGAACGTGCGACCCGGTTCTTCGGGCTTGCCGGGGCGATGGTGCCCGGCGGCATGGGGGGGATCGTCGCCGACCTGATCCGGCGCGGCCATATCGACATACTGGTCTCGACGGGAGCAAACCTCACCCACGACATCATCGAGGCGATCGGGTGCAGGCACTACCACGGCAGCGCCGCCTGTTCCGACGTCGAGCTCCGGGAAGAGGAGATCAACCGGATATACGATGTCTATCTCCCGAACGAAGCGTTCATCAGGTTTGAAGAGTTCATGCAGGGCGTGCTCTCGGAGATTCGCGACGGCTCGGTGATCTCGATCTCCGGGCTGCTTTGCAGCATCGGCGGCAGCCTGTCCGGCGGCATCCTCGCGGCGGCGGCGGAGATGGACGTCCCGGTCTACTGCCCTGCGCTCCAGGACTCCATGATCGGCCTCCAGTACTGGCTCTTCAACCAGACGCATCACGTCGTGGTGGATGCGTTCGCCGATATGCCCGCCCTCCTGGATCGCTGCTTTGCCGCGGAGCGGGCAGGCGCCTTCCTGGTCGGCGGCGGGGTGCCGAAGAACTACATCCTGCAGAGCATGCTGATGACCGAGAAGGGGTTCGACTATGCCGTGCAGCTCACCGGGGACCGGCCCGATCTCGGCGGGCTCTCCGGAGCGACGCTGGACGAGGCGCGATCGTGGGGGAAGCTGACCGGCGAGGCGCGTGCGGTGACCGTCTACGGCGATGCGACGATCACCCTGCCGCTCCTGATCGCTGCGGTGCTCGAGAGGCTGGCGCAATGACCGACCTGATCCTTGCCCTGGACGTGGTCGAGCGGCAGGAGGCGCTGCGGATCGCCCGGGCCTGCGCCCCCCATATCGACGCCGTCAAGGTCGGCTACCCGCTCGCGCTCGCGGCCGGTCTCGGCATCGCCGTGGAGCTTGCCGATCTCGGCCTCCCCCTGATCGCCGACTTCAAGGTCGCCGATATCCCGAACACGAACCGCCTGATCTGCCGGCAGGTCTTTGCTGCCGGGTTCGACGCGGTGATCGCCCACGGCTTCACCGGATCCGACGCCGCCCGCGCCTGCGTGGAGACCGCCCACGACCATGGCGGCGCATGCTACATCGTGGCGGAGATGAGCCACCCCGGGGCGACCGAGTTCTTCCACGGCGGGATCGCGGAGCGGCTCGCGGCCCTGGCCGTCGAGTGCGCCGCAGACGGCATCATCGCGCCCGCCACCCGCCCCGGGCGGATCGCCCGCCTCCGGGAGATCGTCGGGAAGCGGGCGATCTACTCGCCGGGCGTCGGGGCGCAGGGCGGCGACGCCCGGGCGGTTGCAGCGCTCGTGGACGGCGTGATCGTCGGCAGATCGATCTATGAGGCCCCCGACCCGGGAGCTGCAGCGAGACAGCTATCCCATATCCGCCAGTGATGAGAATACCGTGCCGAACCCCCTCCGTCCCGGGCGGGGGCATGACGAACCCTATGAGTGGTCTGAGGCGGATCGGATAGTGCTCAATCTGAATATTCAAATAATCTGCCGTTTAAGGAGATACTATGAACTGGAGTGAAGAGCAGCGTGCCCTCGCCGAGCGCTACCCCCGGCTCGAGGATATCCCTCAGGAGGAGCGGCGGTACAAATGCCACACCTGCCACTATGTGGTGGACGAGCTGCCGTGCCCCAACTGCGGCGAGACGAGACTTGAGATCATGTGCCCGCTCGATCACTGCCACTGCCACCACAGCATCGTCGAACGGATCGAGTACTGCCCGCTCTGCGGCAAGGCAATCTGCCCGGAATGCGGCAGCCACGACGTCGTGCAGATCAGCAGGGTGACCGGATACATGCAGGATGTTGCCGGGTGGAATGCGGGCAAACAGCAGGAGCTGAAGGACCGGGTGCGCCATACCGTAACATGAGATACTATATCAGGAACGGCACCCTTTTCCTCCGCGGCTCCTTTCGAGCCGCAAGCACCGGCATTTCCGGAGGCCTCGGGCAGATTTCGACGATCTTCAACCGGACCGTCTCCACCGATTTCGATCACGCGGATCCTGCGAAGTACATGGATCTGGTCGTCCGGGCGGAGGGGCTTTCTGACGGCTATTTCGGGCTGCTGACCGCAGTGGATATGCGCCACCTCTGCGTGCTCCAGTATGACTTCATCACGGTCTTTGTGACGGCGGGCGTACGCCATCCGGATCCGAACGGTCCGGGCACCATCAATATCATCGTCCACAGCAGGGAGGGCATGACGGATGGAGCGCTTCTGGAGGCGATCATCACTGCGACAGAGGCAAAGGCAGGAGCCCTGTATGCGATGGGCTACGATTTTTCCGGCACGACGACCGATGCCGTGATCGTGGCCTCCGAAGGGGACGCAGCCCGGCACGCGTATGCAGGCAGCCTCACCGAGGTTGGGCGGCGGGTGCATGCGGCCGTCAGGCACGGCGTCCCGGAGGCGCTGAAACGCCAGCAGGGCGAGATCGAAGGCGGGCACCCTGCCTTCTTCATCTTCAGCACCATCGGCGGGGAGGAGCGGTGGGTCGAGTGGCGTCCCGAGGGCTGCCCGTACTACCCCTGCCACTTTGAGGGGCAGCGATGCGATTTCTGCTACTGCCCCTGCTATCCCTGCAGGGATGAAGAACTCGGGGAATGGGTGCAGAGTTCACGCGGCGGAACGGTCTGGAGCTGCACCGCCTGCACGCTCCTGCATATTCCCGCTGTGGTCGAGTATATGAAAAGAAATCCCGAGGTTCCAGTCAGGGAGCTGAAGCGGTTTCGGGATCGTCTATAGCGCCTGCCTCACTCCTGAATGCCAAGAGCGGCGAGCATCTCTTCGAGCGGAATGCCGTGGACCATTGCCGCTTCCCTGATCGTCTCGTTGTTTGCTATCGCGCAGCCAAGGCATCCCATCCCAAAACGGAAGAGTACCTGTGCCGATTCCGGTTTTTGACGCAGGAGTTCCGCAATTGTGCTGTCTGCAGTTATTGCCATGCCACTCAGGTTGTTTCTGCCTCTATATATACGTTTAAGTGTAATGGATCTGTCGGTCACGCGGGTGCCCGCCCGCGGGCCGCTTCACTTTCACGCCGCGGACCGGTACTTAATACCCTGCCCGGGTAACCTTAACACCGGAGATGTAGTATGAACATATCCGAAGCAGTAGAGAGAATCTCCCATAAAATCGAAGCAAAAGGCGCTTCTGTGGACAGGCAGAAGATCGAATCCAGACTCAAACGCCTCGTCGAGGAGTTTGGAGTAAACGTTTCTGAAGCAGAACGGGCCGTGATGAGCGACCTCGCCCGGGAACATTCGCTCACCGGAGTGAGCGGCACATCGACGGAGCTGCGGCAGATCGGCGAACTCGTGCCCGGCGAATGGGTGACCGTCGAAGGAAAGATCGTATCCCTTGTTCCTTCCATCTCCGACTCGATCGCGCAGAGCGGCATCATCGCCGATGCTACCGGGGCGATCCGATTTGTGACCTGGGCACGCGCGAAGGCGCCGGTGATGGAGTACAATCACTGGTACCGGATCGAGTCGGCGGTGGTCGACGAGTATCGGGGTGCGCCCAACCTGAAGATCCACTCCGGCACCACGATAGAGCCGCTCGATAAGGATATCCCGGTCATACCCTCGTTTACACCCGTCAAAGACCTGAAGCCCGGGGTCTCCAGCGTACGGGTGAAGATAGTCCAGGATTGGGAACCGCTCCACGAACGGATGCTCCAGACAGGACTTCTGGGCGACGAGTCGGGCACCATCAAGTTCACGATCTGGAAAGAAGAAGGCAGGGAGAGGCTGGAGGCCGACACCGTCTACAACATCTACTATGCCATGGTGGACGAGTTCAACGGGCGGCTCTCCCTCTCCCTGAATACCGCGATGTACATCCCCGACGAGGGCGATATCGAGGTCGGCAGCACCGAGACGCAGGTTGCGGGGGCGCTGGTCCATATAGCGCCCGGCTCCGGGTTGATCAAGCGCTGTCCGGTGGAGGGGTGCAACCGCACTCTTTCACGCCAGAACTACTGCCCGGTCCATGAGATCCAGCCCAATTTCCGGTACGATCTCCGGGTGAAAGGGGTACTCGACGACGGGAAGCGGGCGCGAAACATCCTGCTCAGGCGCGATCTCGTAGAGGAGCTGACCGCCCTCACCCTGGAGGATGCCGTCAGCATCGCGGAGAACAACCCGCTCGGGATGGACGAGGTCTTCTACCGTATCAGAAACGCCCTGCTCGGGAGGTACTTCTCCTGCACCGGGAGCGAGTTCGACGAGAGGCTGCTTGCCAACCACTGCAGCATACTGACCTTCGATCCCGCGGAGCTGGCCACGCTCCTGAACCGTGCCGGAGGTGAGGGAGCGTGACCCGCCGGCAGATACCGTTCGAACGCGAACCGGCACGCCGGGTCTTCGCATCGGAGTTCCGCGAGATCAGGTACCAGTTCAAGGAGAGCGACGACGAGAAGAGCCCGACCTATGCCCTGCTCCCGAGCGGCATCAGGTGCAACCGCCTCTTCATCGTCGGGACGCTCACCGAGAAGCAGCGGCAGGGTGACCAGAACGTCTTCTACCGCGGCAGGGTGGTCGATCCGACGGGGACGTTCTTTATCATGGCAGGGTCGTACCAGCCCGAGGCGATGCAGCAGCTGGCAAAGATCGAGCCGCCTGCGTTCGTTGCGGTCATCGGGAAACCGAATGTGTACGAAACGCCGGACGGCAGTTTCCTGGTCTCGGTCAGGGCCGAGTCCATATCGGTTGTGGATCGGGAGACGAGAGACCTCTGGGTGCTCGATACCGCCCGCGAGACCCTGGACCGGCTCGATGCGTTCGGGACCACCGAGGACTCAAAGATGGCGCAGGAGCACTACCACATGCAGCCCGAGGCCTACCGCAGGACGGTCTACGACGCCCTTGCGCAGCTCCAGATCTAGCCTCTCAACATGCCTTTTTTTTTTATCCCCACGGCCGAGAAGCGCGATGTGCATGGCAGCCCGCCGGATTCATGTGCGTTCTCGGGAAGATCAACTGACCCGGGTTTGAACCTTAATGATTCAGGCTGCTTAAACGCGTACGGTCGCGTACCGGCTTCCCATTGCCAGCCTCTCCGGGGGAGACCGCTCGCTGCGAGGGGAAACTCCCCCTGGCGATTGTTCCTGCGGTCCACTCCACCGGGACAGTCGGTAAAAACAGGAGACTGCGTATCTACGTATCGGTGCAGACTCATGAATTTTCATCCGTAACGGCCTCATACACGGTTTCATTGGTTAGGCCTGATGCGGCGCCTCATAGGGGTTTCATCGGTCAAACTGCGCCCCGCAGGACACCACGGGCAAAAATGTCAGGTAAAGATGACCCATCCGCGAGGCGGCGGCCGGGAAGCAGCCGTATTCGGGAGGGCAACCGGGGTGTGGCCGGTGTGGCAGTATCGGGGCGCTCCTTCCCGCACGCGCCACCGCTATGCAGGCGGGCAGTTCCGGGGGCTGTTTTGGCCACTACTCGTTTTCAGGTTCCGGAGCGCCGCCCTTCCACTGCCCCTTCAGCTCCGGGTAAGCGGCAAGGATCTTGCTGACCGTGCTCCTGCTCACGCCGAACATCCGGCATATCTGGCTGATGCTCGTCCCCGCCTTCCGGACAGCCAGCAACGCCTCGATCTGCCCTTCGTTCAATGCCTTTGGCCTCCCGATCGCCCGCGTCCCTTCAGATGCGGTCTTCCGCGAATTTGCCGGTGCGGATCTGCGCATGCTCTCCCTGTATTGATCCATGAACGAGAAGAAGTTGCACATCGCCTCCTTTCTTTGATCAGGGTCGTTAAAAGAGCCGAAAATATCCTGTTTTGCTGAATACACCGTATAATCCGCATCCGTCAGGTTTTTAAGCGCATCAAGGCTCTGATCCACATCCCGGGCGAGATCAGAGAAATTATAGAGAATAATATTTTTTATATCATTATTATCGCAGAATTCCGTCATCTCCTGAAAAGAAGCCCGCTTTTCAGGAGGGGTTGCATTCATGCGATGGTCGTGATAGATCCTTGTGATGTTAAATCGATATTTACAGTAGTTTTCTATCTCACTTTTCTGGAGCTCAAAATCTCCTTTCTTTTTCGTATTCAGATACACAACAGCATCTTTTTTCATTCCTGTTATGGTATTGTATCATAATATATAGTTTTACCTAAGAATTGCGGATTGCATCACCCAACCGGCATGAATGGACTTCGATCGCATCGATCACGGCACCGGGCAGGGCATCCCGGGGATGTATACTTTCTCACGTTATCGGGTATTCCACCGCTCAAGCACTTCTTTTCCCTCGATAAAGACGAGCCCGTGGGTGCGGGCATACCGGATCGCGTCCTCCTTTGCGAGTGCAAACCCTGTCTCGTCGTCCAGCATCTCGCAGATGGTGACCGCCGGCGTGATGCCTGCGAGATTTGCCAGGGCGATCGAGAGTTCCGTCTGGCCGCAGCGTTCATCCAGCAGCCCTGCCGCCGCCCGCAGGATGGCCACGTGCCCGGGAGTCCTGAAGTGGTCGCTGAAATTTGCCCCTCCCCCGTTGAAGGATCTTCTTACCTGTTCCGCAATGGCGTTGACGGTCAGGGACCGATCCCGATCGGTGATGCCGGTGAAGGTGTTCCGGTGGTTGACCCAGAGCGAGAATGACGAATGGTTCTTTGGATCGTAGGGGATATCCCCGTCCCTCTCGACGAGGCTGCATGACCGGAGGACGTCGTGGGCAAAGGGCAGCCCGAGTTTCGTCGCGGCCACCGGATGGACCGCCGTGCAGATCAGCCCGCCTCCGTCCTTGCGCATCTGCCTGATATGCGCGGGACTGACGGCGTCTGCCCTGATGGCGAAATCGGTTTCACGCTCACGGTCGTCAAAATCGTACAGGAGGATGAATTCACCCTTTGCCAGTGCTTTCAATGCTTCGTCAATCATATCCAATCTCCACTTCCACCGAGTCGCCGTCCTGCAGCCCCAGCGCATCCCGAAGCCCGGTCTCTGCAATGATCTCAACGATATCCTCCGGATAGTGGGAGCGCGTGGGCAGCACAATTGCGCAGGGGTGCCCCGCTATCCGGCAGGGAAGGCAGCGTGCGTCCCCGAAGGTTCGGTTCTCCGCATTGAATCCCTGGATATCGATCCACTCGATCGTATCGAGCCGTTTTCGCGTCTCGATGCTCTGGGGATTGAGCCGGAGATTCAGCGTGCCGGGAAACGGCGCAAATCCCAGTTTATCCTGGAATTGCTGCCGGTAGCCGGGCACACTCATGTAGTAGCGCCCCTCACCGAGTCCGCTTATCACGTTGCCGGTCAATACAAAACGCTTCCGATCTCCATTGAAGATCCGCATGTACTCGGCGTATTCTCTCTTCAGTTCAGCCTCCCCGAGGTTGGTGACGGTGATGTACTGGCCGTCCGGCCGTATCGCGCGGGAGATGAGCGTCTGCCGCTCGAGCGAGATCAGACGGCGGGAGGCTGTCTGCGGGCTGATATCGAGCGATCTTCCCAGTGTCTGGGATGACACCCATACCGAGCCCCTGCACCCCCCCAGCAGGGCAATCGCCTTCAGGCACTGCAGATCTTCTGCCAGGATCATGTATATCATCATTGAGATGCTTACTATATATGGGTTGCGACACCCGTGCGTACAGCGTTCGAACGCTCTATTTCGTGAAATGTCGAACTGCTATACGCTAATTATTTAAGTACGGGTGCCGACATAGCTGGCATGAAATCCGAAATGCGTCATCAGCTTGCTGAGAAGATGGCTGGTGAGATCACGCTTTCGGACTCGCCGGGGAAGGCCCTGAAGAAATGGCGGATGAATTTCGATATTCCTCAGGGAGTCCTTGCAGAGAGCCTTGGCGTTTCTCCGTCAGTTATCAGTGATTACGAGAGCGGAAGACGAAAAAGCCCCGGAACAGCCATTGTCGGAAAGATCGTCGATACGATACTGAGTATCGATGAGGCTGACGGCGGCAGATACATCAGAAAATTTGCAAAAATTCTATCGAGCGATCTCGATGAGGATGTCATCTACGATATCCATGAGTACGGGTCGCCGGTGCCTCTCGGCGATTTCGCGAGGGTGATCGATGGCACCTTCATCTGCGGATCGCCGGACCAGGTGATCTTCGGGTATACCGTGATCAACAGCCTCAATGCCATATTGCAGCTCTCGGCCAACGAGTTCAACCGCATATACGGCTGGAGCACCGAACGTGCGCTCATCTTCGTCGACGTCACCACCGGGAAATCCCCGATGGTGGCGATCCGGGTGACGCCGTTCAAGCCGCGCTGTGTTGTGCTGCAGGGGCTGTCGGCAGATCAGGTGCATCCGCTGATACCCCGGCTGGCCGAGAGGGACCGGATTACCGTGGTCTGTACCGGAATGGATGTCGATACAATCATCAAAAATTTACGAGGAGAGTTATGGTAGGCATAGTAACATACGGCGCCTACATCCCGCGGTTCAGGATTGCGATCCCTGAGATCGCCCGGGTATGGGGCGCCAATGCGGACGACATCACCAAAGGTCTCGGTGTCAGGGAGAAGTCGGTGCCGGACGTGGATGAGGACACCGCAACGATCGCCGTTGAAGCGGCACGCGCCGCGCTGGTGCGCCGCCCGATCAATCCCGCCGATATCGGGGCGATCTATGTGGGAAGCGAATCCCACCCCTACGCGGTCAAACCGACGGCATGCACGGTCGGAGAGGCCATCGGGGCGACGCCCTGCATGACCGCCGCGGACTACGAGTTCGCCTGCAAGGCGGGCACCGCCGCCCTCCAGACCTGCATGGGGCTTGTCCAGAGCGGCATGATCCGCTACGGGATCGCCATAGGAGCCGATGTGGCGCAGGGAGCTCCCGGCGATGCGCTGGAGTACACGGCGGCGGCCGGAGGGGCGGCGTTCCTGCTCGGGAATGACGATCCGATCGCCGTCATCCACAAAACCTGCTCGTTCACGACCGATACGCCCGACTTCTGGAGGCGCGAAGGGCAGAGCTACCCGCGGCACGGCGGGAGGTTCACCGGCGAGCCCGGCTACTTCAAGCACGTTCAGGGCGCGGCACTGATGCTGCTCGCCCAGATGGGGACGACTCCGAAAGAGTACGACTACGCGGTGTTCCACCAGCCGAATGCGAAGTTCCCGCTCCGGGTGGCGCAGGTGCTCGGTTTTTCCGCGGATCAGCTCCGCACCGGGCTCGTGGTGCCCAGGCTCGGGAACACCTACAGCGGCTCGTCCATGATCGGGCTTGCCGCAACGCTGGATGTGGCAAAGCCGGGCGATCGCATCTTCGTCACCTCGTTTGGGTCCGGGGCGGGCAGCGATGCGTTCGATATCGAGGTGACGGACGCCATTGCATCGGATGGGTTCTCTCGCGCCGCCGCTCCGTCGGTCGAGCACCTGCTGGCCGATCCGATCTACGTCGACTATGCACAGTATGCCAGACACAAGGGAAAGATCGTGATGCAGCAATGAGAGAGGTGGCAGTGGTTGGAATCGGGTGCACGCAGTTCGGCGAGCACTGGAGCGCGTCGTTCCGCGACCTCTTCGTCGAGGCGGGAGCGCTCGCCTTGAACGATGCCGGCATCTCGGGCGAACAGATCGACGCCCTCTACGTGGGAAACATGAGTGCAGGCAGGTTTATCGAGCAGGAGCACATCGGAGCACTCATCGCCGATTATGCCGGCCTGGCCTCCAACCACACCCCGTCGACCCGCGTGGAGGCGGCCTGCGCCTCGGGCGGGCTCGCTTTCCGGCAGGCGGCGATCGCGGTCGCGAGCGGGATGGAGGACGTCGTAGTTGCCGCCGGCGTCGAGAAGATGACGGACGTGGGCACGGGGGCGAGCGTGGACACGCTGGCGGGCGCCGCCGATCGCGAGTGGGAAGGGTTTGCCGGCGCCACCTTCCCCGGGCTCTACGCGATGATCGCCACCGATTATATGCACCGCCACTCGCTGACACGCGAGCAGCTCGCGCAGGTGGCGGTGAAGAACCATGCAAACGGCGCACGCAATCCCATTGCCCAGTTCCGGCAGGAGATCACGATCGATACCGTCCTGAACTCGTCGCTCGTCGCCGATCCGCTCCGCCTCTTTGACTGCTCCCCGATCACGGACGGGGCGGCGGCGGTGGTGGTGGTGCCGCTCGAGCGTGCCCGCGAGTTTACCGATGCGCCGGTCAGGATGCTTGCAAGCGCCCAGGCGAGCGATACCATCGCGCTCCATGACCGGCGGGATATATCAACGCTGGATGCGACCATCGCCGCGGGCAGGCGCGCCCTCAAGCTGGCCAGGCTCGAGCATGCGGATATCGATCTCGTCGAGGTGCACGACTGCTTCACGATCGCGGAGATCTGCGCCATCGAGGATCTCGGGTTCTGCGCCAAGGGGGAGGCGGGCAGGCTGACCGAGGAGGGCGTGACCGCCCGCGACGGCGGCCTCCCCGTCAACGTCAGCGGCGGCCTGAAGGCCTGCGGCCACCCGGTGGGGGCAACCGGGATCAAGCAGATCTGCGAGGTTGTCCAGCAGATCCGCGGCGAGGCCGGAAGGCGGCAGGTGGATACAGAGATCGGCATGACGCACAACGTGGGCGGCACCGGCGCCACCGTCGTGGTGCACATCCTGGGGGCGTGCTGATGGTCTCCCGATTCTGGAGAAAGATCCCGCAGCGCTATAATCTCGTCGGCACCCGCTGCGAGACCTGCGGACGGCACTTCTATCCGCCGCGAACGTTCTGCCCCGACTGCCGCCGCGGCGGGAAGATCGTGGACCACTGGTTTACCGGCGAGGGGAAGGTGACGACCTATACGGTGATCCGGACGGCCAGCAACCAGTTCGAGCATGCCACGCCCTACGTCCTTGCCATCGTCGAGCTGGACGAAGGCCCGCGCCTGACGGCCCAGATCGTCTGCCGCCCGGAGGAGGCGCGGATCGGGATGCGGGTCCGCCGGGTGTTCCGGCGTATTGCGGCGGACGGCGAAAGCGGCGTCATCCACTACGGCACCAAGTTCGTGCCTGCCTGATCCTGCTCCCCGACCCATATATCATAGGCGGCATGCCACCGGCCGGGCGAATAGGTCCGGACCATCCGTTCGGTCACTTTTTTACAGGGCAGGCGCTCGAGAACCGGGAGGATCTCCCCTTCCCGCTCCTGCAGCACGTACAGGTGGATATGCCCGCCGCTCCGGCAGAGGCGGAACGCCGTCTCCAGAAACGCCGTCGCTGCCAGGGGCAGGTTCATCACGATCCGGTCGAAGGGGCGAAGGCCGATGCCGTCGAGATGCGCTGCGTCCGCGAGGATCGGCAGCACGTTCCCTGCCCGGTTGATGCCGATGTTTGCGATCAGCAGGCGGACGGCCTCCGGGTTGATATCGGCGGCGACGACGATCCGCGCCTTCCGCGCAAGGGTGATCGCAAACGGCCCGACGCCGGCGAACATATCGAGCACGGTCTCGCCTTCCTCCATCTGCTCCAGAATGCGCTGCCGTTCGGTGGCGAGCCTTGCCGAGAAGTAGGCGAGGCCGAGATCGATCTCAAATATAAAGCCGTACTCCCGGACCCGCGTCCGGGTGGTGGGGCTGCCCGCAAGCACCTGGAACCGGCGGGTCCGAAACTCCCCCTCGACGCTGCCGCTCGAGAGCAGCACCGTGTGCAGGGAGGGGCGCGATGCCAGGAGGCGTTCCGCCCCCTCGTAATCCTCCTCCTGCAGCACGGCGATCCCGCCGATCAGCTCGTGCCGGGGGAGCGCCGGACGATGCGGGAACGGCTCGAACTCACACCGTTCCGCCCCCTCGCACGCCTCAAGAACGGGCAGCAGGAGGAGGCCGCCCCGGGGCTTCGGCCGGAGCGTCCGGTCGAGGAGGCCCTGCCGGATCAGGCCCTGCCGCTTCCCTTCGGCCTCTCGTTTCGGTACGGCGATGCACCACTGTTCAACCGGTATGCGGACCACCAGTCATCATATTGTATGAAACACAATGGTATTCATGGATGATTATATTGAGCGGCTGAGGAGCGGCGCGCTCAAGCTCTATGCCCTTGAAAAGGAGCTCCCTCCCGCCGATGCCGTCAGGGTAAGGCGGAAGTTTGTCGAGGAGGAGACCGGGACGTCGCTCGATGCCGTCGGGGCGTTCTCCATCGGGCTCGATCCCGTCGTCAGGAAGAATATCGAGAATATGATCGGGACGGTCCAGGTGCCGCTCGGCGTCGCCGGCCCCCTCCGGGTGAACGGTGAGTATGCAGCAGGGGCGTACTACCTCCCGCTCGCCACGACCGAGGGCGCGCTCGTGGCGTCGGTGAACCGCGGGTGTGCGGTGATCACCCGCGCGGGGGGAGCGGACGTCCGGATCCTGCGGGACGGCATGACGCGCGCCCCTGCCTTTGCCGCACGGAGTGTCGTGCATGCCCGGGAGGTCGCCGCCTGGGTTACGGAGCATCTCGACGCGATCCGGGAGGCTGCCGAGAGCACCACGTCGCACGGGAAGCTCCTCGGGCTTGCCCCGTATGTTGCGGGGACGACGGTCTTTGTGCGGATGGAGTACGACACCAAGGACGCGATGGGGATGAACATGGTGACCATCGCGAGCGCAAAGGCCGGCGAGGTGATCGAGCGGGAGACCGGCGCCCGCCTCGTCGCCCTGAGCGGCAACCTCTGCACCGACAAGAAACCGGCGGCGATCAACCTGATCGAGGGCAGGGGAAAGACCTTGGTTGCCGGGGTGAGTCTCGCCGACGATCTGATCGCGGCACTCCTCAAGACCGATGCGGAGACGCTTGCGGAGGTGAACCAGCGGAAGAACCTGGTGGGCTCGGCGCTGGCGGGATCGCTGGGCTTCAATGCCCACGCCGCAAACGTGATCGCGGCGGCCTTCATCGCGTGCGGGCAGGATGCCGCCCATGTGGTGGAGGGGAGCAGCTGCATCACCACCGTGGAGAGGGTGGACGGCGGCGCCTACGTCTCGGTGACCATACCATCCCTCGCCGTCGGGACGGTCGGCGGCGGCACGGGTATCGAGACCCAGCGCGAGTGCCTGGGGATCCTGGGGGTCGGCGGCGGCGGGTCCCCTCCCGGGACAAATGCAAAGAAGTTCGCCGAGATCGTGGCGGCGGGCGTGCTTGCGGGAGAGATCTCGCTCCTCGGGGCGCTCGGCGCGCAGCACCTTGCGCGTGCCCACCGGGAGCTCGGCAGGGGATGAATCAGAACCGGAACCACTTCATCATGACGAGCGCCTCTTCATTGTCTGCATAGTAGCCGTGGATCTGGAAGACTTCCCGGTAGCCGAGGCGGCGGTAGAACTGCTGCGCGGCGTGGTTGGTGATGCGCACCTCCAGCTGGACGCCCGCGGCGCCCGCGTACGCAAACAGCCGCTCCACACGGGAGACGAGGAGGCCGCCGATCCCGCGCCGCCGGCACTCCGGCAGCACGGCAAGGTTCATGATATGCCCGTAGCGCTCCTCTCCCGTATCCTGCAGTCCCCCTGCCACGAACCCGACGATCCTGCCGTCCTCTTTTGCCACCAGGAAGGTGTCGGGGTAGAGGGCGAGCGCCTCCCGGAGCGACCGCTCGTCCCAGGGGTCGGGGAACGCCTCTCTCTCGATCGCCGCGATCTGCGGGATGTCGGCGGCCTGCGCCCGGTGAACAGTGAGCTGCGGTATCATCATGGTATCTGGCTGTGCCTCCCGGTCTGCCTCATATAATAAGTCTCAGTAGAGAAAATAGTAGGTATACACAGAAGCTGGCGGGTCGTTATGGTGAGGATCTATCGTTTTGCAGCCGTTCGTCCGGAGCGCACACTGGGACCGGGCGTCCCCTCCGTGCCCTACGATGTGGTGACCGCAGAGGAGGCGCGGGACTGTATACAGAGCAATCCAGTGAGTTTTCTGCGTGTGATCCGCCCCGATGCGGAGATGCCCGGTGCCGCGCCCGACGACGAGCGCGTCTACCTGCGCGCACGCGATGTCTTTCTTTCAATGCAGCGCGAGGGCATCCTCGTCCGCGATCCCGCACCGGGGTTCTATCTCTACCGCATCGTGCAGGACGGCATGGAGTTTGTCGGCCTGGTCTGCTGCGTGTCGACCCGGGACTACACAGATCGCCGCATCCGGAGGCACGAACTCACGCGCTACGACAAGGAGGAGGATCGCACCCGCCATATCGATGCGGTGAACGCGCATACGGGGCTCGTGTTCCTGCTCTACCGGGATCCCGGCGGGATATACCGGACGATCCACTCGCTTGCCCGGAATGCCGAGCCGGACGGCGAGATGCTGACCGAGCGGGGGGTGCTGCACCAGATCTTCCGGATCGAGGATGCGTCCGCCCTCTCCCGGCTCGAGGAGCTCTTCGGCGGCGTTTCGGAGCTGTATATCGCCGACGGCCACCACCGTGCGAAGTCGGCGGTGAACGTGGCGGAGCGCAGGCGGCTCTCCGGCCGCCCGTCTGCCGAGGCCGAACGGTTTATGGCGGTCCTCTTTGCGCACGATCGGGTGAGGATCCACGGCTACAGCCGCCTGGTCGCCGATCTCGGCGGCTATTCCCCTGAGGCGTTTCTGGAGGAGCTCTCCCGTCGCTATGATGTCAGGCCGTATGGCAGGATTGACGGCAGCGGATACCGGATCGTCCCGAAGAAGCGGACGGAGGCTTTGCTGCATATCATCCACATGTACCTCCGGGGACGGTGGTACGAGATCTCCTGCCCGGTGCGGGATCCGGAAGATCCAATCGCGTCCCTCGACGTCACCGTGCTGCAGAAGGAGGTGCTTGAGGGGATGCTCGGGATCAGCGACCCGCGCGGCGATACCCGCCTGCACTATCTGGGCGGGGCGAGGCCGCTCTCCGATCTCGAGAAGATGGTGGACGGCGGGAAGTATGCAGCTGCATTCGCGATGCAGCCGGTGGGTATCGAGACAGTTCTTGCCATTGCAGACAACGACGGTGTCATGCCCCCGAAATCGACCTGGTTCGAGCCGAAGCTGTTGAGCGGCCTCGTGGTGCACACCCTGGACGAGCGCTGAAGGATCGGCACCTTTAATGCATTCTCCTTCTCACGTTTCCTGATGATTTCGATTGCGCTTCCGAAGGGAAGCCTCGAGCAGCAGACGCTCCACCTCTTCAGGGACGCGGACCTTGAGGTGAAGCGGACGGATCGAGACTATAATCCGCGGATAGACGATCCCAGGATCGGGAAGGTGAAGATCCTTCGCCCCCAGGAGATCCCGCTGTACGTCCAGATGGGCTACTTCGATATCGGCATATCAGGGCTTGACTGGGTGCTGGAGAGCGGCGCCGACGTTGTCGAGGTTGCCGACCTCTCCTACAGCAAGACCGGCGAGGGGAACGTGAAGATCGTCGTTGCGGTCCACCGCGACGAGGAGATCGAAGACGTCCGGCAGATCAGGCCCGGCAGCAGGGTGACGACCGAGTACCCGCGGATCACGAAGCGATTTTTTGAGGACCTCGGGATCGACGTGCAGCTCTTCCCCTCCTACGGGGCGTCCGAGGCGAAGGTGCCGGACCTGATGGACGTCGTCGTCGATCTCACCGAGACGGGGAGCACGCTCCGGAAGAACGGGCTCAAGATCGTCGGCAGGATCATCGAGTCGCATACGGCCCTGCTCGCAAACAGAGGGAGCTGGGAGGATCCCATAAAGCGCAAGGCGGTCCAGGAGATCGCCACCCTCCTCCTCGGCGTGATTGAGGCCAGGCACCAGGTGCTTCTCTCGATGAACGTCCCGGCCTCTGCGCTCGACCGGGTGATCGAGGCGCTGCCGGCGATGAAAAA
This sequence comes from Methanomicrobiaceae archaeon, assembly GCA_020854755.1. GTDB lineage: Archaea > Halobacteriota > Methanomicrobia > Methanomicrobiales > Methanoculleaceae > JAHKLN01. Next base: position 2,158 of record JAHKLN010000104.1, on the reverse strand, counting down.
GCCGACCGTCAGCCGCCTCCACGGCATCGATTACTTCAGCGTCCAGACCGTCGTCGCGAAGGGGGGCGTGAATATGCTTATTACGCACCTCAAAGACGCGGGCGCCGAGGACATCATCGAGATTCCGATCACGAAGGTGATCCGCTAGGCCGCGGCCCTGGCCGGCGTTCCGGGCGGCGGGCGGTTCTGCGTCCGATTCGCCGCCCCTTCCCTGTTTTTCGTCTGCCGCCTCCATTCCGGATCATTCCTGCCCAATTGCCTGCTTCAGCACTTTCCCACGCTTCCAAAATCCCTATTTTCCATTATACTCTGTAGTCGATCCATTTCCATTATAGATGATTATTTATACCACTTATTGCATATTCAACAGCCTGAGATGACCATCGCGAGAACGGACCTGATTCTTCTGCTCACCGTCGTTGCAGCCGGGCTGGCATGCGGGTGCATGGAGGCCTCCTCATCGCCGGGTGCACATCTTCCGGGGGAGGGCGGCATCGTCGATCTCGGCTCGGACTATGTTCCGCCGAAATACACCCTGTCAGAGGCGCTGCTGGAGCTCGACGCGTATGCTGCCGGAGATGTGCTTGATGCCGGGGATCTGTACGATACCGGCAATATGACGATCCGCCGGATGCAGGGGGCCGGCGTGGATGCAGACGGCCGTGCCGCGAGCTGGATGCTCGGTGTGGAGCAGGGGGACGCGAACATGTGGCTGGCATACGGCGCCGGGGGCTGGCGGGTGATCCCCTGGAACGCCCCGTTCCGGGGCGAGGCGATCGTGCTCGAGGAGTGCATGAATCCCGCAGACCTCTATGCGCTGCACCGGGCGCCGATCGGGGAGATGCTGGAGCGGCACGGCGCTTCGCAGACCGACCTCGCGCTCGCCGACGGCGTGTACGAGGTGAGCGTCCATGCACCCGCCGGGTTTGAGGTTCTCGCGTTCTCCGCAGATACTGGAGGGGTGATAGCATAACAATCAAGAACGACGAGGGCATGACGTCCATCGATTTTCTGGCGGGCTTCACTATCTTCATCCTGGGCCTGATCGTGGTGGCGGCGATGGTGCCCGGGCTGCTGATAGGTATTCAGAGCAGCGAGATCGACTATGATGCGGTCGCATACCGGACCGCGGTGATCCTGGTGGAGGATCCGGGGTGGCCACTTTACCCTCAATCTTGGGAGCTGTATGGCAGTAGCCACGCGCACGAGGTCGTACGGATGGGGCTCGCCGTCTCGAAAGATACGCCAAATATCCTGCTCTCGACGAAGGTGGACAGATTTTTCAATGAGACTATCTTTTCGCCGGAGGATTACCGCGAGAAGGTGATCTTCGGGGATTACCCGTACTCCTACAACATAACACTGAATTATCTGTCACTTGGGGAACAGAACCGCAGCATCGGCGATCCCAGGCCTGACGGCTACGGCTACATCCGCCGGGTGGTGCTGATCAAGGAGCCGAGCTGGACAGAGATCAATGAGACGCATGTTGATGATGCGGGCGATCTGCGTTTACTCAAAGTTCGGTTGAACTTTTCAGAGCTCCTCGATCTCAGTATGAAACCTGCGTACCGCATCGATCCAAGGATTGAGCCGGTTACAATCACCATTACGGATTTTAACAAGTACCTTATTGACGCTTCCGAGCCTGCCACATTGAAGGATGTGAGATTTTATCGGGGAGATACTCTGATCCCATTCGGTTACAATCAGGTGGATCCGGAAAAATACCAGTTTACCATCGATGACGAGAGTAATCTTACACTCGAAACCCATGAGGTCAGCCAGAACATCTCCCTGATCCTGCAGCCCGGGGCACTCCCGCTCGATGAGAACAGTATCCTGAATGTTGTGTTCAACTTTACCGAAGAGGGCGCTCAAAAGACTAAAATCAACGGCACCCACATCTATGACTACGGCAACGCCACGCGTCCCGACCTCGTCCCGGCAGTGCTGGAGGTGGCGATATGGTGAACGATGCAGGGCAGCTCTACACCATGGAGGGGATTGCGGCGGCGATCATCATGATCCTGACCGCATACATCATCGTGAGCACGGCGAGCATCTACACGCCGGGCGATACCCACATCACCGACATGCAGCTCGAACAGCTCGGCAGCGACGTGCTGGCGATGATGGATACGCCGAAGAAAGCAGG
>JAHKLN010000105.1 GCA_020854755.1 Methanomicrobiaceae archaeon | reverse complement strand
GCTGGCGCTCGGCTTCCTGTATCCGGGATACCTTGCACGGAAACACGGAGTGCTCGAACGGCCGCCGGGCATGCTGGCGCTCTTTCTCGCCGCCGCCGCCTTTGCCGCCGCCGTTCTTTATAACGGCCCTGTCGATATGAACTGCCGGCAGTACGGCAGCCTGCCGCTCTTCTTTGCCGGGGCGCTTGCCGGCATTTTTCTCGTCATTGCTGTCCTGCAATGGGTGGAAGGGTGCGGGGTGCCCACCCGGGTACTCTCGTTCTTCGGGATCAACTCGCTGATCATCTTCGCGTTCCACGGGTTCGCCTCAGGTTATGCTATGGGCCTCCTGAGGATCCTGCAGCCGGATGTCCACCTGCTGATCGCCGGCAGCTGGATCCTCTCAAGCACTTTTTCGATCCTCCTCTCGCTGGCAGTCACCCTCGTGCTGATGCGCACCCCCTGGATCCGGGGGATCTTCTCTGCGCCCGCTGCCGCGTAATCCGTCCGCAATCCCGTTGCTCCATGTGCCGAATGCAGATCAATGCCGGTACAGCTCCCGGGCATCCCGCAGCCGGAAGGGTGCGCCGGGGTAGCCCACAGCACCTCCCCTGATCCGCCCGGCATCCGTGGTCCGGGTTCGATTGCTTTTTGTGGTCCTGCAAAAAATACTATTGGATCCATATGTGCACCGGATCACTGCAGATGACGGGGTGGGTTGAACTCGATGGGAGGCGGCTCTCTTCAGGTGAGATCCGGGAGATCCTTGATGAGCGCCCGCATATCCTCTCACGGTTCGGCGGGGAGTTCGCGCTCGCGTGGAATGGATGCGCGGCGCGGGATCCCCTCGGCGTGATCCCGGCCGCCTGCCCGCCCGGCAGTATTCTCTGTGACGGCAAGATCATCGGCCGCGTGGCACCCGATCCCGCACCGGCCACGCTCGAGGAGGCGATCGTCACCGCCGTCGCCCTCCGGAGCGATGAGGGCGTCGTCGCCCTCTCGGGAGGCGTCGATTCGGCGCTGATTGCACGCCTTGCCGGGCTTCCCTGCGTCGTTGTCGGGACTGAGGGTTCGCACGATCCGGCGCGGGCAAAAGCCGCAGCGCGTGCGTTTGGCCTTCCGCTCGCAACGGTCAGCCCCGGCCCGGAGGCTGTCGAAGAGGCCCTCCGAGAGGTCGTCGGTGCGATCCCGGATCCGAATCCTCTCGATACAGCGATCGCAACGACCCTCTACTTTGCCGCTGCATGGGCGGGGGAGCACGGTCACCGCCGGATCCTGGCCGGTCAGGGTGCGGACGAGCTCTTCGGCGGATACGCCCGATACCTGACGACCGGGACGCTTGAAGAGGATCTGGAGAGGGATGCGGCCGATCTCTCGCGGCAGGCGGAGCGGGATCAGTCCGTCGCCGCGCTCCACGGGACGGCGTTCTCGCTGCCGTACCTGGATACCCGGGTGGTGCGCGCTGCCCGCGCCATCCCGGCCCACAAGAAGGTGCGCGCAGGAGTGCGCAAATACCCGCTCAGGCAGGTTGCCGGGCGGTATATTCCGGCTGAAATCGCGTGGCGCGGGAAGAAAGCGATGCAGTACGGCAGTGGTATATGGCGCATGATACAGCAGCTTGCTCGTCAAAACGGTTATAAAAAGTCGGTACAAGGGTACTTAAACCAGATCAGAAGGGCTGAATATGGTATCTGAGAGGGACATCGAACATATTGCACGGCTTGCAGACATCGGCATCACCCGGGACGAGGTGGCGGAGTTCACCCCCCAGTTCAATGCGATCCTGGACTATTTTGATATCCTGGATCAGGTGGAGGGGGGCGAGCCGCCTGCGCCCGATGCCATCAACGTCTGGCGGGAGGACGAGGTGCTCCCCTCTCTCACGCAGGACGAGGTGCTCGGAAACGCGGGCGCTTCTGAGGACGGATTCGTTAAAGCACCCCGGGTGATGTAGTGGCAAACCGGACGATCACATTTGAGCCCGACGACCGCTGGAACGCGTTCATCACCTGCTGCAGCCGTGCCCCCTGCGGTGACGGCGCTCTTGCCGGGATACCGGTCGCCGTGAAGGACAATATCTCCACCCGCGGCATCCCGACCACCTGCGGATCGCGGATCCTCGACGGCTACGTCCCTCCCTTCGATGCGCACGTGGTGGAACTCCTGAAGGCGAGCGGCGCGGCGATCGTCGGCAAGACCAACATGGATGAATTCGGCATGGGCACGACGACCGAGACGAGCGCGTTTGGCCCGACGAAAAACCCCTGCGACCCGGACAGGGTGCCCGGCGGCTCTTCGGGCGGGAGCGCAGCGGCCGTTGCGGCCGGACTGGTCAGAATGGCGCTCGGTACCGATACCGGCGGATCGATCCGCTGCCCGGCCGCCTTCTGCGGGATCGTCGGCTTAAAGCCGACCTACGCCAGGATCTCGCGGTACGGGCTGATCGCCTATGCGAACTCCCTCGAACAGATCGGCCCCATGGCGCGGACGGTGGAGGAGGTCTCCCGCCTGATGGCGGTGATCAGCCGGTACGATCCCCGCGACTCGACCTCGATCCGGCGGCCGTATATCCACCAGCCGACGACCGATATCGCCGGCCTCAGGATCGGGATGCCGGTCGAGTACTTCGGCGAAGGGGTCGATCCCCGGGTGGCCGATACCGTGCGGAAGGCGGTAGGAAGGCTGGAAGACCTCGGGGCGGAGGTGGAGGAGTGCAGCATCCCGAGCATGGCCTATGCCCTTGCGGCCTACTACGTCATATGCACGAGCGAGGCGAGCTCGAACCTCGCCCGGTTCGACGGTGTCCGGTATGGGCCGGCTGCCGATACCCGCAAGGCCTGGCACGACGCGTTCTCCGAGATCCGCTGGAAGGGTTTTGGCAGGGAGGTCCGCCGCAGGATCATGCTCGGCACGTTCGCCCTCTCTGCCGGATATTACGGCAAATACTACGCAAAGGCGCAGGCTGCGCGGCATAACATCATCCGGGACTTCGAGCGGATCTTCTCGTCGGTCGACCTCATCGCCGGGCCGACGATGCCGACGGTCGCCTTCCGACTTGGCGAGAAGACCGATCCGCTCTCGATGTACCTCTCCGATATCCTCACCGTTCCGGCAAACCTCGCCGGCGTGCCTGCGATCTCCGTCCCCTGCGGCACGGTCGACGGCCTGCCGGTCGGCCTGCAGCTGATGGGGCGGAGGTTTGAGGATGAACTGGTCGTGAACGCTGCCGCTGCCTATGAAGAGAGGGGTGCGGCATGAACGTCATCATCGGGCTTGAGATCCACTGCCAGCTCTCGACAGAGACGAAGCTCTTCTGCGGCTGCTCCACCGATTACCGGAACGACGAGCCCAACACCCATGTCTGCCCGGTCTGCCTGGGGCTGCCGGGCGCGCTGCCCCGGATCAATAGAAAAGCGGTGGAGTACGGCCTGCGGGTGGCAAAGGCCCTTGAGATGGAGGTGCTCGAAGAATCGGAGTTTGCCAGGAAGAACTACTTCTACCCGGATCTTCCGAAAGGCTTCCAGATCACCCAGTACGACCGCCCGCTTGCCGTAGCGGGCACGCTTGAGATCGAGGACGACGAAGGGCATGCAAAGTCCGTCAGGATCACCCGCATCCACATGGAGGAGGATCCGGGAAGGCTCGTCCATATGGGCGGCGGGGATCGGGCGCGCTACTCGCTCGTCGATTATAACCGGAGCGGCATTCCGCTCATCGAGATCGTGACCGAGCCCGATCTCCGCTCACCGCAGGAGGCCCGCCGGTTCCTGAACAAGCTCCGGACGATGCTCGAATACCTCGGCGTCTTTGATGGGGACCGGGAAGGCGCGCTCCGCGTCGACGCAAACATCTCGCTCGAGGGGCATGAGCGTGCAGAGGTCAAGAATATCTCCTCGTATAAGGGTGTCGAGAAAGCGCTCACCTTCGAGATCACCCGGCAGAGGAACCTGGTGCGGAGAGGGCAGCGGATCGCCCGGGAGACCCGGCACTTCCAGGAGGCCCGTGGAATCACGACGTCGTCGCGGAGCAAGGAGGAGGAGCACGACTACCGCTACTTCACCGAGCCGGATCTCCGGCCGCTCCGCGTGCGGGACTGGCTGGAGGCGATCGAGCTGCCCGAGCTCCCGGTCGCCCGGAGAAACCGGTTCATGGCGGAGTACGGCATCTCGCTCAACCACGCCCGGACGCTCACCGGCGATCTCAGGCTTGCCGATTTCTATGAACAGGTCGCTGCTGTCGATCCCGCCCTCGCCGCGACCTGGGTGGCCGATACCCTGCTCGGGGAGCTCAACTACCGTTCGATGGGGATCGGCAGCGTTCCGCCGGACCGCTTCGCCGGGCTCCTCCGCCTGATCCGGGACGACGCGATCACCGACCGCGGGGCCGTGGACGTCCTGCGGATCATGCTCGACCAGTGCAGCAGAGGCGAGGCGTGCGAGACGCCGGCGGAGATCGTCAGGCGGCAGAACCTGGGAAAAGTCACGGACGACGACTTTTCTGCCGTTGTGCGCCGGGTGCTCGCCGCCCACCCGCAGGCTGTGGAGGACTACCTGAGCGGGAAGAAGGGAGCGCTGAACTTCCTCGTCGGTCAGGCGATGAAGGAGACGCGGGGGCGTGCCGACCCGAAGGCCATCACCCGGATCATGGTCGAATGCATCGGGAGTGAGGGAGGTTTTTAATGCACCTCGTGATTGCGGAGAAGAATATATCGGCAAAACGGATCGCCCATATCCTTGCGGACAACGGGCGGGTGACCGCGACGAAACAGGGAAGCGTCAGCACCTATCTGCTTGACGGGATGGTGGTGGTCGGCCTGAAAGGGCACGTGGTCGAGGTGGACTTTGAGCCGGGCTACACCAACTGGCGGAGCACGACCCATACTCCGCGCAGCCTTATCGATGCCCGCATGATCAAGAAGCCGACCGAGAAGAAGATCGTCGCCCTCATCCAGAAGCTCGCAAAGAAGGCGGATCTGGTGACGATCGCGACCGATTACGATACCGAGGGAGAGCTGATAGGAAAGGAGGCGTACGAGATCGTCAGGCAGGTGAATCCGACCGTCCGGGTCAACCGGGCCAGGTTCAGCGCGATCACCCCGCAGGAGATCCGGAATGCCTTTGCACACCTCTCGGAGATCGACTTCGCGCTCGCATCTGCAGGTGAGGCCCGCCAGTCGATCGACCTGATGTGGGGCGCCTCCCTCACCCGGTTCATCAGCCTTGCGGCCCGCCGGGGCGGCAACAACATTCTGAGCGTCGGGAGGGTGCAGAGTCCGACGCTTGCGATGATCGTCGACAGGGAGAAAGAGATCGAGTCCTTCGTCCCCGAGACCTACTGGATGCTCTCGCTGGAGACCGAGAAGGGCGGAACACCGGTTGAAGCCCGCCATGCCGCCGGCAGGTTCACCGACCATGCTGAGGCGCTTGCTGCCGAGGCGAGGACGAAAGAGCCGCTCGTCGTGGCCGGGATCAAGGAGGGGAAGAAGGTCGACCGGGCCCCCGCCCCCTTCGATACGACGTCCTTCATCGTAGCGGCGAGCCGTCTCGGCTTTTCAGCGGCCAATGCGATGAGGATCGCAGAAGATCTCTACATGAACGGGTATATCTCCTATCCGCGGACCGACAACACCGTCTACCCGAAGTCGCTCAACCTGAACGGGATACTCGCCACGCTCCGCGGGACGGAGTTTGCCGGCGACGCGGCATGGGTGGAGGCGAACCGCAGAAAGAGTCCGACGAGGGGCAAGAAGGAGTCGACCGATCACCCGCCGATCCACCCAACCGGGGCGGTGATGCGCCGGAGCATCGGGGATGACCGGTGGCGCATCTACGAGCTCATTGTCCGCCGCTTCCTCGCGACGCTCAGCCCGGACGCGTCGTGGGCGACGATCCGATGCACCTTCGACGCGTCCGGAGAGCCGTATATCGCGACCGGCGGCCGGCTCGTCTCTGCAGGGTGGCGCCGGGTCTACCCCTACAGCGAGGCGAAGGAGAATATCCTGCCCGGCTTTACCGAGGGCGAGCGTCTCCCCATACTGAAGGTGACGCTTGACGAGAAGGAGACGCAGCCCCCGCCGCGGTATTCCCAGAGTCGCCTGATACAGCAGATGGAGGAACTCGGGCTCGGGACGAAGAGCACCCGCCACGAGGTGATCGGAAAGCTCATATCACGCCGATATGTGGAGGGCAACCCGCTGCGCCCGACACTGGTCGGGCGTGCCGTCACCGAGGCGCTCGAGAACCATGCCGATCTCATCACCGCGCCCGACATGACGCAGACCCTCGAGGAGCATATGCAGCAGATCAAGGAGCGGAATCGCACCCGCGACGACGTGGTGACAGAGTCGCGGACGATGCTCCACCAGGTCTTTGACAAACTGGAGGCGCACGAGCAGGAGATCGGCGACGAGATCATGGAACAGACGGTGGAGGAGCGGACGATCGGCCCGTGCCCGGTCTGCGGCAGCGATCTCAGGATCCGGCATATCGGGGGTTCCCAGTTCATCGGCTGCACCCGCTACCCTGACTGCCGGTTCAACATCAGCCTCCCGGGCAGTGTCTGGGGGCGGGCGATCAAGATAGAGGACGTCTGCCCGGATCACCACCTTGCCCACGTCCGCCTGATCCGGAAGGGCGCACCTCCCTGGACGATCGGCTGCCCGCTCTGCAGCCACATCGAGTCGAACGAGGAGACGATGTACCTGATGCCCGGCATGAACGAGCCCCTCCTCCGGAGGCTCCAGGGCCAGCACATCTACTCGGTATCAGAGGTCGCCGCCTCCCCGCCGGAGGTGATTGCCCAGGCTGCAGGGATCAGCGTCGAGGAGGCCCGCAGGCTGATTGCAGAGGCCGAGGATGCCCTCGATATCCTCAGAAGGCGTTCCGGACTCCGGAAGTTCGTGCGTAAGATCGTGCCGCCCCGGCGCGGGCGGAGCCATGCGAAGATCCTGCAGCGCCTCCTGGACGCCGGCATCGGGGATATTGCGGCGCTCGCCGCTGCCGATGCCGCTCTCCTGAAGAAATCCGGGCTTTCGGAGAAGGAGGCAGATCTCCTGCTTGAGAAGGCCCGGGAGATCTGCAACGAGAAGATCCTGAAGGAAGCAGGGATATCCGCGGTCAGCCTGAAGAAGTATCAGGCGGCAGGGATCGCGAGTCCCGAAACGCTCTGCCGCCTCCCGCTTCCGTACCTGATCGGCAGGAGCGGTATCAGCCCGGAGACCGTCCATAAGCATGTGGAGAAGGTCTGCAGGCATCTCGGCAGGCCGGTGCCGCCGAAGATCACGAAGTCGATGCTTGAGCGCGGCCGCTCCGAGCTCCTCGCCATACCCGGCCTCGGGGAGGCGACGCTTGAGAAGCTCTTCCTTGCCGGCATCTTCGATGCGGAGACCCTGGCGGCAGCGGATCCGGAGGCCGCCGCCGCGGCGAGCGGCGTGCCTGCCGCACGAATCCGGGACTACAAAGCCTCTCTGGCGTGACTGCCATGCGCAAGAAATGGAAATCCTGGGTGCATGTCACCAAGCTGGACCCCGATAAGCACCTCTCCCCCGACGCGCTCGAGGATGTGGTGACGAGCGGTACCGATGCGCTGATGCTCTCCGGTACCTTGAACGTAACGCAGGAGAACCTGCAGCGTCTCATGGATCAGGTCGCTTCTCACGGCCTCCCGCTCGTGGTGGAGCCCGCCGGCCCGGAATGCGCCATCTTCGACGGCATTGATCTCCTCTTTGTGCCGAGCGTGGTGAATACGAATGATGCACGCTGGATCATCGGGAAGCACCACGCATGGGTGCTTGAAGCGAAGGTGCAGTGGCGAAAGGTCGTCCCGGAGGCCTACATCGTCTTAAACCCGGCTTCGGCGGTCGGGCGGGTGACCGGGGCGGACTGCGGGCTCAACGCAGCGGAGGTGGCGGGATATGCGACGGTCGCCGACCGCTACTTCCGCTTTCCGATCGTCTATATCGAGTATAGCGGCACCTACGGCGATCCGGCGCTTGTTCGGGCGGCCTCCGAGGCGCTCGATACGGCCGTCCTCTACTACGGCGGCGGGATCAACTCGGCGGAGCGGGCGGCCGAGATGGCGCGCTTCGCCGATACGATCGTCGTCGGAAACGCGGTTTACGAAGCCGACGGCATCGAGGCGCTCCGGGCAACCGTCCGGGCCGTCCGGTAGGGTCGCCATGCCCGAGATCGCGATCGTTCTCGTCGAACCGATGTACGAGGGGAACGTGGGATTTTGCGCCCGCGTAATGAAGAACTTCGGTTTTTCCCGCCTGGTGCTCGTCAATCCCTGCCCGCTCGGCAGCGAAGCGCGCGCCCGGGCGTCCCATGCTCGGGATGTCCTGGAGAACGCCGTCCATGCCACGCTTGCAGAAGTCAGGCGGGAGAGCAGCCTGGTCGTGGCGACGACCGGCGAGGTGAGCAAATCCGTCTGCACGCCCACGAGGATGCCGTACTACGAGCCCGCCGAGCTGCGCGGCATGGTAAAAGATGTCGAGGGTACGGTCTCGATCCTCTTCGGGCGCGAGAACTGGGGGCTCTCGAATACCGAGATCCGGGAGAGCGATATCATCTGCACGATTCCGGCATCGCAGGCATACCCGATCTTGAACCTCTCCCATGCCGTAGGCATTGTCTGCTACGAACTGGCGGGCCTCCCCCGGGGCACGTACCGCCTCGCCTCTCCGGTTGAGATGGCGTCGCTCCTCAGCCACATCGATGCGTTCCTCGATGAGATCGAGCACCCGGACTTCAAGCGGGAGAATACGATGACCCTGATCCGCCGCATCCTGGGGCGGACGCAGCTGACGAGCCGCGAGGTCTCCACCATCCACGGCCTGCTGCGCAGAACCGAGTGGCATATCCGTCATCACGATCAACCAGAAGGTGAGAGCGACCATGATCCTTGTTGACTGGCAGATAGAGGACCGCATCAGGCGCGGGCATATCGGCATCGACCCCTTCGACCCGGCGTTGATCCAGCCGAACTCTCTCGATATCCGGCTCGGCAGCCACTTCGTCTGGTACACCCCGGGCGATGCAGTCATCGATCCCTACCATAAAGAGAGCATCGCATCAAGCGTGGAAGAGGTGGTTGCAGACGAGATCGTGCTGCAGCCCGGGAAGTTCGTCCTTGCGGAGACGTTCGAGGCGATCGAGCTCCCCGACAACATCGTTGCAAGCATCGAAGGAAAGAGCAGCATCGCACGGCTCGGCATCGAGCTCCACCAGACTGGCGGCTGGATCGACGCCGGGTTCCGGGGCACGATCACCCTTGAGATGTGCAACGTGAACCAGCGCCCGGTCAGGATCTACGCCGGCATGCCGATCGGCCAGCTGGTCTTTTACATGACCGAACGGGCCGAACAGCCCTACAACCTGAAGAAGGATGCGAAGTATATGGATCAGCGGCAGGCGACGCTCTCCCGCTACCACGAGAATCCCCGCTGAGCGCACAGCCCCGCGCCCCCATCTCCCGGCGCGGCGTTACGCAGTATATATAGCAGAAAAACCCATACTTAACGATTCATCTGGGGTTACACCATGCGACTTCTCCTGATACACTCCGATTATATCACCTACGAGACGCGCAAACAAACGAAGCTTGCCGAAGAGGGGATCGCGCCGAAGGCCTCCCTGAACGAGGCGCTCGCCGTCTTCTGCGCGGTTGAGTCTGTCGACGAGGAGGATGCGGACGACGTCGTCCGGCAGGCCGCAGCAGAGATCCTGGCGGCTGCGGAGCAGCTCTCGGTCTCAAACATCATGATATACCCGTACGCCCACCTCTCCTCCGATCTCGCATCGCCGGAGACGGCGGTCGCCGTGCTGATTGGGATCGAGGCCGCACTCGCCGGGCAGGGAGGCCTGACCGTGAAACGCGCGCCGTTCGGCTGGTACAAGGCGTTCACCCTCTCCTGCAAGGGCCACCCGCTCTCCGAGCTCTCCCGGACGATCGTCCCGGGCGCCTCGGCGCCTGCGGAGAAGAAGGCGATCGAGCACGAGTTCTTCGTGCTGACGCCGGAGGGGGAACGAAAGGATCCGAAGGAGTTCCTCGACTCCTCTCCCTTCGGGCAGCTGGTCAGGAGAGAGCTCGGCCTTCCTTCGGCAGAGGGCGGAGAACCGCTCCACGTTCACCTGATGCGCGCAAAGGAGCTCGTCGACTACGAGGCGCTCTCTGACGTGGGCCACCACCGCTGGATGCCGCGGGGCAAGCTGATCCGCGATCTGCTCGCCGATTACGTGCTTTCGAAGGTGCTTGAGTACGGGGCGATGCCGGTGGAGACGCCGGTGATGTACGATCTCGGCGACCGCGCAATCGCCGAGCACGCGGGCAAGTTCGGGGAGCGGCAGTACCGGTTCAGGAGCGGCAACCGCTATATGATGCTCCGGTTCGCCGCCTGCTTCGGGATGTTTTCGATTATGCACGACATGCACATCTCCCCGAATATCCTGCCCCTGAAGATGTACGAGCTCTCCACCTACTCGTTCCGGCACGAGCAGAAGGGGGAGGTGATCGGGCTGAAACGCCTGCGCGCCTTCACGATGCCTGACATGCACACCCTCTGCCGGGATATGGACGAGACGCTCGCCTGCTTTGAAGAGCAGCTGACGATGGGGTGGCAGAGCGGCAGGGACCTGGAGACGACGCTCGTCGGCATCTTCCGCTGCACCCGCGACTTCTACGATCAGTACGAGCTCTGGATCAAACGGATGGTGGCCGCATCGGGCGTGCCGATGCTGATTGAGGTGCTCTCCGAGCGATTCCACTACTGGATCGCAAAGGCGGATCTCGCGGCGATCGACGCGCAGGGCCGCCCGATCGAGAACCCGACGGTCCAGATCGATGTGGAGAGCTCGACGCGCTTCGGGATCGGCTACCGGGTCGACGGGCAGGAAGTCCATCCCCCGATCATCCACTGCTCGCCGACGGGGAGCATCGAGCGCGTGATCTGTGCGCTGCTCGAGAACACCGCCGCTCAGCCGGTGCCGTCGCTCCCCACCTGGCTCGCCCCCACCCAGGTGCGGTTCGTGCCGGTGGCGGAGCGCCACCTCTGCTATGCCGAGGAGATCTGCAACCGCGTAAATGCAGCGGGCGTCCGCGCCGATCTCGATGACCGGGAGGAGAGCGTGAACAAGAAGATCCGCGAGGCGGGCATGGACTGGGTGCCGTATGTCGCGGTGATCGGGGATCGCGAGGCGGAGACGGGATCGCTTACGGTCACGGTCAGGAAGCTCTCGGCACCAAAGAAGCCCTATAAAACCGAAATGACCGAGGCCGGACTCATAAAAGCCGTGAAGGCGGAGATCGCAGGGAAGCCCTTCCGCCCGCTCTACACCCCCCGGAAGCTCACCGCAAAGCCCCGTTTCGTCTGAACGGGAGAAGCTTTTTCTTCGTATCGGGGACACCATTCCCCGATGGACCCCATCCTCGCGATCATCCTGATTCTGGTCGTTGCAAAGGGGCTCGGCGAGATCGTCGAGCGGGTCGGGTATCCCCCGATGATCGGCGAGATCGTTGCCGGGATCCTGCTCGGCCCCTCCATCCTGAACCTGGTGATCCTCGATCCGACGCTCGAAGCCTTCGCCGCGGCAGGCGTGATCGCGCTCCTCTTCATCAGCGGCGCCGAGATGAATCCGAAGGCGTTTGCGCGTGCCCGCGACGTCTCCGTCCTGACCGGGGCTGCCGGTGTCGCGGTGCCGTTGTTCTCGGGCATCGGGGTTGGCTATCTGCTCGGCCTGAATCTGCTCGAGGCGATCTTTCTCGGCATCATCCTCTCGATCACCTCGATAGGGGTCGCGGTCAGGACCCTGATCGATCTGAAGAAACTCAATACCCTCGTCGGGAGCACGATTGTCGGTGCGGCAGTGATAGACGATATTCTCGGGATCGTGCTGCTTGGTCTCCTCTCCTCGATCGCGCTCGGCGAAGCGGCCGGGATGGCTGCACTCGCCCTGCCGATCGCTCTCTCCGCCTTCTTCCTCCTCTTTGCGTTTACCGTCGGAAAGAGGCTGGTTACCTGGGCGTTTTTGAGATCGCGAAGGATGCGCACCCACGAGATGCCGTATACGGCGGCGATCATCATCGCTTTTGCCGCCGCCTACGCGACCGAGGCGATCGGTCTCCATTACGCCATCGGCGCTTTTATTGCCGGCCTGATGCTGGGCGACCAGATCCGAAAGGATCAGGGCCTCTTTGACGGGCTCGTCGATTTTGCGTTCGGGTTCTTCGTCACCTTCTTCTTCGTCTCGATCGGTCTGCTCGTCAGGATCGAGCCGGAGACGATCCTCTCACCGCTGCTCGTCCCGCTCATCGCCGTCGCCCTCGCCGGGAAGACGGCGGGGGGATTTCTCGGCTCCCTCCCCTACCTGAAGGATCGGATGCAGGCGCTGATCGTGGGGTTCGGGCTCACGTCGAGGGGCGAGCTTGCGCTCGTCGTCGCACAGACGTCGCTTGCGGCAGGGATCATCTCGGTGGGATTATTCTCGGTCGTCACGCTCATGGTGATTGCGACCGTCTTTCTTGCGCCTATCCTGGTGAAGTGGGGTTTTTCCCGGATGGAGGCTACACGATCCCTGACTCCCGCAGAAACAGAATGATGTCTGAGAGCTCCAGGCAGCCGAGCGCGATGCCGGCATCGTCGGTCACGACGAGGTAGGGGTGCTGGTCCTGCGCCATGTGGCCGAGGGCGTCTTCTAATGTCGCCGTCTGCGGGATCGCAAGGTGGGGCCTGGTCACGAGATCGCCGGCCATCTGCTCGCTCCCCCGCAGTATGCACATGATCCCGTGCCCCCTCCTTCGCGACGGGATCCCGATATGCGGGTTGATGCAGCTGAGCAGATCGGTCAGCAGGATCACGCCCGCGAACCGTCCGGCGTCGTCAAGGACGATCAGGTCGTGCCTGCCGCGCTCCGAGAACTTCTCCAGGACTATGTCAAGCGGCGTCTCGGGCAGGACATGCTCAAACTCCCTCCGCATGATCTCTGTCACAGGGACTCTGCTGAGCTCCATAGGCAGAGAATGTTCTGCACCGGCAGCCTATAAAGAGTGCGGTGACGGCGGTTCAGCCACCGCTCCGGGCAGCAGTCTCCGGCAGCATGAACCCATGGCCGCAGCCCCGGCAGCGGTACTGCGCGTATGCAATGCCGCCGGGAATATGGATGTATCCGATCAGTTCGCCCCGCTGACCGCACCGCCGGCAGAGCGGACGGCGGTCACGATGCCGTCGCACCCTTCCCAGGCGCGCTCCTGCAGCATACATGCGGTTGTCCTGCACATTTTCCACCGATCCGAGCGTTTCCACCGATGCACGCAGCCGGCAGAACATGTGCAGGCCCGGTCGTTTGCCTCTTCGCATGTTGTTTCCATTGCACGTTCCTGCATAAAAACGATACCTATTGGTATCTATTAATATCAGGCAATCTCAATAAAATCAGCTGAATATAATTACCGTGCGGGATAACCTGAATAAGGGATGGATGGTTCCAGAAACCAGAACAGCAAGCAGGTCGGCGTGAGACTGCCCGGCCACCTCTATCGCTGGCTGCGTGAGAAGGTCGAGAGGGGTGAATATGCCAATATGGCCCAGTCGGTCGTCGGCGAGCTGACCAGAGCCAGAGCGCTTGAAGAACGGCGCGAGGAAGAGCGGCGGCGCACGGCAGTGACGTATGAGATCGATGACGAACTCCAGGACGATCCGCTGATCATGCTGATAAACGAACGCGTCGAGGAGATCCGCCGCGATCTCAGGGAGGAGGTGAGACGCTGGCGGAATAGGTAGCACAGGCCGCCTGTGGGCAACAGCTACCTATTCATAATTCTCCAGCGCGGAGACGCTCGTTTTTCACCGGAGGAGGAAGCGCGTCCTCCGCATATCTTTCTATTCTGAAGACGATGCACAAGGCAGGGATCGGCGCCGATGCCTGCAGGAGCGTTTTTTCTGCCATCTGCGGATGATATGCGTCGCGCACCCGAGGACGCACAGCAGGCCGTCTGCAGTATTATCGCGTTTGAGGTCAGAACCGGATGCGGTACGACAGGAATGGCGTCATCCGCGTCCACAGCATCCAGAGCCGTTGCCGGTCGCCGCAGCCGGATCGCGGTATCAGGACTGCGTGTACCGGGGACTCCTGTCTCGCCCTGATACCGGGCATCACCGGCCATCGACACGTACAGAGAGCGTTGATGGCGGGGGCGCATTCTCCCTGACCGCACGGAAGTGAACGTTCAACTGCCATGGCGATGCGCGGAGTGC
>JAHKLN010000092.1 GCA_020854755.1 Methanomicrobiaceae archaeon | reverse complement strand
GGGTCCCAGACGAGGAAGGAGCGGAGGTCGCTCTATGACGAGATGAACAGGGCCCTCATCGATATGGCATTCCAGAAGGATTATCCGGACCTGCTCGGCCAGGTGATTGAGCCGACAAAGCAGGAGATATTTGATCTTATCAGAAGAACTGCCGGTGTATACCGGGATACCAGAGCCGAAAAATGGTTCTCTGTAATCTTTACCCTTGTCAATAAACTTGATCGCAAGAGCCATCAGTCCGAGATACTTGCAGAGGTATCAAAAGACCTGATTCAGGCAGGCGTTGATGCCGGGGATTTCCACTTCATCGAAAAGGGCGGCGAAGCCTTCAACCAGATCAGCATACGGAAATATCGCTCGGCAATTCTCATCGAGATCATACCGCTCCTCATCACCTATGGAAAAAGCGCCCGGGATGTCTCCCTTATGTACAGGGGACTGGAGATGCTCGGGGAGATCGGGGATATATCAAAGCAGTCGCGTCTCCATGCCGAGGTGGCAAAGGCGATTGCAACCATCGGGATCGATTCGGGAAACATCGAGATCGTCGTCGGAGCGCTCCGGAGCGCAACCGAGATCAACCAGAAGATCCGGCGGATGAACTGCTTATCCACCATCATCGATGCCACATGGAAATCACCGTTAAAGAAGGAGATTGCAGATGTCGAACATATACTCCGTATGCTTGCCGATGTACCCGAAGAGCGGATCGTGGAACTCCTGTCTATCATGACGGAGCAACTCCTTGACCGGATGCGGGATCGCAAACAGGTCTATGGGAAGCTCCTCAAACTGGATGAAGAGATGCCCGCCGCAGGGCAGACCCTCGTTCTCGAACTCCTGAAGAAGGCGGAACGGAGCGGTGAGCGCTGGTACCTTGAGAAGGCGTTCGAGTTCAATGCGCGGAGGAGGGTAGAGGGGCAGCTCCCCATTGAGGAGATCGTCCTCTCCGGGATTGCCGTCGTCGAGAAGACGGGGAACCCGGCAATCCTTCTCGATATCACGCCGCTGATCGAATCATCCTGCGATGCGGCGAAGGCGACGCACCTCTACCGGCAGATCACCGACGCCCTCTCACGGATGGGCGATTTCTACCATGCCATCGAGGTCATGAAGAAGGCCAGCGCCCGGGCTCAGCGGATCAACGCTCAGTTCTTCGAGACCAGTGTCCGCCTGATCAAGGAAGGCATCAATAGGGACGAACCGGAACTCATCAAAGAGAGCATCCTATCAGCGCTGGATATCGATATTGCCGACTCACTTGTCCAGCAGGCGGTGACCGAGTTCTGCAGGGAGTATTCGTTTGAGGATGTGATCCGGCACATACCCTCGATCAGGGATATCGTCAGGTCGCATCATGCCGCCGATCACCTCCTCCTCGAATGCAACACCATCCTGATCGACCGCGGGTTCGTCAGGAGCGCAGATCCCTCGGCGCTCGTGAATCTGGTCGGACAGATCCGGCAGGTCTCTCTCCGCGAGCAGGCCATCTCGTCGATCGTGGTTGAGATGGCCCGGATCGGCGTGGCGCAGAAGAACCGCGATCTGCTCCGGAGGGCGACCGGCCTGACCTGCGAGATCGAGAATCCGCAGGCGCGTGCCGAGGCGATGGGCGGCATCATCGACCATGCATCGGTGCTCGCCGTCGAGGACGGCGATCTCGACCTTCTCCACGGCATGCGGGTGCTCTCGAGTTCGCTCCTGGAGAGGGAGTACTGCCTCTTTGCATTGGGGAAGGTCATTCACGGCCTGATCATGTACGGTATCGAGCAGCTCTCCCTCCAGGCACTTGAGGAAGCCACCCAGATACTCGAGCAGGTCACCGACCCGTCCCTGCAGAGGCAGCTGATCGACCCGCTGATCGAGGGGTACGTCCGGGTGGGCAGCCTCCTGATCGCCGCCGAGTCGGCCAGGGAGAGGAACCGGGTCTTTGACCATATGCTGGATCCCTTCGAGCAGGCGCTCGAGCTGCTGAAGGCAAACGCCGCACCCGAAGAGATATCCATTAAGATAGCGAGCTACGTCGACATTCTGCTTGAATATATGCAGGTCTATCCGAGCCCGATGTTCTCCATACCCATGGCCATGTTCTCGCTCGAGATCCGCGGGGAATATGAGCGGAACGCCATGGTGCAGCGCATTCTGACGTACTTCGAGGACTTCACCCGGGAGTTCGATTCGGCCGATCCCTATGAAGTGATGGCATACCTCCTGGAGAGTGTGGATCAGGCAACGTCGTCGCCTGTCGTGCTGGAACTGATGTACCGCCTCTTTGATCTGACCGGCAATGTCTTCGCTCAGTTCACGGGAATCTACCGGATTGTGGATGCATACCGCACCCTTGGAAACATCGAGCGGGGGCAGGAGATCGCATCCAATATCCACGAGGCCATCGTCACCATCCCTCTCCCTCACGTCCGGGCGGTCATGCTTGCGGATCTCGCCGGGCTGATGGCGGGCATCAACGACGAAGATGCCCGCCGCTTCCTCTCCGAATCGCTCGCGACGCTTGATCTCGTCGAACCCGACCGGGAAGCCTTTGTACGAAAGCAGCTCATCTACTCCATCAAGAATATCCACGCCACGAACAGGAGAGACGAGGACATAGACTGGGCTGTGCAGCAGGTGGCAAAGATTACGGATCCCGTCGAGTACCTCGACGCCCTCGGTGCAATCTTTGACATGGTTGAGGACGCCGGCCAGCGGAAGGATATCCTCTCTACGATGTGCCAGACCGTTGTCGGCATCCCCTCTCCGTACATCAGACTCTCCATGCTGTTTGACGTGGCACGGTTCGCTGACGCATACGGCGATGAGGAGAACGTCAACAGTCTCCTGGAGGGGATCGGGCAGACGGCAGAACTTGTCCAGATACCGTTCGTCGCCGCGATGGCCCAGCAGCAGATGGCACGCATGCTCTTCTCGCTCTACCGGAAGACCGGAAAGCCGGCAATACAGCAGAGGGCAATCGATACGGTATCGATGATCAAGGATGATCGCATCAGGTACAACCTGATGATCCAGCTCGAGCAGCCCACGCCGCCGGTGTGGAAGAACACGGTATACGGCAAGATCATGGAGTCGCGGGACAAGATCCGGGTGGGAGAGTATACGACAAAAGACATGGTCTCTTTTGACCGCGCCATCCGGTCGGTACCCGACAGGGCAAAGCGATCGATCTACTACACCGAACTCTACCTCTTCAGCCGGAATGCGGGTCAGGACGAACTCGCAGACCGCATGCTCCTCTGTGCGCTCGAAGAAGCGAGGATCATTCGTCCCCTCTCCCGCCGGGCATTCGTGCTCGGGGATATGGCATGCAGGATATGCGCGGAGCGGCATGAGGATAAGTGCCGGGAGATCATCAATATGGCGGTGAATGAGGCGCTCAATATACGGGATTCCGAGCTGCGTGACGAGGTCTACGACGAGCTTGACATGTCGATCCAGATCACGCAGGAGCACTGGCTGTGAAGACGATCGAAATCATCGTCTCCGGCAGAGTCCAGAGCGTTGGATTTCGAGCGTGTATCAGAAGAATCGCAATAAATCAGGGCGTCTGCGGCGAGGTGATGAACCTTTCCGATGGAAGGGTGCATATCATCGCCACAGGCGATCCCGTCGTCCTTGATAAGTTCGTGTCGATGCTGTACGGATGCCCCCGCGTGATCATTCGGGAGCTGACCCAGAGAGAAGTCCCGCCCACGCCGTATCAGGACTTCTCCATCATCAAAGGCCCGTATCAGTATAACATCTGAAATTCCCTGTTCTGCACAAGCGCCTCCTGCAGCAGAACCACCTGGGCATCCACCCGCTTCTGGTCGATCGAGGCCCGGAGCGCGCCGATCAGGTGGTTCGTCAGATCCTCTGAGAGGTAGCATCGGGCGGCGCTCAGCTCGTACTCCCCTGCCGGTATTCCTTCCAGGGCGAGGGCAACGACGGCGCCGTCCACCATTTCAGCCTTCAGGGGCTCGATGAGATCGTGGACAAGCCCTCCTTCCCCTTCCTGCAGGAAGCCGCAATCGGGATCGAGATGGGCGCCGACGATGGCGACGCAGCAGGCACCGTAGAGGATTGCGTAGCCGAGCGAGAGCATTGCATTGATCGGGTCCTGGTGCGGCCGGGATGTCCTGCGCCGGTACCCGAAACCGGGCGGGATCAGGCGTGCCAGGATCTCGTAGTACATGTCTGACGAAAGCCGGTGGAGTCTCCGCAGTTCGTCCATGGTGATCAGCTCCTGCAGCTCATCCCGCATCTGGTGAAGCAGGACCAGCTCCCCTTCATACAGGACATCGCGATCCATCTCCTCGCAGGCCCTCTCCACAAACAGGAGGCGCGACCGGAGTGCGCTGACGGCGACCGCCGTTGCGTACCGGTGCGGTGCGGCTTGGTACTGGGCGTTTTGGACCTCTTCATGGGCGCGGTAGCCGTAGGGGTACAGGAACCCAACGGGTGTTCCGTCGATATCGAAGAATGAGATGGCTGACCCGCCCTTCAACAGGTTGATGACTGCAGAGGTGTGCAGGGTATGCCCGCCGACAACCAGGAGGTGGCGCACTCCTGCAAGAGGGTGGTGCCTGGTGTCGCCGCCCTGTACGATGATCAGATCGTTTGCCGTTGCCTTGATGTGTCCGCCATACCCGGTCACCGCGTGCCAGGGTGTATTCTCTGCCCGCATAAGCTCTCCTTGCCGTGTAGGAACCACCAGACTGCCCTGCAGCATATGCGATACCGAATGCCCGGTGTTCGCAGAACGGCTCAGAGCAGGATGATGGTGTCCGCAGTGATAGTGTCGTCGGGAGCGTGATCGTGCGCCCGGGAGAGCGGAATCTTCCCGCTTCAAACCGGACACCCCGCAGGATAATGTAGCGCTTTTCTCTTGATTAATCCATCGATCCCGGGAATAGTGAAGAAATATCCGTATACTGATTATTGCGGGCATTCGCAGGGCAGTAACAGAAACTATTTGCTATGCTATTGCACACCATAGATCAGATATGTTCTGGAATGAGGCGATGGAGACTATCCCGGCCGAAGAGCTCGAGGCGCTCCAGTTTCGGCGGCTGAAATGGACGCTCCGTCAGGTTCAGGAAGTCGGCTTCTACCGCAACCGCTTACAGGACGCAGGCGTGCGGCCGGACGATATCAGATCACTTGAGGATATCCAGAAGCTGCCCTTCACATACAAGAAGGATCTGCAGGCAGGGTACCCGTTCGGGTTCCTAGCCGTCCCGAAGCGAGAGGTCGTGCGCATTCACACCACGTCGGGCACGACAGGAAAACCCACCGTCGTCTGCTATACGCGGCAGGATCTGGAGAACTGGGCAGAGCTGATCGCCCGCAACATGGTGATGATTGGGCTTACCAGCGACGATGTCTTCCAGAATGCGGTCAACTACGGCCTCTTCACCGGTGGCCTCGGCTTCCACTACGGCGCGGAGAAGATCGGCATGACCGTCATTCCGAGCGCCACCGGCAACACACAGCGGCAGATCGAGATGATCGAGGACTTCGGCGTGACCGTCGTTCACTGTACTCCAAGCTACGCCATGCATCTTGCAGAAGCGGCAGAATCGATGGGGAAGCGGCTTGACACCTTGAAGACCGGGATCTTCGGCGCAGAACCCTGGTCTGAGAATATGAGAAAGGAACTCGAGAGCCGCCTCGGGGTGACCGCATTCGATTCTTATGGCCTCTCCGAGATGTATGGGCCGGGTGTGGCGTTTGAGTGCCCGGAGCATGACGGCCTTCATATCTGGCATGACATGTACCTGGTAGAGATCATCGATCCAAAGACGGGAGAGCAGCTTCCGCCCGGGGAGCGGGGCGAGCTTGTCATCACGCCGCTTGTAAAGGAGGCGATGCCTTTGGTCCGCTACCGCACGGGCGATATCACGATGCTGATGGAGGATGGCTGCGCCTGCGGCCGCGGAAGGAAGATCGCGCGCATTACCGGCAGAAGCGATGATATGCTTGTGATCCGCGGGATCAACATCTTTCCCTCGCAGATCGAGCATGTCCTCCTCTCGCTTCCCGACGTGGGCGAACAGTTCATGGTATATATCGATCGCGTCAAACATCTTGATGAGATGACGATTGAGGTGGAGATGAGCCGTGCGAATTTCAGCGGGGAACTCCGCGATCTCGCACGGGTTCAGAAACAGGTGGTCGGCGCGCTTCAGAATGCGCTCGGGCTTCGCACAACGGTAAAACTCGTGGAGCCGGGCTCGCTGCCGCGCTTTGAAGGCAAGGCGAGACGGGTGATCGATAGAAGGGGGGAGATCTGGTGAAGATCTGGAACCCCCGCGTCGAGGAGATGCCGCAGGACGATCTCAGGCGGCAGCAGTTCCGTCTCTTAAAAACCCTGATCTATCGGCTGTACAGTTTCTCGGAGTTCTATCACCGGCGGATGGAGGAGCAGGGCGTCCATCCCGACGACATCAGGTCGCTTGACGACGTGCGGAAACTCCCGTTCATGTTCAAGCAGGATCTCCGCGACAGCTACCCGGACAGGATCTTCACCGCGTCCCGCGAGGAGCTGGCCAGGTACCATGTCTCGTCGGGCACGACGGGCAAACCGACCGTCGTCGGGTATACGGAGAACGATCTGGAGAACTGGACCGAGTCCCTGGCACGGGCATTCACCTCCTGCGGCCTTGGGCGGGGGGATGTGATCCAGGTGAGCTACGGCTACGGCCTCTTCACCGGCGGGCTCGGGGCGCATTACGGTGCGGAGCGTATCGGCGCGACGGTGCTGCCGACCTCGGTCGGCAACACGGAGCGGCAGATCGAGCTGATGCAGGATCTCCACGTGACGGCGATCGCCTGCACCCCCTCGTACCTGCTCCACATGGGCGAGGTGGCGGAGCGGATGGGCGTCAGCATACGGGACGATACCGACCTCCGCGCAGGCATCCTCGGGGCGGAGCCCTGGACAGGGCAGATGCGCGACCGCATCGAGGAGACGCTCGGGATCAAGGCCTACGATATCTACGGCACGAGCGAACTCTCGGGGCCGATGTTCACCGAGTGCACGGAGCAGCAGGGGATCCATATATGGAGCGATCTCGCCCTTGTCGAGATCATCGACCCGGAGACGGGCGAGCCCCTTCCGGCGGGCGAGCGGGGCGAGCTGACGATCACCGTCCTCCAGAAGGAGGCGCTCCCGATGGTCAGGTACCGGATAGGCGACATCACGGTGATGAACGACGAGCCCTGCGCCTGCGGCCGCACGCATCCCCGCATCGGCCGTATCCAGGGGCGGGTGGACGATATGCTCATTATCCGCGGGATCAATGTCTTCCCATCCCAGGTGGAGCACGCACTCATGGAGATACCGCAGGTCGGCAGCCACTACCAGATCGTGGTGGACAGGAAGGGGGCGCTCGACACCATGCTGGTGCAGGTGGAGGTGAGCGAGGCGCACTTTTCCGACAAGATCACCGATCTGATGGTGATCAAGAGGCTGGTCGAGCACCGGCTCAGGAGCCTGCTGAATGTGAGCGTGGATGCGGAGCTGGTGGAGCCCGGGTCGCTGCCGCGGTTTGAGGGGAAGTCAAAGAGGGTAATCGACAGGAGGAAGATGTAATGGAAAAGCCGTATATTATCAAACAGATATCGGTCTTCTCTGAGAACAGGCCGGGGCGGCTCGCAGCCATCGCCCGGGCCCTGAAAGAGGAGAAGATCAATATTTTTGCATTCAGCATCGCGGAAGCGGACGGGTTCGGGGTGGTGCGTGCACTCGTCAACCGGCCTGAAGATGCATACAACAAGCTGACCGAACTCGGATTCCGGGTCTCATTCACCGAGGTGATCGGGGTGAAGATGCGGGACGAGCCGGGAGGTCTCTCGGATATTGCGACGATCCTCGGGGATGCGGGCATCAACATCGAGTATGCCTACGCATACAGCGGCAGGGACGCCGCAGTGCTGATCCTCCGGGTCGACCAGGTGGAGGATGCCGTCCGCAAACTCCGTGCCGGCGGCAGCGAACTGCTGGAGGCATCGCAGTTCCGGTAGGGTGTTCCTGGCACAACACCTCCCCCCGCTCGTTTTCCCTCTATTCCGAAGCGACAACAGAGCTCCGCGGGCTGCGGGCGCGACCGATGTAACTCACATGTTGCCCTTCAGGCTATAGGCACAACTGATGAAGATTCTCGACGCTGCACCGATACCCCGCGGCCGGTTTTCTCCGACTATCCCGGTATAGTGGACCGAGGGAGGGGGTTTCCCCCTCCCCGGTCCCCACCCCCATGGCGATTGTTCCTGCGGTCCACTGTACTGCGAGATCCATGAACTACAGAAACCGTGATACTCCAGACCGCTCATGGATTTTCATCAGTTGCGCCTGCAGCCCCCATCGGGGGCTTTATCGGCGTTTTATATGAAAATGCAAACCGTTTCGGAAATGGAAGGCTCTTGCCGGTTAACTCAATGCGCTCCCGTACACGGCTTTCCACCGCCAAAACTCATGAGGGGAGGCGGCATG
>JAHKLN010000006.1 GCA_020854755.1 Methanomicrobiaceae archaeon | reverse complement strand
ATCGGGGGGAAGGTTCTTCTGCTCCTATCCCATGTAGTCACCATGGCCGTCCCCACCAGCCTCTGCATCGGCTGCGGCCTCTGCGCCGCCCTCTGCCCGCAGGACGCCCTTGCGATGCAGTGGAACCGCTGCGGGGAGTACACCCCGGTGGAGGTCTCGCCCTGCACCGCTGAATGCGGCCTCTGCCAGCAGATCTGCCCCTTCGGCGATTCCGATGAGAACGAAGATACCATCGCGGAGCGGCTTTTCGGTGCGGTTCCGGGCATCCGCCACCGCCCCGAGACCGGGTATTACCTCGCCTCCTACGTCGGCCACTCGGAGAGCCACCGGCCGGCCGGCGCCTCGGGCGGGATGGCGACCTGGCTCCTGGAGACGCTGCTTGCGGAAGGCGTCATTGACCATGCCATCTGCGTCGCTCCCACCGGCGACCCGGAGAGGCTCTTTGCATTCGGGGTCTTTGACACCCCGGAGGACGTGCGCAACGGCGCGGGCTCCGCGTACTATCCCGTGGAGATGTCGGGCGCGATCAGGCAGGTGCTAGAGGTGCCGGGGCGGTACGCCGTCACCGGCCTTCCCTGCTTCATCAAGGCGATCCGGCTTGCCGGGCAGAAGAACAGAAGACTGCGGGAGCGGATTGCCGTCACCGTCGGCCTTGTCTGCGGGCAGTTGAAGAACAGGCAGTTCACCGAGTATATCGCCGCCCTTGCCGGGGTGCGGGGAGAGGTGGCGCGGGTGCGCTGCCGGGAAAAGAGCCCGGACCGCCCGGCGAGCGATTTCTACTTCTCCTTTGCGACCGCAGACGGAAAAGAGCGCAGGATCTTCTGGAGCGAAGGGATCGCCGAGGCCTGGACGAACCGGTGGTTCACCCCGGAGGCCTGCAGCTACTGCGACGACGTCTTTGCCGAGTGTGCGGACGTGGCGCTCATGGACGCCTGGCTGCCCGAGTATTCCCTGGATGCCCGGGGGACGAGCCTGGTACTGGCGCGGTCGCCGGCGGTGCGGGAGGTGCTCGAGCGGGGGCAGGGCAGCCGTCTCGATCCCATCTCTGTTGACCGGGTAATCCAGAGCCAGAGCGGGGTCGTGGCGGCCAAGCGGCAGCACCTGGCATATCGGCTGTATCTCGATCGGCAGAGGGTGCCGGAGAAGCGGGTGGCGCCGGAGAGGCCGAAAGACCCCTTCCTGCGGCAGGAGATCGTCCGGAAGGAGCGGATGCGGGCTTTGAGCCGCGAACTCTGGAGCGGCGGACAGCGGGACGTCGAGTACCTCCGGAGGGCGATGCGGCCCGATCTGGTGCGCCTGGCGGCCGGGAGACGGGTAGCCATGATCATTTCGATTCCGGGAATGGGTCTCTGGCGTATCAGGGGGAGGGATAATGGATGAAGAGAGGCCGCTGTTCATCCTTGCCGGGAACGGGCCTTACGAGAATCGCGGATGCGAAGCGATTATCCGCGGGACCACACAGATACTCCGGGATTCTTTTTGCGATCCGCGATTCGTCTGCCTCAGCCATTACTTGAGTGACCGGCAATACCGGCGGCAATGCATGCAGGAGACGGACGACTCGATCGTCCATCTGCACTCGTACCGCCTGAACCGGAAGGCAATAGCCCGACACTTCTGGAGGCCGTTCTATCTGGGCTATGCCTACGACCACTTCCGCCGCCCGTGGGCGCTGAAGTACCGAATCTATGCACAGATGCTCCCCTACCTGGATGATGCGGCTGCGGTGCTCTCCGTCGGCGGGGACAACTACTCCCTGGATTACGGGGTGACGACACTCTACACCGATCTCGATGACATCGCCATCGAGAAGAGAAAGCCCATTGTCCTCTGGGGTGCCTCGGTCGGGCCTTTCAGCGCGCTGCCCGATTATGAGCGGCATATGATTGGCCACCTCCGGAAGGTCACCGGGATCCTTGCCCGTGAGTCGTCGACGGTCGAGTACCTGGAGAGCATCGGAGTCGCCCGGAACGTGCACCAGATTGCGGACCCGGCCTTCCTCATGGATGCGGTCAGGCCGGAGGGGATCGAGGACGTGCTCCCGATCCAGGAGGGGGCGATCGGCTTAAACCTCAGCCCATTGATGGCATTGTACGTGACCGGGGGCGATCTCGACGCGTGGGTGCGGATGGCCGCACGGATCATCTCGCAGATAGCAGCAGCGACGGAGATGCCGGTGTATCTGATACCTCACGTGACCACCCCGTCCGCAAACGACCATGCATTCATGCAGCAGGCGCTCTCCCTTGCCGGCGAGAGAAACGACGGCATAATTCCGGTCCCGCCGGTATACAACGCCGCAGAGACGAAGTGGATCATCGGCCGGATGGCCCTCTTTGCCGGGGCGCGGACGCACTCGACGATCGCCGCCCTCTCCTCGGGCGTCCCGACTCTGAGCTTCGCCTACAGCATCAAGGCCCGGGGGATCAACCGCGACCTCTTCGGCCATACCGATTATTGCGTGGATACCGCGGATCTGGATGCCGGAGCGGTTGCCGGCCGGATTGTCTCCATGCTGGACGAAAGCGCCGCGATCAGGAACGAGCTGGCGGCAGGGATTCCGGACGTCCGGAGGGCGGCAAAAGACGCCGGGACGATACTGAAACATCTCGCCGGAGAGGATCGGTAGGGCTGATGCACCGGCAGCGGCGGAGGTCATCCCCGGCTACGGCAGAACGGGCGCACACACCCGGCCGTGACCCGGGAACGCCAGGCGTTGCCTATAGGAGGGGATCGCCATAGGGTGTGCGCCCCGCCGGATCGAATCGCCACACCGGCATCGGCTTCCGGCATCCGCATGCGGCGTCGCTGTGCAACCGCTCAGCCCTCTGCCCCGTACAGGTACCTTGCGCTGATATCCAGCATGAGCTCGCCCTGATAGCCCGGATTCCCTCCGACCAGGCGCTCTTTCAGCATCGCGATATCGCTGCTCGCCGCGAGCGCGGATCGTGCCCCGGTCAGGTACCGCTCCATCTCGGCAAGCGCCTGCATGTTCGTCGGCAGCCCGTGCCCGGCCAGGACAAGATCATACGCCCCCTCCCGGTAGCGGCGGATGATAGAGAGCCAGGGATCGACGTCCTTCTGCCGGAGGAACGGATGCACCCGGTTGTAGACGATATCCTGCGCGATGAGCACCCGGTGTGCCGGCAGCTCGATCACGAGGTTCACGCCGGCCTCGGCCCCATCCGCCTCCTCGTACGAGAGCCGGATGCCGTCGATCGTCTCGCTCCCGGGCCGGACGACTCCCTGCGGCGCCACCACCGTCTCCGTGATCGCGTTGCCGAAGGCTGGCGCGTACGACTGTATCATCGCCTCCCCGCCCGCCGCAATCTCGTCTGCCACCCCCTGCAGGGCGAACCGGGGAACATCCCGGAAGAACTCGCTCCCGAACCAGTGATCCGGGTGGCTGTGCGTGATAATGACGCGGTCGATCAGCTTGTTCAGGCTGTCGATGTACCTGCGGAACTGCTCTGCATGGGGGCGGAGGAACTGTGTATCGATGACGATGAGCCGGTTTGGCGTTTCAAGGATGTGTGAGCTGACAAAGACCGCCGTCTCGGGCGCCTGGTAGCTGTGGATCCGGAGGCCCTCGAGGGGGATGACGGTCAGGACTCCGGTGTCGGGAAAGGAAACCCGGGGCTTCCCGGGCATCGTTTCTACGGTCTGGGGTTTCATGGCACCGCCCCCTGTAGAGGTGGCGGTATTTAAGTATAGGGGTGGGGACGACCGGGGTCTTACCGATAATGCACCCGGACCGGCCCGCCGCTACCGCATCCCCGCCCGGTGCCTGCGCTCCTTCTACCAAAGAGCTGCATCAGCCGTCCGCGGTGATTGAACGGCTTTTCTGATGATGACGGCAGCTCGCGGTTGACCTGATCTGCACGGATCCGGATACCGTGCGGCCTGCCGGAGATTGAAGATGAGGCATGCGAAGGACGGACGGTGCGAGACCGGCGTCAATGTCACCTGCAGGAACAGCGGCAGATGCAGATAACGTATGCCCCGGTAACCCTCGTCTTGCAGCACCCCCGGGAGGCTGCGGGAGATGAGGGAACCCGGCGACCGGATCATGGCCATATGCAACGAAGGCTGTTTGATAGAGCACGCTGGGAAGAGCGTGAAGCAATAGGCTTTGCAGACTCTCCCATCACCACTCCTGCCCGCAGTGGATGCAGCGGTCCCTGTGCACTGAGACGATCTCTTTGCAGTGTCGGCATCTCCAGCGGATCTCTTCCTGGTTGAGAAACTCCGAAACACCCTCCTCCTCTATCTCCTGCAGGTTTGCCAGCATGCTCATCCGGTACTTCTTCCGGTAGCGTTGATCCAGGCGCTTCAGGCGGGCGCAGGGGAACTCTGTGCACCCGGAGCAGAACGGGCCCGTCAGGTGCTCGCAGTGGCTGATCCTGCACCTGGCGCAGTAGTGGGACTTTTTGGCATCCTCTTCCCGGCAGCCCGGGCAGCGGTTCTTCTCCCGCTGGTAGGCGATGCAGAGCCCACAGTTCATGCCGCAGGGGGCGATGAGGGCGGGGGATAGATGACTCATACTCCTCTCTCGAGTATTGGGAGCGAGGCCTATTATACCTTGAGGCCGGGGGAT
>JAHKLN010000066.1 GCA_020854755.1 Methanomicrobiaceae archaeon | reverse complement strand
CAACGGCATTCGGTTCGATCGAGGGATCGGACACGAGCGAGCGTTTTGCCGCCATCGGCATCGTGCAGGGCGAGCGTGCCGATATCAGGCGGCTCATGGAGCTGTCGGAGCGCTACGGTTTTGAGGTCTACCTGTATTTCGACGAGTACCTGGCGAGGCATTCGACCCTGGATGCGGATCTTCGGGATTTCTCCATCGTTCCTCCACATGCCCGTCCATATATGCAGCTGCAGCAGTTTGTCGCCGCGATGAAGGGGCGGTATCCGGACTTCGAGACCCGGATCCGGGACGATCCCGTGTTTGCAGAGATCGTCGATCTGGGCGGGATCAATGAGTTCTACGGTTGCGCGCTGATCAAGAGACCGTACGTGCGAGGGCTGCTGCTCTAGGCTCTCCCGGTGGCTGTCGGGTCAGGTTCGCTTGGCGATCCACCTTCCATCAACCCCGACGACCGCATCTCCGGGCTGCGATGGACCGAAGAGGCGCCCTGACGCGTGAACTGCACCGCGACTGCGGACAGGGCTTCCTGCCCTGTCCAGACCCTGCAGGGTGCATGATGGGTGCTGTCGCCATGCGGGGGTTTGGACATTCCTCGCCTGAAACTGGCAGACGTCTCCTGATCTCCCGGCGGAGCGGGAAATGGGCACAGCCAGAGTAAATAATGAGATAATTATATATACTTTTTAATAATTCCCAGTGTATGGTTTTGAGTTTTCGGGACGTCTGGGTGAAGGCGGCGGTGGAGCATGTGATCCTGACCATCATGTACCGCAGCAAGAAGGGGGAGATCACCACCCGCGACGTCGAACCCGACTTTATCGTATTCAGGGGAAGTACGCTCTGCTACTATGCTGCCTACTGCCACCTGCGGCACGAGGGCCCCAGATGCTTCCAGCCTTCACGCATCCTCGGATGCAGCGTCACCGACCGGACGTTCCAGCCCTCTCCAAAAGGCCGGTGGAGAGAGCTCCTGCCGCTCTACCAGGCCAGAGGTCTGGCCATGAAGGGATGGGGAGAGGGCGAGTGCCCGTTGCCGGCCGGATAGACCGGGGGCCGACCGTCCGGCTGTTCCCTGCCAGGAAACAGGATATTGAGTCGTTTTACGAGAGAGAGGGCGGCAGCATACTGATCTCGATCCGGCTGCGGGAGATCGGCCAGCTCTCCAATACATTCGATCACTCGCCGTTCAAGGTGCAGGAGCTCGATGGAGATGCACGGGATTGTATCGCCACGCCAGTGGAGGAGTTCTCTCCAAAAACACCCATGCTGCTCACAATCTGCCTCTCTCCCGGGATCTCTGCCTCGCCTGAGGCGGCGGCCATTCCCGGGGCGATACAAAACCACTGTACCTGCCTCACTCTTCTTGCCGGTCGGGATCTCAGGCTCACATTCCGCTACGGCAGGACGGGCCTGCCTGTCGGACTCGCGGTGCTCTTTCTCACCCTGACCATGCGCGGGTTCATCCCGGTGTTTGAGGAGGCGATTGCCGTCTCGCTCCTGATGGAGGCCCTCCTGATCGCCGGATGGGCGGCCATGCGGGTGCCGGTTGCCGCGCTGATCTATGAGTGGCGGCCGACATGGGAGAAGCGGCGGGTCTACGGGAAGAGAGCCGGGATGAGGATCGAGGTCCGGGAGTCGAAGCCATGAGGCGCTCCCGGGATCAGAAGGTGACGGAGTGGAGTATCGCCCTGCAGGTGCAGTGGTTGCCCAGGTGGCAGACTGCGGCTTTCGGCACATGGAACTGGAGGGGAAACGAAAGCCCCGGGAGCGGCCCGGCAAGTTCGCCGAACCCGAGCGTGATGTGCGGAGAGTAGTGCCCAAAACTCGAATGCTCGAAGAACCGCCTGACGCAGTCCAGCGAGGACTCGGTCACGGCCTCGCCGGGAGCGCGGGCAAACATCGCCTGCTCGACACGGGAGAGCGCATAAGGCCGCAGTGTGCTCACGACCGTTTTATGGAAGAGCTGAAGGGCGTCGGTCCGCCGGATCACAAAGCCCGCGATCTTCTCGCCGCTTCCGGTCGTGTGCGTCTCGATGCCGGTTATCGAAAGCGGCAGGGGGGAGCATTTCCCGACGATCCTCTCGAGCTCCCTGGCGATGGCCGGCAGATTGCCGCTTCTGACTGCGGCCATGGCAACGGTGATGTGCGGGATGCAGGTCTTGTTATCGAGGACGATCTCCTGGTCCGGGCATGCGATCTGCAGCGCCTGGTTGATCCGGATCGCCTCCTCCATGATCGGCTCCGGGGGCAGGAGGACAACGTCAATGGCTGCTTCATCGGGAATGGTCATGGGAGTGAGAAACGCGTGAGAGGAGAAAAGGGTTGCTGCCTCTGATCTCCCTCATCTTCTTCCGCCCATGGGCCTTTCCGCCGGGACGGGGAGCGTACAGCCAACTGGCCGCCGTCCCGATCCACAACCGCCAGAAGACCGGTGCCGCACCCCAAAAGAGCGCCGGGACGGCCGGGATTTTTCCATCCGGGCTACGGCCGGCCGGCCAGGAAGGGATTGCGCGAAAAAAGTTTGGATGTCCGGTCGGAAAACCCCTCTTACCGTATCGCCTTTCTGAGCTTCTCGCTCACTTCCGGGCTTTCGGGGTTCATCTGGTGGGCCGTCATGACGTGCCCCTCGATCCTCTTCATGAGCTCGTGCTCGCCCTCCGCTGATTCTTCATACTCGCATGCAAGACCGAGATCCTTACACCTGAATGTTGCCATTTCTCTCACCGGCCGACCATTATAACAGACACAATATAAAAATATTGCTTATAATATTCTGGCCTTGCACGCCTGCCGCCGGTCTCCGCTGCGTCTCGAACGGATGCTCGTGCCTCTCCCCGGTCTCATACTCCGCCCACACCCGTTCGCCTGTTGCCCGGGATGCACTGGTGAGAAGGACCGCCCCGGGCTGCCGGTGCATCAGCCACGAAACGGAGAAGAAGCCCTGCGGGCTGCAGGGGCGACTGATAACAAGCATTGAATTCGGTACAGACAGTCCGGATCCGGTTTTTTCCGGCTATTCCGGGACAGTGGACCGGGGAGGGGGTCTCCCCCTCCCCGGTCCCCACCCCCTGTTGGGATTGTTCCTGCGGTCCACTGTACTGCGAGATCCAGGAGATGCCGAATCGGTGATGCTCCACAGACCGCTCATGGATTTTCATCAGTTGCGCCTGCAGCCCCCATCGGGCTTCATACGCGGTTTTATATGAAAGTAGGTGGTGAGCAGCACCGCCCGCCTTCATTCGGCATGCCTGTGGCCTTCGGGGATTCATGCCGTTTCATGCGAACATGGATGATCCTGGTTTTATTGCCGTTATCGCTCTGGCTTTCCCGGGAGATCTACAGAAACAGAGTTCGGATGGATAAAAAGAGGATATCATGGAAGGCAGGTGCCGGATCACCGCTCTTCTCTCATGACCTGCCGGATCTTCTCCCTGATTTCAGGGGAGAGGACGTTCATCTGGTGCTTCTCTCTCGCGTGCTGTTCGACTTTTGCCATGACTTCCTCTTCGGTCTCGCCCGATGCCTCGTACTCGCACTTGAAGCCAACATCACTGCAACGGAAATAACGCATGGTATTCACCGGCCAATACTATAATCCAGGACATATAAATTTACTCCATATAAAATTCGGCGGGCCGCCCTTTGCTGCCGGGCTCATGGTGCCACCCGCTTCATGGTCCCCGGCACGATCTCGTCGCAGAGCTCCCGTGCCTGTGCCATGAAATTTTGAAACTCCGGCCTTCCCCGCCACTCCTCGACGCTCAGGGCGTCCTCCCAGGGAGAGAACGATATGAACCGCTGCACCTCCCCGAGATCCTGCAGCAGGATCGCCTCGAGCGCGCCCGGCTGGTGCCGGATCGTCCATTCGGCAAACTCCTTCCATCTGCCGATAAACGCCGGCTCGTTTCCGGGCTTCACCGTCCAGCGGCCGACGGTGTAGATATCGCCCGGCCTCTCCGCCTCTTCCCTGATCCCGAGCGCCTCCCGCTCCTTCGCGATAAGCTCCGCCTCGCTCAGGTCCGCCGGCAGGCAGACCGAGCGGTGCTCCACGAACTTTCCAACGGCGAAATGCCCCTGCTTCTGGCCGGGTGCGCATGCGCCGTACTCGTCGGCATCCAGATCATGATAGACCGTTGCCATGCCGGTTCTCCGTGCAATCTCCTTTGCCTCGCTCCATGAGCCTGCCATCACCAGTACCCCGGCCGGTATCATGCACCGGAGAGTATATCAGCGCTTCCCCGGTGCCGCAGATCCTGCCCGGACAAAAAATAGAAGTGGTCGGCCGTCAAGTGAGGCGGCATTATGGCGGAGGGCGCGGAAGATCCGATCTACTGGACGCTGTTTCTCCGCTACTCCGGCCTCCTGCTGTTCATCATCACCGTCGTCACCCTGAACATCCTGACGCGGTTCCTCCCGGATCCGAGATTCCTGCAGGTCGTTACATTCCTGAACACGACGATCGGCCTCCTCTTTACCGCGTCCATCCTCTTCTTTGCCGGATCGGTCTTTCGGCTCCTTGCATTTCCCCTGAACCTGCCTGCTCCGGTCTTTTCCGCCACCGGAAGCATCATCCTGCTCACGTTCCTCTTCAGCGTCTTTCAGCTGGCAGGGGAGATCACCGGGGTCGTCATCGATCCGGTGATGCAGGAGATCTCGGTGACGGCAATCCTCGTCGTATTCGTCGTCGTGCTCGCCATCGGCTACGTCGACATCTTATGGCCGTTCTTCTCACCCGGGAGCAGAGCCAGTGAAGCATGCAGGCTTTCCCTGCGCATCCCTCACGGAGCGGCGAAGGAGATCACGTGGGAGATGGTTGAAGCGGAGTTCCGGTATGCACTCTATGATATCCTGCGAAAGATACGGGAGAAGCTCGGTTCCCGGCAGAAATGAGATCCTATGACGCCGCCTTCCTCCCGAGGCGATGCAGCTCCTGCAGGTAGCGTCTGCGCCGTGCCTCGTAGGCCGCCCGCCGGGAGCCGAAGGGCACATACTCCGCGACCGGCCACCCCCGCTCGGCAAGAGCGATCTTCGTTATGTTCGAAAGCCCTTTCAGGAATCCAAACTCAAGGCTCTCCTTTGTTTCCGCGAACCGAATGACCAGCCAGCCGATGAGGTCGGGATCGTGGGTGCCCACGGCAAAAGGCGCTTTCTGCCCGTGTGCAATCAGAACGAGTTCTACAAAGCGTCTTCTGATCTCATACGGGTCGCCGGTATCGCCGATATAGGCGCCCTTCACGATCCTCGGCCTGATCCTGTGCTTAATAACCTCGTGCAGATCCCCGGGAGTTCGATTGAGGTATGCCTGGAGCGCCAGCGCTGGCGGCCGCCCCTGGCGGGCGCATTCGACCGCGATCTCCAGTGTCTGCACCACCAGTCCCCGCCCCTCCATATCGATCTCGAGACCAACGGCAAGTCTCGCAGCCTCTCTGGAGAGAGCCAGCACGTGCTCCCGGGCGAGGCCGTGATCGAACGTTGCGCCAAGCGCGGTCGTCTTCACCGAGAGCGAGGCATCAAGCCCGTGATCCCGGATCGCCTGCAGGCACGAGAGGCAGGCCTCCACCGACTCCGCTGCCTCCCGTTCATTCCCCGCATACTCCCCGAGCACGTCGAGCACACACCGGATCCCCTCCCCGTTCCTCTTTGCAGACCAGCGCAGGGCGCTCTGCAGATCCGGCAGTATCCAGCGATCACCAGACCCGTTCACGCCACCTCCAATGCAGGCGGATCTGAAAAGCGTGTTGGTGCCGCAGCTCCGATCACGGGAGGTGCTTATGGCAACCGGAAGGAACGCGAATCTCGAACCGGACGCCCCTGACCGGTTCCCCGGTCTCCTGGATCGTCATGCCGGTGATATCCAGGATATGCCGGATGAGAAACAGCCCATATCCTGAATGTTTGCCAAATCCGCGGTTGAAGATGAGCGCCTTCTCCCGAGCGGGTATCCCCTGCCCGTCGTCTTCGTACAGCAGCATGCATCCCGCTTCGGAGCACCGTGCGCTGATCCGTATCTCAGATACACCGTTTCCGTGGCGGATTGAGTTGTCGACAAGATTGTAAAAGACCTTCTCCAGCATCGGATCTGCGTATACCGAGATGCCGTCAAGATCGAGGCTCAGTGAGACCCCGCTCGTGTCAAGGGAGGCAATCGACCGGGAAAAGGTCTCACCGACGTTCTGCCACTCGGGAGACCTGACCCCGGCATCCTGATAATCTCGCATGAACTCGATCTGGCGATGGATGGCATCGGCCGCTCCTTTCAGTTTGTCCAGGAACGATATCTGATCGGGATCTGCTGCAAGCTCCCGTGCGAGCGCAAGGTTTCCCGAGACCACCGTGAGCTGATTGATGATGTCGTGCCGGGTGATGGAGTTCATCAGGTGGAGTTTGATACCTGCCTGCCTCAGCGTCTCTTCCGCCTGCTTCCGGTCGCTGATATCCTCGACCATGCCGAGGAGGTAGCGGGCCTTCCCGTCGCCGTCATGCAGGGCGGAGACGGTCAGGGAAGCCCACAGGATCCCGCGATCCTTTCTGATGTATCGCTTCTCGCGTTTATAGACCGGGATCTCCCCGCTCGCCAGTCCTGCCATCTCCGGCATGGACGCCTCCAGATCTTCCCGGTGGGTAATCTCGGGCATGGTGAGCGCGAAGAGCTCCGGCTCCGTATATCCAAGCATCCTGCAGAACCTCCCGTTGACCATCAGGATCCGCTGGTTGAGGTCGGTGATGACCATGCCGAGCGGGCTCTGCTCAAAGACCGTACTGAACCTGCTTTCGCTTCTTTCGAGCGCCAGTTCGGCCTGAATGCGTGAGGTGACGTCGCGTACGACCACAAGGTTGGCGGGCCTGCCCTGATACGTGATCCTGGTGCCGAGCCCTTCTATCCAGCGCTCTCTCCCCTGCGCGCTGATTCCGCGATACGTATTGAGATAGCCCCCTCTCTCCTGGTAGACGTTCTTCAGATCGGTGATGACGGCATTGTGGAACTCAGGAGCGATGAACTCAAGGCTGCTTTTGCCGATCATCTCCCTCCAGTCCTCAACTTCGGACATCGAGGCAGCGGCGCTGTTCGCCATCAGGATGATGCCGTTGAAGTCCTGAATGATGATGCCGTCGAGTGCATTCTCCACAAGCACGCGGTATTTCTCTTCACTCTCCCGGAGGGCCTCTTCTGCAAGCCGGCGCTCGGTGATGTCGGTGATGAATCCTTCGAGCGCGGTGATCGCTCCCCCGGACCCGGGCACCCCCACGCCCTGCTCCCAGACCCACTTCTCTTCCCCTGCCGCCGTCGTGATCCGGTACGTTACCTGGAACGCTCCCTTCTCCTGCAGGCCAGCACAGATGGCATCCCAGACGGCCTCCCTGTCGCCGGGGCGGATCAGGTCTGCATAGGGGATGGCACGGTCGCCTACGAGATCAGCGGGCGCATATCCCGTGAGATCGGCGGCTCCTTCGCTGACAAACTCCATCGTCCAGTCCGGGCTGTATCTGCACCGGTACGCCATCCCGGGCAGGTTGCGAAGCAGGGTCGAGAGCACCCGTTCGCTCTCTCTCAGCGCATCCTCCGCCCGTTTCCTCCCCACCGCCTGCTGGATCATGTGCTTCAGCTCGGCGAACTGAGATATCGGATCGCCGCCTTTCTGGAGGTAAAAATCCGC
The DNA here is from genome assembly GCA_020854755.1 of Methanomicrobiaceae archaeon. GTDB lineage: Archaea > Halobacteriota > Methanomicrobia > Methanomicrobiales > Methanoculleaceae > JAHKLN01. The sequence continues at coordinate 11,694 of JAHKLN010000066.1, read as the reverse complement.
TCCGAAGTTCAGCGCCTCGATGACGACATGCTCCCGCCCTCTTCCGGTGAAGATGATGAACGGGGTTGTGTCCTCCTCTGATCTGAATGCTTTTAAGAACTCGATGCCGTTCATACCCGGCATCTCGTAGTCAGAGACGATCGCATCGTATTTCTCTGCCTTCAGCATAGAAAGCGCCTGTTGGGCGGAAGTGCAGGTGTCAGCGCGTAGGCATCCGTCCCGTTCGAGAAAAATCCGGGCGATATCCAGAAGATCAGAATCGTCGTCAACAAGCAGAACAGAGATCATGGATGTTTCATTGCGTCCTGACAGTTTTTAGCAGTAATGGAAGGCGGATCAAGAAAAATCTTTTCACTGCCGGCCCATACTTCCCCGGCACCGCCGCCCGCGTCTCCGCAGGGATGGCAGGCCGAACGGCGGCAACCAAACCGCCGCGCATTCAAGAAGGAGCAGCCGATCGTTTTTCCATCAGAGCCCGCCCCTGATTGTCTGAAGGAAGCCCCCAGGCAATGGCCGTGATCTCGACCGGCATCGGTTGTACTTCGATACAACGCGATCCGCCGTGCCCGGTTTACCGGCGGCTATCGACATGGGGGAGCGATGCCGTTTTCGGTCAGCAACAATCAAAAGCCGGGAATACCGGACCCGGAGCATCTGTGCAGCGTCAAGAATGTTCACCAGTTCTGCCTGCGGCCTGAAGAGCATCGTGTGGTTTCATATAAAATCGAGCCGGTTTCTGAAAGAGAACCTTTTCGCCGCTCAGATCAATTTGCTCCCGTACACGGCTTCCCACTGGCTATCCTCACGGGGGGAGGCGGCCTGCGGGGAGGGGGTCTCCCCTCCCCTGACCCCACCCCCTGTTGGGATGTCCACCACGGTCCACTGTCCGGAGATAGCCGGAGAAGACCGGACCCGGGTTATCGATGCAGATTCAAGAATGTTCATCAGTGCTGCCTGTAGCCTGAAGGGCAACGTGTGCGTTTCATCGGTCGCCCAGCAGCCCCGGATTGCCCTGCAGGAACGCGGAATTAAGGCATGCGAACCCCGGCGGCATCAGCCGTTACCGGACGGTTCCCGTCCCCTTGAAGAAGGTGTAGCAGAACGTGCCGCCGGGTTCTGCCGTCCGGTGCAGATCGGCGATGCCTTTCTCGAAGGATGCCCCGTCCATCATCCGGAGCGCGATAGCCTGCGCCCTCACGCCTTCCACCATCGGGATGATGGTCTTTCTCACAAACCCGTCGACGATCTCCGGCCTGCTCGCGTCGGCATAGACCATCCTCGGCGAGACACTGACGCCAAAAAACCCTGCGTCCGTTAGGAGCGGGTAGAGCCGCCGCCCGATCAGCGCGTTTCCCCTGATGTACCGCTGCACCCTGATCAGGCACTGCCATGCGTCGAGGGCTTCCCGGCTCTCCGGATGGAAGTAGCAGGATCCGTGGTCCCCTTCGATGACCGTGATCGTCCCGCCCGGCCGGAGCACCTCCCTGAGGCATGCGAGCGCTTCGTCAGGGGATCTGAGGTGCTCGAGGACGAAGCAGACGAAGACGTGATCGAAAGATTCCCTCTCAAACGGCAGGTCATAGATGTCTGCTGCCTGAAAACTGACGTCTGATAGGCCTGCATCCAGGACTCTGGCCTTCGCCATGCGGAGGGACTCTTCGCTGACATCTATGGACGTGATCGCGGCGCCCGGACTGTTCCGTGCAAGGGTGACGGTCTGCGCACCGACGCCGCACCCCGCCTCGAGGATCCGGGATCCTGCAGGGTACCGGGTATCGTCGTGCAGCAGCGCAGACAGGGTTCGCGCCTGGTCGGCAAGCCTCTCCGCCTCCCTCGCCGAATAGCCGTGGACGTAGTCACCGTCCGTCACGGTGCATCCCCCTGACGCCGCCCATCGGCCGTCTCCTCTCCGCTCCATACGCTCGCGCAAGCTCCATACAGAGATACCTGCCATGATCGTATATTGCTTCTTCGGGCGGCGTGCCGGCAGGACACACTTTATATATCAAAGCGGCAAAGAATCTGCCTGGTATCGGTGAATGGAAGGCGGCAGTTCGTATGACGTCGTAATCGTCGGCGGGGGGCCGGCAGGGGCAGCGGCAGGATGCCTTCTCGGAGGAGGCGGACATCGGGTGCTGATCATCGACAGAGCCACGTTTCCCAGAGATAAGGTCTGCGCCGGCTGCCTGACCCGGAAGACAATCCGGCTGCTCGAACGGATCTTCGGTACACCCGTCGAGGCCCTGCGGGATGCAGGAGCGGTGGACTGTGCCGGCACGGGTTACCGGCTCTACCTCAACAAAGATCTCGTGCTGCAGGGCAGCCCGGAAGAGCCGTTCTACTTTGTGCGGCGGGAGCGGTACGACCACCTCCTGCTGAAGCGGGCGGAGGATGCCGGCGCCGTCGTGCTGCAGGGGGATGCGGTCATATCGCTTGATATGGATAAGAACGAGGTCGTCACCGCGTCGGGGAGAAGGATCGGCTCGCGCTTTGTTATCGGTGCCGACGGCGTCGGGAGCATGGTCAGAGGCCACTTTCCCCCGGGGTGCTTCGATAGAGAGGAGTGGCGCCGCAATACGGCGATCGCGCTCGAGATCTTTATCGGCCGGGACGAACTTCGCCTTGCAGATGCGGAAAATGGTACTCCGCTGCATCTGGACGGGCAGACATACACCCCGATGGTCTTTCTCGGTGATATCTTCCCTGGATACGGCTGGCTCTTCCCGAACAGCGACCGGATCGTCGTGGGGGTCTGCGGGATTCCGCAGCCCGGATCAAGCAGCCTTGCGGAGACGTTCAGGGCGTTTCTTTCAGGGATAGGGCTCACGGCGTTCGCCGATCGCCGCCCGGTCGGCCACCGCCTGCCGTACGGCAGTTTCCTTTGGACTCCCGTATACAGAAACCTCTTTTTAACCGGGGACGCCGGGGGGTTCGCCGATCCGCTGCTCGGCGAGGGCATCTTCTATGCGCACCGGACGGCGGAGCTCGCCGCATTCGCCGTTCACCGGGAGCTTGCCGGGAGCGGCGATGCGGCGGAGATCTATGTGGCCCTGCTCGGCCGCCATGTCTATCCCGAACTGGACTGTGCCCGCCGATTGCGGGACGCGGTCCTTTCCGGCCTGAAGATTCCCCTGCGGTTTCCGGTTGCGCCTTTCGTGCGTATGATCGGCCCGCACCTCGCCGAAGCCGTCCACGGCGACCGGTCGTTCCGATGGTTCAGGAGGGCGGATGGCCTGCATCAGGAGATCCGGATGCCGCCCTCCCTCCCAATCTGATGAGGTGCCGGGGTGCGGGATCCCTGCAGAAACAGGTTTCACTCACCCGGTGATCGGCAAAAAATAGTGGGGATCAGCCCTGATGCAGGGATACCGGTGGTCGGGACTACATCCTGAACTTTGAGGACTTTCTGGATGCCCGCTCCAGCTTTCTCTCGATGTCCTCGGTGATCCTCTGTATCCTCTCAGCAGACCCGGATCTGGGCAGCTGCACCCTTCTGACGTCGGTGTTTTGCAGTTCTCTTCCGGAATTTCCTGTTGACGCCTTCTTGATTGCCACGTCGTTCACCTTCCACGATAGATGGTACGAGGTGTTACAATTCTCATATACTCCTGAGTGATTTATCTGCTTTATGGTCACTTCCGGGGTGGTGATCGCTTGGATGCCGCGCCGGCCGACAGCCTGCCGCCCGGTCAGAATGCATCGCCGAGGATGATACCGGTTGTATAGAGGAGCATGGCCAGATGGAAGAGCGGAAGCACTGCAAGACCGGTTTCGGGCTTCGGCGCCCGTGCGATCCTGCAGTCGGCGATGCCGAGCAGGACGAATCCTGCGGCAAATCCTGCGAGCGTAGCGGCGGGCAGGACTGCAGCAAAGAGAACCGCCGCACAGAGATGGATCGCGGTAAAGGCAAGCACCCAGAGCGCCGCTCCCCTCAGCCCGTAGAGCACGGGCACGGTCTTCATCCCGCGGGCCTCATCGTTGCGCATATCGGCAATATCGTTCACCCCGAGGTGCGCGAGGGCGAAGGGGTAGAAGAAGAGGAAGTAGAGCAGAGCCGTCGCGTCGGGACTGCCGAGGCAGAGGTAGCCGGCGACGGGAAAGAGGGCGAAGTCGGTCCTCCCGAGGATCTGTGCGACGGGAACGGTCTGATCCCTCTTCTTTACCTGATAGAAGTACTCGGCGGCATAGGAGTATGCCATAATGGCGGTGAGATGCAGGGCGTTTTTGGGGGGAAGGGTGGCGATCAGGGCAAGGGCGAGCGCCGCGAGCAGGAGGAAGAGCCCGAGCGCCTTCCCGGGAGAGATGAGCCCCTCCGCAACCGGCCTCCTCCGAAAGAGCCGCCAGTATTTCGTCAGCTTGTCCCGCTCGATATCCTTCCTGTCCGCTTCCCGGTCCACGTAATCGTTGAGGATCAGCCCCGCCTCGAAGCCGAACAGGCCGATCAATGCAGCCCTGATGGTAAGCGACCAGGTAAAGCCGTCGTAGTGCTCGAACGCCAGGAAGAGCCCCGAGCAGAAGAGGAGAGGCCAGACGAAGAAGAACTGTGCCCTTGTCAGGTCGACGTATGCCTTGAAGGTCTCCACCGTTTCGCGCCGCATGGATTGCCGGTCCCTCAAACCTCGCGTTCCCCTATCGGGCGATGATCTTGACCGGCCTTCCATCCCTGAATATCGAGATCCTTCCGCCGCTCTGGGAGACGACGATCCCGACCGCTCTTGCCGCTCTGGTGATTGCTGCCACCGATGCATGGCGCGTGCCCATGCCTTTCGGCGTCTGCGTGGCGCTCGTATCGATGGTGATGTACCTGCCCGCCGCCTCGACGATGCCGCTGCCGGAGATCACGAAAGCGCCGTCGAGCTGGGAGAGCTCCTTGATCGTCTCTTTGAGGTCGGGGCTCGTCACCATCCGCAGGTCATCCGCATGCCCCTCGAAGGGGTTGAGGATCAGCTGGCGGGATTGTGCCAGGACTGCCGGGGCGTCCCCTATCAGGAATGCGGTGCCGACCGGTTTTCCTTCCCGCCCTTCCCGCGATATCTCGACGGCGATCTCAAAGGCCGCCTCGAAGGTCGATTCCTCGATATCGGTCCCTTCGATAAGGCTGCTCTTCCAGGGCTCGATGCTGATGCGGGGATCCCTGATGTCGATCTTTCGATCGGTGATGTCGTTGCCGATGCAGAGGATCCCGGTGACGCGGCCGTCCCTGTCATAGATGGCCTTGTTCGTCCAGGCAACCCATACGCGCTCGCCGCTTTTCAGCAGATTCTCGTTGATGTAGATCTCGTATGCCTCGGGATTCTGCCCCATATCCTCGATCATGGCCGCAAGATCACGCCCGGATCTCCCTTTTCTCGGCACGATCGTCCCGACAACGTGCTTGCCCAGGACTTCCTCCGCACGGTACCCGAAGAAGAGTTCGGCATATCGGTTGATGAACTGGATGGTACCTTGCGGATCCATGCGCAGGATAATGCTGTTTGCGTTCTCCACCAGGCTCTGGTACCGCACCTCGCTCCGTTTCAGGAGCTCTTTTAGCCGCTTGTGTTCGGTGACATCCTGCCCGAGAACCACGTAGCCCTTCCCGGGATCCTCCGGATCGATCGACCGCGCCTGCAGGTGGACGCATATCAGGGATCCGTCCCGCCGCCGCAGCTTGCACTCGGTATGCCCCCACTCCTGTCTATCCGCCTTCTCCTCGAACTCAGCCGCCACCCTGTGGTACTCCTCCGCGCTCGGGAAGAGCATCAGGGCGTTCCTTCCCGTAAGCGAGCCCTCGTCGTAGCCGAGGAAGGCGTGCATCTTCCTGTTCGTCCAGGTGATTACGCCGCCCTGCACCAGGCACATCGCGGCAGGGGAGGTCATGAGAATGGCGTTCATCATCTCGTTCTCCTTCCGGAGCTTCTCGAAGGCGTCCCGCCGCTCGACTGCCTGCCGGATCATCCGGATCAGTACCCCTGCCTCCCCTTCCGGCGCGGACTCGGTCTGGCAGGGGAATTCTGCCTGGATGCGCAGTTCCTGGATCGCCAGCCTCCCGTTTCCGTTGCCGGCGAACAGGAAGAACGGCAGATCAATCCCCTGCTCCCGGAGCGCCTGCAGGGCCGCCGTCCATTCCCGGGCGGGCAGATCTGCGCCGGAGACGATCGCATCAATGTTTTGCTCCCTGATCAGGTGTACCGCTGCACGGGGAGAGGATGCGGTTTTGACGGTCACACCGTCTCCTGTTTCAAGAGATCGCCTGATCTCATCCAGAAATTCACGGTTCCCATCAACAAGCAGAACGTTGATCATCGCCCTTCCCCGGGGTCGCAAAACATTTGTCCATTCCAGAAATGGTTTTCTCACAAGCTGCATATGAATGTATGTATTTCCTCCGTTCCGCGGCCGCGGATCTGCCGCAGCAGCGCCCGGAAGAGGAATCTGTCCGGGCGAGCCGGATGAACCGCGGCACCTGATCGCACAAGAGCGCATGCTGCAGTATATTTCGCGCACAGATCGGCTTTGCTTTGACGCCTTAAGATTCAGGCTGCCCGTACGCCTGCGGTTCCGCACCATGGCTTTCTGCCGGCCATCCTCACGGGGAGAGGCGGCTCGCGTGGAGGAGATTTCCTCGCCCGTGTCCATGGCAATTGCCCCCATGGTCTGCTGGAACGGGACTGGTGCGATACAATCGGATCCGAAATCTCTCCATCTAACTCGTCTATCTTCACCGGTTGCTCCTGCGACCCGGATGCCCTGATAAATGTTTCACATGAACTCTCATGCACCGGCGATCGGTGCAAGCGCAGCCATGAAAATCCATGAATTCCACGTTGGCATCCCGGATCCGGTATTTCTCGAGGATCCCGTTCCAGTGGGCCGGGAGGTCAATCGCCAGGGGGTGGGGACCGGGGAGGGGGTCTCTCCCTCCCCGGCCCACTGTTCCGGGATAGTCTGCAAAAACAGGACACCGGGTATCTGTGCAGCGTCAAGAATTCTCCTCCGCTGAGCCTGTAGCCGTAAACCGGCTTCATACGCGGTATTATATGTATCACCCCCATACATCGCAACGTGCAGCGGCGGGCGCAGAAGGAGGTATCATATGACTTCTTATCGGCATGAAGACGATGCGGAGAGGCGGAGATGGCAGGATCCCGAGGCCATCCTCGCCGGAATAGGGCTTGCACCGGGATCCGTCTTTGTCGACGTCGGGTGCGGGGACGGGTTTTTTGCCCTGCCCGCCGCACGAATCGTCGGACCGAACGGACGTGTCTGCGGTATCGACATCGATGCCGATGCCCTCGACCGCCTGAGACGAACGGCCGAAAGAGACGGCCTGGCAAACATACGCCTCAGGGAAGGGGCGGCGGAAACGACGATTCTCTGTGAGGGATGCACCGATTTCGTCTTCTTCGGCATAAGCCTCCACGATTTTTCGGACCAGCAGCGGGTGCTTGCCTGTGCAAGAGCCATGCTCGCTCCTGCCGGGCTGCTGGTCAATCTGGACTGGAAGAAGGAGACGACAGGTCCCGGCCCTCCCCATGCAAAGCGCTTCAGCGTGGAATATGCGGCCGCCATCATCAGGAAAGCGGGTTTTTCGCTCCGCTCGGTCGCCGGGGCAGGACCGTACCACTATATCATGGTGGCGGAGGCTGCATGACGGCGATCCCTGCAGAGCGGGGCATGAGTAGGTTTATTGCACAGGGGATCCGTTACCCCCGGTCATGGCGAAAGACTGGCGGGAGATTGAATTTGTATCGGCCGCCCTGATACTCGCCATTGCCGTTGCCGCGGCCATCGCCTTCTGGCCGCTGGCGGGTGCCGTGATCATTGCCGCATCGCTTGCCGTGGTCCTCATGCCCCTGCAGCGCCGCCTCTCCCGCCTCATGCCTGAAGCGCTCTCGGCTGCGGTGATCACCGCCGGGGTGATTGCCATTCTCCTCGCAATACTGGCCTTTGCGGCCGCCGTCATCTACCAGAACCGGCAGTTGCTATTCGACGTGATCACCGGAGTGCTGGAGGTGATCCGGGAGTTGCCTGAGGCGGATCTCCCCTTCGATCTGCCGGATCCCGGTCAGTACCTGGATATTGCCGCAACAGAGATCGGGCAGGCGGTCGGGCAGGTGGTCTTTACCTGGGCGCCTGACGCGCCGACGCTCGTCTTTCAGGCCTTCGTCCTCTTTCTTGCGCTGTTCATGCTCGTCCTGAGCGGCGATCGCATTGCCGCGGAGATCCTCTCGACGCTGCCCGAGCGGTCGCTCCGGCCCATCAACATCCTCACAAAGACGATGTCTGATACCTTCTACTCTATCTACGTGGTGCACGCGGGCACGGCGGTGATCACGTTCTTCTTTGCGATTCCATTCTTTTACGTGCTCGGTTACGGCCACATTGTCTTCTTTGCCACCATCACCGCCATCTTCCAGCTGATCCCGATCATCGGGCCGGGCACACTCATGACCCTCCTCGCGTTCTATACCCTGCTGATGGGCGATATCCGCGGTCTCCTGCTGGTGGTGCTCATCGGCCTCCCCATCGTCAACGAGGTGCCTGACCTCGTCTTCCGGCCGGTGCTGATGGGGCAGCGCATCCGCATTCACCCGGTGCTGCTGGCGATCGGGTTTATCGGCGGTATTGCCGCGATGGGAGCAATCGGATTCATTCTGGGTCCGCTCTTCATCGCCCTCGGCATCTCCGGGTATCGGATCCTCATCGACGAGCTTTCCGGGGGTTCTCTCCAGCAGGCACGGTGATCGGCCGGCAGAAAGCAGGAGGGCCTTACGCCAGCAGATGAACGTTTCCGAGGTGGACGCGATCGAGGTGCCGCCTCGCCGCCCGGAGACAGTCCAGCGCCTGCCGCATGGGCGTCGGCGGGAGATCGGAGAGCGCGAAGTCGGGATGAAAGGCAAGGAGGGAGTACGGGATATCGGGGCTGCACCCGGCGATGAACCGGGCGATCGCCTCCACCTCCACTGCGTCCACGTAGCCGGGCACGAGCAGGGTGGTGGCGGTGAGCACGTCGCGCTCCCCGGCAAGCGCCGCCACCCGTGCAAAGTTCTCGAGCACCCGAACGTTATCGACCCCGCAGAGCGCCCGGTGCAGGCAGGGATCGAAGGCCTTGAGGTCGAACTTCACGACGCCTCCGCTCGCCATGGAGAGGGCCGCCGCCTTCTCCACGAGCTTCTGATGCCCGGCGCCGTTCCACTCCCAGCAGATATGCTTCTCGCCCCCGCTTCCGGCAAGGATCTGGTTGCCCACCCTGAGCGCGAAGGGGAGCTGGGGCTCCGGTGAGCCGCCGAAGAAGCAGATGCATCGGACTGCGGGATCGAGCGCCCGTGCAACGAGCCCGTCTTCGCCGAGCACCGGAGCGGCGTCCACCCGCTTATGCGAGGCGTTCTGGCAGAAGAGGCAGTCGAAGTTGCACCCGTAGAAGAATACCGCAAGGTTGCACCCCTCCTTGCGAGATCCCTGGCAGAACCACGCTGCGCAGCAGTTGGTGGGGAGCGGATCCGGGTATGCGTATGCAAGCCCGTGCCGGCGCGGGGCGACGGGCTGCATCACCCCGCCACGGCAGATCCGCACCCCGCAGTAGCCCCTCTCCCCCTCGCCTGCGGCGCACCGGTTTGCACAGAGGCGGCAGACCGCGCCGCCCGGGGTCTCCGGCGGCCGGACGGGAAGCCGGTATGCGGCCCGGATCGGGACGTGGAGCGCCGCCATTCCGTCAGGATCGCCCGTCTCGCGGATGCAGTCCGCGCAGAGCCCGATCTGCCGGGCCGCCGGATGTCTCCCGCACCGTCTGCAGACGATCATCTCTCTCTGCTCACCCCGACGACTCCTCCTCGCCCACGGGCTCGATCGAGGATCTGAAGATGATCTCGTCGGGCCGATCGAAGTCAAAATTGCAGAATATCGGCTTTTCGTTGCGAAGCAGATCGACGAACCGCTCGAAGTGGCCGTCGGGCAGGAACACCCGGATCAGCCGGTCTTCCTGGCTGACGGCCGTTCCCGGCAGCCCGGCTGCATCGCCGGCAAAGTACAGGTGAACCCGCCAGTGTTCGTCGGAGTAGATCGACGGGATGCCGATGCACCTGATGATCGCCTGCACCGCCACCGCCCGCCCCTCGCAGACGATCCTCTTCTCTTTTGCAAGCTGGATCTCATATGCACTGATCTCAAACGTCTTCTGCGTCATACCCCGTATCACATCCTCCCGCCGCACGCGGCATCTACCAGACAATCCTCGCGGATCGTATTATCGTTTGTGCTGCCCTTCCCGCCGGCCCGGGAGTGTGCGGTGCGCCCGGCACGCCACCGGCCAAAAAGGCTATCTCTTCTCCCGGCATCCCCCTCCACCATCTGAGGTGGAGGTGCATGGAGTATCGAGATCTCATACGGCAACGCTGCAGCGTTCGGAGGTTCAGGCCCGATCCCGTCCCCGAGGCCCTGCAGAACGAGGTGCTCGAAGCGGCGCGGGCCGCCCCGAGTGCGGCGAACCGCCAGCCGTTCCGGCTGATCGTGATCCGGACAGAAGGCCGGAAAGCGGAGCTTGAACGGATATACGGGAGACCCTGGTTCGCAGAAGCCCCGCTCATCGTCTGCGCGGCCGCAGTCCCCTCCGAGGCATGGACACATACCGACGGCACGAACTACGCATGGGTCGATACGGCGATCGCGATGGATCACCTGATCCTTGCGGCCGCAAACGAGGGGCTCGGCACCTGCTGGGTCGCGGCATTCGACCGCGCCGCCGCCCGCGAGGTGCTCGGCCTTCCCGATGGCGTGGAGCCGGTGGCCTTCACACCGCTCGGGTATCCGGATGAGCCGCCCGGGAAGAAGGTGAGGAAGCCGGTGAACGAGCTGGTGAAGTTCGATCGGTGGTAGAGGGGCGTTCCCGCACGTTTCACCCGCTCCGGCGAGGCCGATGCCCGGGCGGTGGGGATACATTTCATCTCCCGGACCGAAGGGCGGCCCCCATGGCAGTGACCGTGACCGTGCGTAAAGGAGATATGCTGGGGTTCCTGCTCGAAGGAACGCTCACCGAAGCGGATTGTACCGAAGTACTCATCCCGACGCTTAAAGAGGCGATTGAGAAGCGCCGGGACGTATGCGTACTGATGCAGGTCCGGGGCTCTGGAGGCTGGACGGCAGGCGGCGCCCGGGAGGAACTGGCCGATGCTGCGGCATGTCGGGCGGATGGCCTCTGCGAGCGACGGGTCCCGCGACGAGACGCTGACCTGGATGTTTCGGGTGTTTGCCTGCATAACAGGCATGGACGTCAGGTTCTTCCGGGAACAGAGGCTCGAAGAAGCCTTGAAATGGGTGCCCGAGCCTGAATGACAGCCTTCTTCTCTGCTGCACGCCCGGATTAAGCCGATCAGAGTCTGGAACCGATCCCGGGGCGGCTATGAGCCGGATCGACCGGAGGCGCAACCGACGGATATCCCCGGTCCGGCTTGCTCTTCAGGATTCGATCGGATTTTTTAGAAACCGCCATGCACCGGGGATCGGGAGAAGCGAAGTCATGAAACGGCATGAGCCGCGAAGACCACAGGCATACAGGATGGAGGCGGATAGCGACATTCACCATTCATTTCCTATGAAAATCGAGCAGGATTCTGCAATGGATGGATCTTTGCGGTCAATACTTTTGCGCCTCCGTACACGGTTTCAACCGGCTATCCTCATAGGGGGAGGCAGCGTGCGGGGAGGGGGACACCCCCT
>JAHKLN010000040.1 GCA_020854755.1 Methanomicrobiaceae archaeon | reverse complement strand
CCGGATCCGGTATTTCCCGATGATCCCGTTCCCGTGGACCGAGAGGTCAATCGCCATGGGGGTGGGGACCGGGGAGGGGGAGACCCCCTCCCCGCAGGCCGCCTCCCCCTGTGAGGATAGCCCGTGGGAAGCCGTGTACGGGAGTGCAAATAACCAGGTGGTAAGAGCCCTCCATTTCGGAAACGGTTTGCATTTTCATATGAAACGCCGATGAGCCCTCCCGGGAGGGGCTACAGGCTCGACTGATGAAAATTTATGAGCAGATATCAATACCCCGGGTCCGGTTTCCCCCGGCTGTCCCGTGCCCTGGACCGTGACCGCCGGGACGAAACCGGACCAGGGGTTTCTGCAGCCTTGCAGACTCCATACAGTTCAAGTTTAAAAGGGTGAATCCTCATGCGAACAGTCCGCAGACACCAGATTGCAGACAGCCGATACCCCGGGCAGGCAGGATGGCAATCTCTGGGGCAACTCCCTTGTGCGGATCGCCGCCAACCCCGGGCAGACCGGCTGCCGATGCAACCCACCCTCCGGGCGGTGATCCCTGCTTCTCACACGAGCGCAGGCAGGATACTGTCCCTGCAGAATTCGATGAACTCGTGCTGATACGGACCGATATTGAGGATGGTGATATGGTCGTATCCCGCCGAGGCGGAGGCATGGATTTCATCGATGTATCTCTCCGGATCCCTGCCGCATACGACCTTCTCCGCCACGTCCTTCTGGCTTACCATCATCGCAAGCTGCTCGTAGTGGGCAGGTGTGGAAAGGATCCGGTTCAGCTCTCCCGTGTTTGCAGCGATGGGCCATTGCGCAAAAGCTATACGTTCTGCCTCTTTCTCAGTCTCTGCATAGCAGACGGATATCTCAAGGTATGCCGGCGTCCCCTCATCCTCTGCATCCCGAAATGTCCGGATGGCCTGATCCTCGTTGCTGCCGGCATTCACAAGCCCGTCGCCGATCCTGCCGGCCGCTTCCGCGCCGATCTCCCCTTCTGCCGCAACCAGTATCGGCGGCAGCGTCTCCGGCAGTGTATAGAGCCGTGCATTCTCGACGGTATAGTGCACTCCCTCGTGATCGATCTCCTCTCCTGTCCAGAGTCGCCTGATGATCTCCACCGCCTCCTCAAGCATCTGCATCCGGACCGGCGCTGGCGGCCAATGGTCGCCGGAGATATGCTCGTTGAGGTATTCGCCGGATCCCACGCCGAGACTGAACCTGCCCGGCAGCATGGCGGCGGCCGTTGCCGCTGCATGGGCGATGATAGCCGGGCGTGTGCGCATCGTCGGGCAGGTAACGCCCGTTGCTATCTGCAGCCTCGAGGTTACCTGCGATATGCCGCCAAGGGTGCACCAGACACATGGGCTCTCTCCCTGCCTGCCGATCCAGGGATGGAAGTGATCCGATACCATGCTGTAGTCAAACCCGGCATCCTCTATCTGCCGGGCGCAGCAGACCAGATCGAGAGGACCATGCTCTTCGCTGCAGAGTTTGTATCCGATTTCAACCATACTTCCGCCTCCTGTATGCCTGCACCGATGCAATGGCCGCCGGGCAGGCCCGACCGCCTCTCACCGATCGGGGTGTTAAACCTTTGCCCCGGTCGCGATTCTATAACTGCTCGCCGTCCTCCCACACCGCAAACTTCCCTTCCGCCTTTCTGGGCAGGACGAAGTCCCTGAACCGGCGCTCGAAGTACCGGTCGGTCATCCCTGCAATAAAGTCCCTGACCAGTTCCTGCTCCGTCGCCCTCTCCCGGTACGCCGCGGCGATCCATGGAGCATCGATAAAATCGGAGAATATCTTCGAACGCTTCCGATTCTGCACAAGATCGTCGAGGAACCCAAAAAAGACCGTCTCGTACATCCGGCGAACCCTTGGGATCTCGGCGCGTGCACGGGAGTGGAGATAGATCCGCCGGTAGTTGAACTCCTTCAGTACGGCAAGGGCGGCGGCCGCCTCATTGCTGTAGGCGATGAGAGGCCTCTCCCCGGCGCTGCTCCCTTCAATGACGTCTTTAATCAGGGTGTCGATGATGGCCGCGTTCGTCCCGCCCAGCACCTCCTGCACCGGCCGAGGGATCTCATGGAGGCCTTCGATCAGCCCGACCAGCACCGCATCCTGGATATCGCGGCCGATGTAGGCGATGGTATCTGCGAACCTGACCGCGCACCCTTCGAGGGTCATCGGGGCATGATCCCTGCCGTCCGCCATCGCGTCATCGAGGGCCTCCCAGGTCTTCTCCTGCTCCGGTTCGATGCGGTCGTCGTATGCCTCACCGTTATGGCAGAGGATGCCGTCGAGCACCTGCAGCGTGAGATCGCAGTCCTCGATCACCTGAAGCGCGCGGACACTCTGGACGTTGTGCCGGAACGGCCCGAGCCCCTCCTTTTCGCAGAGCTCCGACAGGCATGCCTCGCCGAGATGGCCGTAGGGGATATGCCCGATGTCGTGCCCGAGCGCAATGGCCTCGATCAGGTCTTCGTTCAGGCGGAGCGACCGGCCGATCGTCCGGGCAATCTTCGAGACCAGCTGGACGTGGAGGACGCGATGGGTGATGTGGTCGTTGTTCACCAGCCAGAAGACCTGCGACTTGTCGATGTATCGCGCATAGGCCATGGTATGAATGATCCGGTCGGCATCGCGGGAATATTCGGTCCTGATATCTGCAGGCTTCTTTCCGAACCGGCGGACGGCATCGCTGTTCCGCGCCGCCCGGGGCGCAAGCAACGCCTCCTTCGCCGCGATATACGACGCAATCTCTTCCATAACCGCTTCCGGCAGCCTTCGCCGGTACCTCGCTGCATGCTCCATTCCAGAGGAGGCTGTACCCGCACGGTGCAAAAAGGATTCTGAAACGTCGCGGGTCATCCTCAGGCCGGCAGGCGGCATACCCCTCACCGGAAAGCGAGGGAATTGCCGTATAACCGTGTCACGTGGCTGCTTCATTCCCGCACGCTTCCTGCAGCGCTTTTCGCGCCATACCGGCACATCCGCAAGGTAAATGTCAGAATACTGTCATAAAGAACACCTGATATATATATACTCCAGGACGCAGGCCATATGCACACCCAACCCGCAGCCGATCACAGCCGTATTCTCTACGTGGACGACGACAGCAACCTGCTCGAGATCGGGAAGATCTTCCTCGAGCGGATGGGAGACTTCATCGTGGATGTCACCGACAGCCCGGAGAGGGCGCTGGAGCTTGCCCTATCAGAGCAATACGACGCTGTCGTCTCCGATTACCAGATGCCGGGGATGGACGGCATCGTCCTGTTAAAGCGCATCAGGGAGGCAGGCTCCCATATACCCTTTCTCATCTTCACCGGCAGGGGGCGGGAGGAGGTGGCGATAGAGGCGTTGAATTCCGGTGCCGACTTCTACCTCCAGAAGGGCGGCGATCCGACGGCGCAGTTTGCCGAGCTTGCAAACGCAGTCAGGCATGCGATCGGCAGGAGAAAAGGCGAGGAGGAACTCCGAAAGAAGACCACGGAGCTTCATGACGCGGTGATTGAGCTCACCGCAATGGAAGGAGAGCTCCGGAAGAGCCTGGACGAGCTCGCGGCAAGCCGGCAGCACCTCATCGAGAGCAAACGGATGCTCGCCGATATCATCGACTTCCTCCCGTACGCAACATTCGTCATCGATACGGAGGGCACGGTCATTGCCTGGAATCATGCAATCGCAGAGATGACCGGGGTGCCCGCGTCGGAGATGATCGGTAAGGGAGCATATGCGTATGCCCTGCTGTTCTACGGCGAGCGCAGGCCGGTCCTGATCGATCTCGCCCTTCGCTTCGACCCGGAGGTTGCCCGGCACTATGTCTCCCTGAATCGGATGGGAGAAACGATTGAGGCCGAGACACACCAGGCCAGGCCACGGGGGAAGGAGGTCACCCTCTGGGTCAGGGCGTCTCCGCTCTATGATCAGCATGGCAGGCTCACGGGGGCGATAGAGGCCATCAGGGACGTCACCATACAGAAGCAGTCGGAGAGAGAACTGCGGGAGAGCGAGGAGAAGTACCGGACGCTTGTCGAGAACTTAAGCGAGATCATCTACACCCTTGATGAAAACGCCAGAATCGCCTACATCTCCCCGAATGTCGAATCAAAAGGCGGCTACACCCCCGGCGAGGTGATCGGGAGACAATTCGTCGATTTTGTTCACCCTGACGACATAGAATGCCGCCTCGAACAGTTCAGGAAGATCCTGTCAGGTGCCAATGAACCGACCGAGTACCGTTTCCTCACAAAAGACGGCCGGGTGATCTGGGTGAAGACCGCTGCCCGCCCCGTGATCAGGGATGGGCGCCCCATCGGCGTTCAGGGTGTGCTGACCGATATCACCAGCCTCAAACAGATGGAGGAGGCGCTCCGCGATTCGGAGAATGCCTACCGCGCGCTCTTTGAGCATACCCAGGCGGCGACGGTGATCATCGAGGCCGATGAAACGATCTCGCTTGCAAACAAAGCATTCGGTCTCCTCTCCGGCTACTCTCCCGACGAGATCCGCGCTGCGGGGATGAGGTGGACCGAGTTCATCGCGCCCGAAGATCTCTCGATGATGAGGGAATACCACCGCCTGCGGAGGAGCGATGAGCGTTCAGCGCCGAGTGTCTATGAATTCCGATTTCTCGACCGGAGCGGTGCTCGCAGGGATATCCTCCTGCACGTCGGCATGATCCCCGGAACCCAGAAAAGCGTCGCGTCCCTCCTTGATATCACCGAGAGGAAGGCGATGGAGAGGGAACTTGAGTTTCATGCCGCAGAGCTTGCCCGGTATTCAAACAGCCTTGCCGTTGCAAACCGAAAACTCAGCCTGATGAGCAGTATTTCGCGGCACGACATCTTAAACCAGCTGACGATCCTGCAGGCCAACCTCCTCTTTGCAGAAGAGTGCGGATCGGACGAGAAGTGTGCGGGCTACTACGAGGCGATGAAGAACGCCGCACGCACCATACAGAGCCTGATCCGGTACACGAAAGACTACCAGTCCATCGGCATCGGCTCTCCCGAATGGCGCAGCCTGTCGGATGCGATCCGGAGCATCGCGCCTCACAGCCTCCCGATCATCAACGAGACCGACGGCCTCATGCTCTATGCCGATCCGCTCCTCGATCGGGTCTTTTCTAACCTGATGGACAACACCGTCCGGCACGGCAAAACGGCGACCGCGGTCCGGATCCGGTACCGCCACCTGGAGAACGGGGATCTATTGCTCATCTGGGAGGATGACGGCATCGGCATCCCTGCAGAGGAGAAGGAGCGTATCTTCGCCCGCGGAGTCGGGAAGAACACCGGACTCGGCCTCTTCCTGATCAGGGAGATCCTCGGCATCACCGGGATTGCCATCGCAGAAACGGGCGAACCCGGACGGGGGGCGCGGTTCGAGATGCGCGTGCCTGCAGGCATGTACCGGTTTCCATGCTGATACAACGGCCGTCACCGTCTGCAGAGCCGCCTTCCCTTCGCTGTCAGGGTGTACCCGGCGATATGTACCGCGCCCCCGCTGCCAAAGCATCCCCCCGGGCAGCGGCTGCAGGCTTTCCCGGCCGACGGAGGGGTGCATGGCCGCAGCCGTACGACATGGCCGAGCCGCTCCATCAGTTCCAGCCGCAGGAGCAGCGAGTTCTGTGAAATCCCGAGCCCGGCAGCGAGCGAAGAGAGTGTGTACGTTCCTTTCTCCATTCTGCAGGCGATCTCTCCAAGCATCCCGGCCACCATGGCTACGCGGAAACCGGGAGAGGATCCCAGCCCCATGCGAAGAGCGGGATCAGCGATGCCGCGGCAGGAGAGAGGGCGATGCCGAAGAGCTGCATTGCTTCCTCGGCCATTCAGATCCCCCAGATCAGGCGGCCGGCCTGGTAGGCGAAGAATGCGAGCAGCCAGGCGATCACGACCCCGTAGCCGACGGCAAACCCCGTCCATCTCCACGAACCTGTCTCTGCCCGGATGACCGCCAGCGTCGCGATGCAGGGCAGGTAGAGGAGCGCAAAGACCATGAGCGCGAGCGCGCTCGCTGGCCCGAGACCGGGATCGGCTGCAAGAGCATCGGTCAGCGATCCGGCATCTTCGCCTGCTCCGTAGAGTACCCCGAGCGAACTGACCACGATCTCCTTTGCCAGGATCCCGAAGATAAGTGCGACGGCGATCTTCCCGTTCAGCCCGAGCGGCTCGACGGCCGGCGAGAGCATGTTCCCGATAATCCCAACGAGGCTCTCCTGGCTTCCGTACTCGACGCCCGGCGGATTTGAGGCGAGCGCCCAGATGATCACCGCACCGATCAGGATGATCCCGCCGGCCTTCTTCAGGTAGGTCGAT
Source organism: Methanomicrobiaceae archaeon (assembly GCA_020854755.1). Classification (GTDB taxonomy): domain Archaea; phylum Halobacteriota; class Methanomicrobia; order Methanomicrobiales; family Methanoculleaceae; genus JAHKLN01. The sequence goes on along the minus strand of JAHKLN010000040.1, from coordinate 16,725 downwards.
CCGCGATCCCACATCTGGATCATGCTTCCCCGAAGTGTCGGGAGGCGGTAGGGAGGGAGCTCCATGATGAAGGCCGCCGACTCCCCGGGCAGGATCGTGCTCCTGAAGAGCTTCGCCGACCCGATCGCGACTGCTATGCCGAGCACGTAGAGGGCGAAGATCACCGTTCCTGCCTCCCTGCCGAAGAAGATCCCGGTAAAGAGGACATAGATCGGAAGACGCGCACCGCAGGAGATGAACGGGTTGACCATGATCGTGATCAGCCGCTCTTTGTGGTCTTCGATCGTCCGGGTCGCCATGATTGCCGGGACATTGCATCCGAAGCCCATCAACATCGGGATGAACGCCTTCCCGGGCAGCCCGAAGGCGTACATGAGCCGATCCATGATGAAGGCCGCCCTGGCGAGGTATCCGCTTGCCTCCATGATCGAGAGGATCAGAAAGAGGATGAAGATGTGCGGGACAAAGGCAAGGACCGCGCCTACGCCGCCGAGGATCCCGTCCCCGATGAGCGACGCGAGCCACCCGGGCTCGATCGTCGCCGCTGCCTCTCCGAGCACCCCGAATCCAGCTTCGATCGCCTCTCCGAAGAAGCCGCCCACGGCAAATGTCAGTTCAAACGCTCCCCACATCAGGGCGAGAAAGATCGGGATGCCCAGGTACCTGTTCGTGACCACCCGGTCGATCCGATCAGACGCGCTGATCTTCTCCGGCGCGAGCCTGCAGACCTGCGCCAGAATCGCCGCAATCACCTCATAGCGCTTATCAGCAAGGGCGGCCTCGCACGCCTCGCGGTCGATGCCGGCAAGTATCTCAAGCGCCGCCTCGCGGGCCGGACTTCCCTCCAGCCTGCAATCTGCATGCTCGTCGCCCTCGAGGAGGCGCACCGCCAGCCAGCGGAGCGGATAGTGCCCGGCCAGATCCGCATCAGCCGACAGGGCGGTAACGAGCCGGGCGATCGCCGCTTCTGCGTCGTCGCCGTAGCCGACGGTATGCTCGTGGCGGGGGGGCGACTCCGCTTCACGGATCGCGGCATCGAGCATATCCTCGATGCCTTCCCCCCTGTTTCCGACGGTCCTCACAACCGGGATCGCGAGAAGCGATTGCAGCCTTTCTGCGTCGATGGCATCCCCTCTCGCCTCGGCAAGATCCGCCACGTTCAGGGCGACGACAAGCGGGGCGCCGATCTCCATGAGCTGTGTCGTCAGGTAGAGGTTCCGTTCAAGATTTGTTGCATCCACGACCTGAATGACGACATCGGGCTTTTCATCGAGGATGAAGTCCCGCGCGACGATCTCATCGAGCGAATAGGCGGTCAGGCTGTACGTGCCCGGAAGATCGACCACATCTATCTCGATGCCGCGGTGGGAGATTCGGCCGGTCTTCTTCTCGACGGTCACCCCCGGCCAGTTGCCGACGTGCTGCCGCGAACCGGTGACGGCATTGAAGATGGTGGTCTTGCCGACGTTCGGGTTGCCGGCAAGCGCGACGGTGAATTGCTGCATTATTGCATCACGGTGGGTCTATTGCTCTTCCGGCATGACATCGATCAGGCCGGCATCCGCTTTTCTGATTGCGAGGCAGTAGCCCCTGACGCGGTATTCAACCGGGTCGCCAAGCGGCGCAGTTCGAAGCATCTCCACCCGGGCGCCCGGCACAAGGCCCATTGCAAACATGCGTCTCCGAGATCGACCCCGCGCGCGGATGCCGACTATCCGGCAGGCCTGCTCGGGGATGATGCGGTCAAGTGTTACTCCGCCGCCTCGGGGCAGCATACCATTGAGCGGGTCGTGATCTTCCATGCAATCATTTCTGTTGTTTGGTCGGGATAATCCCGTCCCGAAACTCTTTCGATCCCGGCGGCATCTGCCAAACATTGTTAGGAGAGCGTGATGAAACCGAATATGCCGCAGGTACGGCCCGATGAGCCTGACCGAAAAGGAGGTTGCCCCCTGTATTGGGGATCGGACCGGCGCGGCGGAAGCCGGCCTGGCCGGGGGGTGTTAGGGTTACCTAACTTATATATTGCTGCACCGCCATACCTTAAGCATTGTGAAACACCTGAGCAGGAAGGCAGAGGATTACCTCGAGGCGATCCTCAACATCACGCTTGAGAAGGGCTATGCACGGACGAAGGACGTCGCGCAGGAGCTCGGCGTCCGGCCGCCCACCGTTGTCGAGATGATCCAGAAGCTCGACGCGATGGGGCTTGCCGTATACCGGCGCTATGAAGGGGTGACCCTGACGCCCGAGGGCAGGAGCATCGCCGAGGTCATCAAGTCGCGGCACGATACAATCCGGGCATTCCTCACCCTCATCCGGGTGCCTGCCGCGGTTGCGGATCACGATGCCTGCATCATGGAGCACGAACTCAGCCCCGAAACGATCGAACAGCTCCGGCACTTTGTCGAGTTCATGAGCAACCAGTTCTCTCATCCCGATCTCCTGCGGGAGTTCGATCTCTTCTGCGCTGGAAAGCGGCAGCCTCAGAAGGTGGGGCAGCACGGTCCGGCGCAAAAACTCCCTGCAGATTCCGCAGGCACCTGAGCGGCCATGCCGCCGATCCGGCCGATTCTTCCCGTTCAGCTCCACCGTTGCCCTGATCGCCTGCGATCCCTGATGCCGGCGACCGGTATGCGGCCTGCCTGCATGAGCATATCTCCTGTCGCCCTCTGCTTCGCCATTCGGCAGGAACTGACATTGCTGCCCGCATCGCATCTGACCGAACCGATGATCCGGCAAACAGGCAGAGGTCCCCGGAAGGGCGGCGGCGATCGACGGGAACGTCGGGTATTCCGGCAGGGATGGTGCATCTTTCGCCGGTTTACATCCGTTTTCGACCAGGGAAGATGCCCGACACATGGTTCGTTGCACCTCCCGTGCACGTTTCCCGCCTGCCATCCTCACAGGGGGAGGGGGAGACCCCCTCCCCGGTCCACTGTTCCGGGACGGTCAGAGAAACCGGACCCGGATATGGATTCCCGCTCAAGAATTCTCCTCGGATGCGCCTGTGGCCGTAAAACGGCCTCATAGGCGTCTTGGATAGGGGCACGTTTCGCCGGGGTGACGGGTGACGTATGCATGTGTGCTGACGTATTTTGGATGCTGTCATGACAGCAGACACCGGGTGATTGAAAGAGAGTTCCCTTCTCTTTCCTGTCCATCGCAGCTGCCCGTCAGCAGCACGCCCGTGGCATTAATCGAGCATCAGATATACCAGCTCTGCCAATTATGGTGCATGAAGAGGCCAGTCCTCCAGGTGGCGCTCGATCTCCTCGATCTGAAGCGTGCGGTGGAGATCGCTGCGGAAGCGGTTCAGGGCGGAGCGGACTGGATCGAGGTTGGTACGCCCCTGATCAAGAGCGAGGGGATGCATGCGGTCAGGGTGATGCGGGAGCGCTTCCCGGACCGGGAGATCGTTGCCGACATGAAGATCGCAGACACCGGTGCCGTCGAGGTGGAGATGGCGGCAAAATCCGGGGCAAGCATCGTCTGCATCCTTGCCGATGCCGACGACTCGGTGATCCGGGAGGCGGTGCTCGCGGCGCGGCAGTACGGCGTGCGGCTGATGGCCGATCTCATCAATACCAGAAATCCGGTGGAGCGATCGCGCGAACTGGAGAAGATGGGCGTGGATTGCATCAACGCCCATGTGGGGATCGACCAGCAGATGATCGGCATGAGCTCTCTTGATCTCCTTACCCGCATATCGGGCGAGATCGGCATACCGCTCGCCGCAGCAGGCGGGCTTGACGCCGATTCCGCTGCGGAGGCCGTCTCCTGCGGCGCCGAGATCGTCATCGTCGGAGGCGCCGTCACCAGATCCGCCGACGTCACGGCTTCGACCGCACGGATCCGCGCCGCGATCGACCGGCCGGAGGCTCGCTCTCGGAGAGAGGCAGAGGATCCCGACACCGCGATCCGGCGGATGCTGGAGCAGGTATCTGCACCGAACGTCTCCGATGCCATGCACCGGAAGGGGTCGATGGCAGGCCTCACACCCCTCTGCAGGAGCATCAAACTGGTGGGGAGGGCGGTGACCGTCCGGACGATCGCCGGCGACTGGGCAAAGCCCGTGGAAGCGATCGATCTGGCGGGCGAAGGGGATGTGATCGTCATCAGCAACGACGGCGGCACCGATATCGCCCCATGGGGCGAACTCGCGACACTGAGCTGCCTCAACCGGCGGGTTGCCGGCGTGGTGATCGACGGGGCGGTCCGCGACGCCGACGATATCAGGGAGATGAACTTCCCCCTCTTTGCCCGGGCGGTCGTCCCGAACGCCGGCGAGCCGAAAGGCCTCGGAGAGATAAACGCAGAGATCGCCTGCTGCGGGCAGGAGGTGCGCCCCGGCGACTGGATCGTGGGGGACGAGAGCGGTGTCGTCGTGATCCAAAAGGAGCGCGCCTACGAGATCGCCCGCCGGGCGATGGAGGTGAAGAAGAGCGAGGAGCGGATCCGCGAGGAGATCCGCCGGGGCAGCACCCTGTCGGAGGTTGCCGAACTCTTAAAGTGGGAGAAGCGGTAGGGCGGCACCCGGGTCGCCGTCGCAAATATATTGACCCATAGGGTCGAAACTGTCTTGTGCACGGTACCTGCCCTCCGGTATTTCGGGCAGGCCTGAGATGGAGAGAGCCGGATCTGATTTCTTTGAGATATTCTTTCCGGGCGCGGGGCACACTCCCGCCAACCAGGGCCTGATCGCGATGCAGGATGCGCGGCAGGCATACCGGCCATGTGGGGGGAAGACATCATGCTCCAGGACTTTCGGGAGACATTAAAAGAAGTGATTCAGGCGATCGTGCCGATCACCGCGGTAATCATAGTCCTGCAACTCGTCATGCTCAAAATGCCGATGGATCTCTTCTTTCAGTTTCTGATCGGCGTCGGTATGGTCACGCTGGGCATCGCATTCTTCCTGATGGGCGTCAGGATCGGCCTGCTGCCGATGGGTGAGGCGATCGGCGGGGAACTCCCGAACCGGGGATCGCTCCTCATGATCGTCGCGATCACATTCCTGCTGGGATTCCTTGTGACCGTTGCAGAACCGGACGTCCGGGTGCTGACCGGCATGATAGACGCGGTCTCCGAAGGCGGTATCGCGAAGAATCCCCTGATCGCCGTCATCGCCATCGGGATCGGCTTCTTTGTCTCGACGTCAGTGCTTCGCATCTTCTACGGGGTGCCTATCGCCTATCTCCTCTTCGCCGGATACGGGATCGTAATCCTCCTCTCGCTCATAGCGCCGATAGAGTTCGTTCCGATTGCGTTCGACGCGGGCGGCGTCACCACCGGCCCGATGACCGTGCCGATCATCCTGGCGCTGGGCATCGGCGTCAGCGCAGTGCTCGGCGGCAGATCCTCCCTCTCGGACGGGTTCGGCCTCATCGGGCTGGCATCGATCGGACCGGTGATCGGGGTGATGCTCATGGGGGTATTCTTCTATTGATAGGCGCCGGCGCCTTCCTGGGTATCGATATCGTAACCCTTGACGTACTGCAGGCGCTGCTCCCCCTGGTCTTCTTCTTCCTCCTCTTCCAGGTGCTTTACCTGAAACTGCCCCGCGGATACGTGCTGAACCTCTTCAAGGGTATCGGCATGGCCTTTGTCGGCATGGTGCTCTTCCTCCAGGGGGTGCATGTCGCCTTTCTTCCGACAGGGAGGGATATCGGTGCGTTTCTCGGGGGAAGCCATCTCGCCCTCCTGATCCCGTTCGGCTTTTTTCTTGGCTTTCTCGCCACGTTTGCAGAGCCGGCGGTTCGTGTGCTCTGCCGCGAGATCGGGAAGTCATCAGGCGGATATATCAGGGAATCGCTGATGCTGTATACGCTCTCGCTGGGGGTCGCGTTCTTTGTGGCCCTCGGCATGGCGAAGGTGGTCTACGGGATCCCATTCCAGTACATCGCCATCCCGGGATACCTTCTCGCCATGATCCTGCTCTGGCTCTCAGACAAGGACTTTATTGCCATAGCCTTCGACTCAGGAGGTGTGGCAACCGGGCCGATGGCGGTGACGGTTCTTATGTCGATGGCAGTCGGAGCGGCAGGGACGATCGAGGGTCGGAATCCCGTCGCCGACGGGTTCGGCATGATCGCGATGATCGCGCTTGCACCGATCATCGCGGTCATGCTGCTTGGAATTGTATTCCGGATGAAAAAAGGTGCGGTAGAATGATATGTGAAGGTTGCATGGACCTGATAGTCACGATCGTCAGGAAGGGCTGGGCCGAAGAAGTAGTCAAGGCCTCCCGGCGTGCCGGCGCGGAAGGAGGGACGATCCTTCACGGTCGGGGAACAGGCATCCACGAGAAGAAGACCATCCTCGGGATCGCCATCGAGCCCGAAAAGGATGTCGTGCTGACGGTCGTGAACCCGGAGCAGACAGACCGGGTGCTGGATGAGATCATGAAGGCAGCCGACCTCGACAAGCCCGGGATGGGGATCGGGTTTGTCATCCGCCTCGAGCGGGTGATCGGGCGGGTGCATATGTTCGAGAAAGAGAGCGGATGGGACTGAGCGTGGGTACGGCCCGCAGAACTGCCCCACGCACCCGGGATCCGGTTCTCCGGCGGTGATGTGCTCTGCCGGCATAGCAGCCTTCTTCCAGAGCCGGCACATCCGCCATGCCGGAATCTGCTGGCGGCTTCCGGGCCGCCTGCCACCCCCAGGGAGAGTAATATGCTGCAGGATTTCCAGGAAACACTGAGAGAGGTCATCCAGGCCATCGGGCCGATTACGCTGGTGATCGTCATCCTGCAGATCGCAGTGCTCAAAACGCCCCCATACCTCTTCCTCCAATCCCTGATCGGCATCGGCATGGCCGCGCTGGGCATCGCATTCTTCCTGCTTGGCGTCAGGATCGGCCTGCTGCCGATGGGCGAGGCGATCGGCGGGGAACTCCCAAACCGGGGATCCGTGCTCTTTATAGTCGTCAGCGCCTTCATCTTCGGTTTCGTCGCAGCCGTTGCGGAGCCCGGCGTCCATGTACTCATCACCCTGATCGATGCAGCCGCCCCGAATAACGGAACGGCCGGCCCTCTGGTCCTTATAATCGGATTCTGCGTGGGATTTCTCGTGGCAATGGCGATGCTGAGGATTGTGTTCGGCGTTCCGATTGAGTACCTGTTTGCCGCCGGTTATGGGAGCATCATTCTGCTCTCGTTCTTCACGCCGCCGGAACTCCTTCCCATCGCCTTTGACGCCGGGGGCGTCTCGGCGGGCCTGCTCACGATACCGGTCATCCTTGCGCTGGGAGTGGGGTTCAGTTCTGTCCTTGGCGGCAGATCTTCCCTCTCGGAGAGCTTCGGGCTGATCGGCCTCGCCTCGATGGGGCCGATCATCGGGGTAATGCTTGCGGGGGTGCTCCTGCAGTGACCGGACTGATCCCGCCTGAAGGGGCGTATCAGGTGATCCTCGATGTCCTGCAGGTGTTCCTCCCTCTACTCATATTCTTCTTCGCCTTTCAGGTGCTGTACCTGAAGCTTCCCATACGCTACATCGCGAATATCCTGAAAGGCGTCCTGCTGACGTTTTTCGGGATGATCCTCTTCATCTGGGGAATCAACATCGCGTTTCTCCCTCTCGGGACGGAGATCGGTGCATGTATCGGCGGGCTTGAACGCTTCTGGCTTCTCATCCCGTTCGGTTTCCTCATGGGTTTTCTCGCGACGTTTGCCGAACCCGCCGTGCGGGTGCTCAGCCGGCAGATCGAAGACTCCTCAGGCGGCTACATCAAAAGATCGCTCATCCTCTATACGCTCTCGCTCGGAGTCGCGTTCTTTGTGGCCCTCGGCATGGCAAAGATTGTCTATGGTATCCCGTTCCAGTACATCGTGATACCGGGCTATCTCCTCGCCCTGATCCTGCTCCGGCTCTCTGATCGGGACTTCACCGCCATTGCATTCGATTCGGGCGGCGTGGCCTCCGGACCGATGGCGGTGACGTTTCTCATGTCGATGGCGGTCGGGGCGGCAGCGGCGATCGAGGGGCGAAGCCCCATACCCGACGGGTTCGGCATGATCGCGCTGATCATGCTCGCGCCGGTGCTCTCGGTGATGCTCGTGGGCATCCTGTTTCGACTGAAGGGAGGGAGACCGGCGTGAGGGGGGAGACGACGGCGATCCGATAGAAGAGGCGAGCCAGACTCCCGGCAGGCCGGAGCGCGGGACGATCCTCCGCTGCGGGTGTGGATCGGCATCCACAAAAAGAAGACGTCTTCGTATTGGTATCGAGACAGGGGAGGAGATCGTGGCGGGATTACAGATCCGGAGCAGACGTATCGGACAATCTGCCACCCGACCCGGCGGTCGATGGGTGCGTATGTTTCACATGAAACCACATGATGCCTTGGGGCCACAAGCATACAGCATGAACATGGACGGTGGGTGCTCACCATCCACTTTCATATAAAACGCCGATAAAGCCCCCGGAGGGGCTGCAGGCTCAACTGATGAAAATCCATGAGTTTTCTTGAGCATCACGGATCCGGTATCTCCCGGGTTTCCCGGCAGAGTGGACCGTGGGGGCAATCGCAAGGGGGTGGGGACCGGGGAGGGGGAGACCTCCTCCCCGAGAGCCGCCTCCCCCCCGGATGAAGCGCCGGGGAGTAGCCGTGTACGGGGCGCATGGAGCTGGAGCGGCAAGAGCCTTCCATTTCAGAAACGGTTTGCATTTTTATATGAAACGGGCGGTGAGAATCAACGCCCATTATTCTCCTGTATGCCTGTGGCCCTGGACTCATGTGGTTTCATGTGAAATACGGATTCGTGTATCTGCGCTCACCGGCCCGGCAGGCCGGGAGCTGCGGGGGCTTTTGGCCGGGCCTCGCGGGCTTCGAACTCCGGCAGGATGACGTCGCGTGCGAGATCGATGAATGCCTGCTGATCCGGGCCCACCTGGTGGATCAGGACGCTGTCAAAGCCGAGGTCGGCGAGCTGCCGGATCTTTTTAATGATCTGTTCCGGATCCGGGCCGCAGATGACCTTTTCTGCGATATCCTCCGGGGTGACCATCTGCTGCAGCTGCTCAAAGTGCGTGTGGGTGGGGAGGACCCAGTTGAGCTCCCCCTGATTCGCGGCGATGGGGAACCACTCGTATGCCGTGCGCTTCGCTTCCTCCTCGCTCCTGCCGTAGCAGACCGCGAACTCGACCATGCACGATTTTCCTTCGCCGCCCGAGGACCGGAACGTCTGGATCACCTCTTCTGGCTTATCCTCGAAATGGATCAGGGCATCGCCGATCTCGCCGGCAACCCCGGCCGCCATCGCCCCCTGCGCCGCGATCCGGATCTCCGGCAGCTGCTCCGGCAGCTCGAAGAGCTCTGCGTTATCGACGGTGTAGTAGGTGCCGTAATAGTCCTTCATGCCGCCGCTCCAGAGCGTCCGGATGATCCGCACCGCCTCCCGGAGCATGTCGAGCCGGACCGGCTCGGACGCCGGCCAGAGCCCCCCGGTGATATGCTCGTTCAGGTCCTCCCCGGTCCCGAGCCCGAGCTCGAATCTCCCGGGCATCATGGTCGCTGCGGTCGCGGCGGCCTGCGCAACGATCGCCGGATGGTAGCGCACGAGCGGGCAGGTGACCCCGGTTGCCACCCTGATCCTCGACGTCGCCTCCGCGATGCCGCCGATGGTGCACCAGGCAAAGCCGGAGCGGCCGTGGTTCGATATCCAGGGGTGGAAGTGATCGCTGACGCTCACAAACGAGAAACCCGCGTCTTCGGCCTGTTTCGAGAGTTTTACGAGTTCCGGCGCGCTGTGCGCCTCGGTGAAGAGCTTAAACCCTATCCCGACCATGCGTATTCCTCCCATCCGGTCCCCCGTTCCATGGTCCGGGGGGTGCCGGCATGAGCGGCCATGGGGATCGCTACCCGTCTTATACTTAATGGAGGGTGCGCACAAGAGCGCACCGGATGCGAATGGTCGAAAAATAGGGAGATTTTACCCTTCTATCCGGATCTGCAGCCCCTCGTTGTCGACACGGGTGGCAAAGGCGATCGTGAGCCCCAGCCCGGCAAGCACCTCCTCCACCTCGCGCTCATCCCTGTCGGTGATGATGGCGATGGAGGGGCCGACCGAGCTCATCCCGACGAACTCGAACCCGGCGTCGCGGAGCATGGCCATGTAGCGGTAGATGTCAAACCCGTGGTGCTCCACCTCGGCGCGCTTCGAGCCGCGGAACTCGATCTCCCAGATGACGTCGCCGGCGCGCGTGATGTCGCCGCGCTCCAGCGCCGGGATCAGGTCCATTAAGATGAGGTACGACTTGAGTTCCCTGTCGCGGTAATCGAGGTTTCTGGCCTTGTTCATCAGCAGTGAAAACTCCTTCTCTCCTGCCGAAGAGACATCGGAGGGGGGTATGGCGATATAGACAGGCCTGCCCTCCGCAAAGGGGTGGCGGTAGGCGAGGGTCAGTTCATCCCCCATGACGGCCATCCCGCCGTAGGTGCTGACCGCGGGCCCGACACCGGTCTCGAAACCGAATGCAATCTGTCCGTCCACGGTCTCCTCGACGAAGTTGCTCCCGATCAGGTAACGGAGCTGATCGTTTGTGAGCGGGGAGCCGAGCGCGTGGTTCATGGCATTGGCGACGGCTGTAAGGATGGTGCTCGTAGATCCGAGTCCGACGTGCGAGTACTGGTGATCCCGGGCACGCACAAAAAATCCGCCCGAATACCCGGTGACCCGCCGGAAGACCTCGACGAAATGCCGGAGGATCGGTTCGCGGGAATAATCAATCTCGATGCCGGAGTCGGTGCATTCGACCTCTGCGGTGCAGTAGACCTGTATGGCAAACCCGATCCCGCCCCCGCCGGGGCGATCGGGTGCAAACCGGTTCATGTCGAGCACGGTGAGGTGAATGCGCGCGGGAGCCTTCACCACGACTCTGCCGGCCGCCGGCCGCAGTTGATACGGCTTGTCGAGGGCCAGCGTACGGAGGTTCTCTCCGGGAGAGAAAGACATGAAATCGTACTCGACGAGATCGAGGTCTCCTCCCCTGATCTTCATAATAGGCATGGCAACTCTCAATTTAGGATGTGCGATCAAAGAAGATGTTCTTTCCGGAAGCCTTCAGCGGTATGCCGTAGGCGACGCCGCACCCCTGCAGCCACCCGAGCGATCGGGCGGCGACGCCCGCTGTGTACATGATCCGGTTGTCGACGTTGTGGATGCTCGCGGTCTTTGCCGCCGAGCCGACGGCAATCCCGAGATCCGTCACCCGCACGGCGCAGTTCGGCCCGGAGAACAGCATCCCCCCGGTCGGCGAATCCTGCTGCGCCGCAAGCATCTCCGCACAGGTGGGATACCCGCACCCGCCGCAGTCGAGTGCCGACGTCCCCCTGCTCTGCAGCCCGATGAGCAGGCAGGCGGTGCTCTCGGAGACGCCTGATGCGTCCCTGACAAAGTACCCGATGCCCTCGCGTTCCCCGATGGATCGCATCTCATCCGCAAGGGCCACGAGATCCGCGCCGGTGATGACGCTGACGGTCAGGCAGTCCTGCCCCCGCGCCTTCGGGGCGGTACGTGCTGATAATGCCATGAGATGGGCGACCATCGCCACGGCATCAGATTCGCGGTTCATGATGTTACGTGTACCCGGGATCAGTTAAAGCATATGCCATGCCCGAAAGCAAAACAGGGCATCGTCAGGGGCTCATGGACGGGCCGGAGTTCCGGGCGGGGGAGATTGCCATGCAGGCGCGACGGCTTCTGTGCATGCGGCGATCATCCGGGGGATGGGCCGGCGGAGTGCCCCGCAGCACCGCACCGGTATATATGGCTGCCCGTTTGATTATTATGCGATATGGCTAATAATTAAAAAATGGGTTCGTTTCCCATTTTGTATTTAAAAATCGCTCAATTTTTTAAATTGGATTGTTAACGTATCAATAGACTATAGTAATGAATAAATATTAGAGTGTGCTATATCTGCAGTGGGCCCTCCTGCGGCATAGAGAGCATTGCTATGAAGGGAGCACTGAATGCCATGGTAGACCTCTCTCACCGGGTGCATACCGACTGCACGAACCATATCTCTGTCTCCACCGGTCAGATCGCGCGATCCGGTTCTCCGGTCGGCGATCCCGGCCCGACCCACGGGTACGGGTATCGGGCAGAGATTTCGTCACAGCACCGGTCGGCTCGCACCATATCAGCAGCAATGCCGGTCGTGTCGCGGGGCTTTTCGAATCAGACAGATCCTGAGCCGGCATCCCCGGGGGCGCGATTCTTTGGGGGTTGCGGCCCTGCGGACCGGAGCGCCGGATCGGGATCCTCTGCGGTGAAGTCCCGGGAGGGGCTCATGCACCCCGATATCGGGTGTGCATGGAATGGGCCGGAAGACTGCTCTGGAGGGAGATTGACATGTGGGGGAGAGTGAAGTCACTGGTTATGTATCTCGGGCTTGTTACCAGCTATGGATTTGCCACGCTCTTTGTATGGACGTTTCTCAAGGCGTACTCGACTTCCGACAAGGCGGTTGTCTTTGCCGTCAACACCATCGGGGAGGCTCACCTTGAGTATCTGCTCTTTCTCGTCCTGATGCCGGTAATGACGCTCAGCCTCTTTTATGCCGTTGAGGAGCTGCTGCCGGGACAGGTGCGGAAGAGCTAGCCCTGCCGATCCGGTCGGCAGCGGCATGCGGTCACGGGGCGGAGGCCGGATGCAGTCGATCGGATCGTGCCGCAGATGCGCAGGACGGCATCCTGGCGCACTGCCGTGCACGGAAGATGGCTGCCCCGGGGTTCTGGTGCGCACCCGTGCACGGATCCCCTCCTGCCGGCATCACGGGGGAGATGGCCTGCGGGGAGCGAGTCCATACACGGTTCAGCGGACCGGGACAACCGGAAAAGAATCGGGTACGGAGTGCCCCCAGCCGGTGCATCCCGGTGTTCATTGCCGTTCGTGCGGCCACCGGGGCGTCATGTGCGTGATGCGAACCTGTACGGCGCGTATTTTCCGCGCCATCCCGGCCGTCCGTACCGGCTGCCGTCCTTGAGGACCGCCTCTGCGAAAGAAAAACCGAATACAGAAATATGCACCGGCCCAATCTTCATAGCACGGCAGACAGAGAGTCTGCTGCAATCAGCTGAGGATGGTTCCCTGATGGCAACGACAGCAGACATCATCATTATCGGAGTGATCTACGCGCTCATCAACGGATTTGCATTCCTCCTGTTTGCAGGCGACAAACAGAAGGCAAAGAAGAACCTGTGGCGGACCACTGAGCACCGCCTCCTCTTCGCTGCGGTGTGGGGGCCGTTCGGCGCCTATGCCGCAATGAGGCACTTCCGGCATAAGACGCAGAAAGCCAGGTTTGGCCTCGTGCCGGTCTTCGCCGTCCTGCACCTCCTGCTGATCCTCTCTATCCTCGCCCGCATGCTGTGACCGCCGGGGGGCGGATCACCGCCCGGAAATATGCCTGCATCGCGTGCAGAGGCGCTGATCCCGGGATGATGCCCCTCCCGTATGCGCCGGGGTGCGTATCAGGGGCACCGAGATGCGGGAACAGCGCCTTTTCGCGTCTGCTGCCGGAACGCTTCCCCGTGCGGGTCAGGGAGGCGCTGCTCTCCGGGGCTGCCGGAAGACGCCCGGGCGACCGGCCTTTTGGGGATGGTGCCGGATCCACCGGCGGGTCTGCGTGCTGCCCCGGGCACCCGCCGGCAAACGGCAGCAACGAGAGATCGAGAAAGCGGGCCTGCGCCCGACCCCCGCACCGGCGGTTCTTCGAGAGAATAATTGATATCCCATAAGCTCAAAAATAAAGCGGATAGACACATCGTTCGATCGTGACGGGAATGGAGTTGGTGCCCTGACAGAGAATCCGAAGAAAAAGCCTTCGTCAGGCGGAGGGCCGCCTGAAGAGATCGTCCGCGTGCGTCTGCCGAACAAGAGGAATCGGGAGATGTTCGGCAGCGCCGAGCTGATGCTTGGCGCAAACCATATACGGGTGCGCTGCTTTGACGGCGTAACGAGGACAGGGAGAATAAAAGGAAAGATCAAGAAGAAGGTCTGGATACGCGAGGGGGACATCCTGATCGTCGTCCCGTGGAGCTTCCAGGACGAGAAATGCGATATCATCTACCGCTACACGAGACCGCAGGTTGAGTGGCTTCAGAAGAACCGGTATCTCTGAACCGCCGCTCGTCATACCATCTTTTCTGGCGGGATGATCCCGGAACGATTATAACGGCCCGCAGGGCGCAGGTGCGGCCGGTGAACATCAACCATCCCGGACCTGTGTATGTTCTGCAGTCCCGCTCCGGTGAGCCAGGAGGGGGGCGCACCCGCCGGGGGAGGGGGATCCATTCCCCGCAGGCAGCCTCCCTCCTCAGGCGATCGCCGGTGGGAAGGCATGCAGGGGAGAAAAATTGACGTGAAGATCGAGAGCCTTCGATTTCATAATCCGGCCGTATGTTCCCGCGAACATCAATGATGCGGGATCATCTCCGGTCCCGCGCTGGATTTGATAGCAACCCCAATACGCCAGCGAGCGGCACAAGCACAATCCTGACAATCGTTGAATGTGGTGCAGATATCCCGGATCCGATCTTCCCGGCGGCTGCCCCGTTATCGCGGACCGGGGGGATAATCGCTCCCGCACGGTGAGGGAGACCCCCTCACCGCAAGCCCCTCCGCCATGGGGATAGCCGGTGGGAAGCCGTGTATCGAGTCGAGCAGCGAGAGCATTTTATTTCAGAAACCAGCTCGATATGCAGAGCAGACAGTATAAAAACCGGTGATGCACCCGGAAATGCAGGACTCCGGCATCAAAGCCATAGCAGGAGAGGGGATGCGAGCCCGGCTTGCTGCCGGCCATCGGTCCCTGGCCCGGGAGTGGAATGATCTCAAAAAGAGGGGCGTCCGTCAGACGCCGTGCACTTTGATCAGGTATTCCTTGATCACGAGCGTGTCGACACCGCCCAGCGTGTAGGTATTCGAACCTGGAGCCGTCTCTGTCATCCCGACCGATCCCGTCAGGTAATTCCGCCAGGCGGTGGAATAGTCGTCCGACGTTCCGGGATTGTATTTTACTGTTACGGTCATGGCAGACTCATTTATTTGCGTCTCCGTCTCCACAAGCCCCATCCGCACGGCGCCCACACCGGTCTGCGCCATCGCCTCGTTGGTAGTGAGGTTGATCAGGTAGATCATAAAGGTCTTTGTAATATTGTCATAGAACCAACGGGGCTCGGCGAGCATCACCGATCCTTGCTGCCCTTCCTGACGCTTCAGCACCGCACCGTTCGATACCGAGATGACGGCATCCCCGGCGCTCGAGGCGTACTTCAATTGCCCGAGATAGACTTCTCCAGAGTCGTAGCCTGTAGATGTGGTGATATTGAACCGCGGCGCGGAAACATCGCCGTCCACCGCCCCTAAAGCGCTCAGCGTCCCGCCGCTCACCTGCAGGGAGGTCTCCTTGTAGGGAACGTTTTTGTAGCAGAGGCTCTTGATATCGTTCTGGAGCACGATCATCGTCCGCTCCATATTCCTGATATCGGTATTCGTCTGCTCCTTGATAAGCAGCGGATAGCCGTACAGCGTGACGAGCCCGATGCTCCCGATCACAATCCCCAGGATCAGGATGAACCCGATCGCCTCGGAGACTCCATAATCATTCCTTCCGTTCATACCCATACCTTCTCACACCCCTTCCGAATCATACGTGATGACGTTCAGCCCGGTGCCTGTCGTCCTGCCCGTCACACCCTTCGTCTCCGCGATCCCGGCGATGTGTATCGCAGTCCTGACGCTGCCGCCCGAGACCTCCACGACCTGATCGACGCCCTGACTGGTGTCAAGGGCGACGAGATACTCCCTGCCGACGACATCGTCGGGGATGTCGAACTTCGAGACGATTGTGCCGTTGTCGGGCGATACCACGTAGATGTCCACGATCCTGGTGCTGATCCCGTTTCCGATGTCGACGAACGCGTGGTAGCAGAGCGTGTTTGCCGGGCCCTCCATGAAGACGGCATTCACGGTGAACATCGTCACGATGAGGAACAGAAGCAGCACCCCGGTAAAGATCAGGTACGTCATGAGGTTCGTTATTCCGTCCTCTCCCGGCGCTTCAACGCTAAACAAACTCATAGGACTCATAATACATGGTCACCCCGTTATTGAAGTGGATTTTTAGAATATCTCCATCGATATCCACCTTAACCACCGAGTTCTTCCGGTGGAGGGAAAGGGCATAGATATCCTGCTTTACATTTTCCCTGTTATCGGCAGGTACTTCCATCAGATCAAAGACTGCGCTCCGCAGGTCCTTAATATCGCTCTTCGGGAACTCGAGCACTGCTTCGGCGGTCGTCTGCCCGACGAGGGCGGACTGGTTGATGACCAGCGCGAGGAAGAGCATCCCCACCGCGACGAGCAGCCCCATCAGGACGATCCACTGTCCCTCTTCATTCATTCTCGCCATAGCAGCACCTCCACGAGGACGATCTGATCTCCCGAACTACCATCGTCTGAACTCCCTCCGGGCAGGTAAACAAACCGTGTCACCCGGACGGCATTATCGCGTCCGGTTGAGAGATCAGTATCCTCAAGCGTCTTATTGAGAATTGCATCGCCTTTCCGGTAGTACACAAAAGCATGCATCTTCAGGTTATCGTCAGTGCCTTCTGAGGTTGTGTTGCAGTACCGTAGAAACATATCCTTGAATTTTTCACCATTAATGTTGTAGTCTAAATTCCCTATGTTTTCGACATACTTCACTAAAT
>JAHKLN010000048.1 GCA_020854755.1 Methanomicrobiaceae archaeon | reverse complement strand
CCGCCCTCTCCCGCATCCGATGGACCGCGTGCGCTGCCGGATCACTCCACCGTCAGGATCGTCATCGAGTCGGTGACGGGCGCTCCCGGGGAGACGCCTTCGGTGAAGATCACCCGGTCCCCGGTCTTCACGAGGCCCAGATCCTTTACACGCTGCATGATCATCCCGTGCCACTTCTCCTCCTCCGTCAGGATCAAAAAGGGATAGACTCCGTAGGAGAAGCAGAGGAAGTAAAACGTGCTCTCTTTTCTGGAGAACGCGAGGATCCAGGCGTCGGGCTTGAACCGGGAGATCTGGCGGGGCGTGGTGCCGGATCGCGTGGGCGTCAGGATGAAGGGAATATCGAGCGCATCCATTGCCTCGATCACGGTCAGCGAGACCACATCGCTGATCGAAATCCCTCTCCTGCCCGGAACGCTCCGGAAATACTCCTCGAGCCCGCACAGCGAGGCGAGCGAGCGCCGCTGCCGCTCGATCGATTGCGCGATGCCGGCCATCATCGCCACCGTCTCTGCGGGGTAGCGCCCGATCGATGTCTCCTCGGAGAGCATGACTGCATCGCTCCCATCCAGGATGGCGTTTGCGACATCGGTCACCTCGGCACGGGTCGGGCGGATGTTGTCAGTCATCGACTCGAGCATCTGCGTCGCGGTGATCACCGGTTTTCCGAGGATGTTCGCCTTGCGGATGATCTGCTTCTGCACGGTGGGAACGTCTTCGATCGGGATCTGCACCCCGAGATCGCCGCGGGCGATCATCACGCCGTCCGCCTCCCGGAGGAGGTCGTCGATGTTGCCGAGCGCCTCCCGCCGTTCGATCTTTGCGATGACGTGGATGGCATGTCCCAGACGTTCCGCATACTCGCGCGCCTTCCTGATATCCTCAGGACGCTCGATGAACGATATGCTGAACGTATCCACGCCCTCTTCGAGGCCGAACGCGATGCACTCGAGATCCCTCTCGGTCAGGGCCTCGACCGCGAGAAAGCCTCCGACCAGGTTGATCCCTTTTCTGGAGAGGAGCTGCCCGCCAACGAGGACGGTGCCCTTCACCTCCCGGCCTTCGACCTCGTCCACCTGCATCTGCAGAAATCCGTCGTTGATATAGATGGTGCTCCCCGGCGATACCAGCTCCGGAAACAGCTCGAAATCGACCGAGATGCGTTCCGCATCTCCGGGGACGGGCTCGGTGGTGAAGGTAATCTGATCCCCCTTCCTGAGCAGGAGCGGCTCTCTCTCGAGATCGCCGATCCTGATCTTCGGGCCGGGGAGGTCGATCAGGATCGTGACTGGGAGATCCGCCTCCGCGGCGGCGGCGCGGATGTTCCTGATATGCACGCTGTGCTCGCCGAACGTGCCATGGGAGAGATTGAGCCTGGCCACGTTCATGCCGTTCCGGATCATCTCCACCAGGACGCGCCTCGAGCTTGAGGCGGGCCCGATGGTGCAGACGATCTTGGTCTTATGGCTGGGCAGTTTCACCCTCACACCTCCCCTGCGGGCATGGAGCAGCATCGTGCTCCCCCCATATAGCGGTTTCGCGTGCCGGCCGGGAGGGCCGCAGGAGACCGGGCGGGCCGAATGGGGCTACCAGACGATCGGTTCCCCGGACATCTGCGCCTCCCTCCTCCCGCCGAGCGGGATCGCTGCAAGCATCCTCCCGCTCTCCAGGCTGTACTCCCGGATCCGGCGGTGGACGTGGTCGATCATCCCCCCGGTGGTGATGATCAGCGAGGACTCGCCGATCAGGGCCTTTAAGATGCACTTGTCGATCACCCCGTAGGTGAAGTCCAGCAGGATCACCTCGCGGTTGGCAAACTCCTTCGCGCGGGAGCCCATGGCGCCGACGTGATCCACGATCCCCGCCCCGATCAGGGCGCGGATCTCATCCCCGCCGGTCGCATCGGCATCGCATACATAGACCCTGCCCGGTTCGTCCTGCGGCAGATGCCCGCGGGTGTTCCGCTCGATTAAGTCGGTGAACTCAAGCACGCTCTTTGGGGGGATGCCCCGCTCGATCACGTTTCTGAGGATAAGCTCGTTGTAGAGATCCAGCACCCACGGAGGCTTCAGGCGGGCTGCCCGGAGGAGTGCGTGGTCGGAGAAGGCGTCGCCGGGCGATCCGCTGGCAAGGACCATTCCCTGCTCCATCAGCACCACGGTATCCGCCCAGCGGTAGGCCAGCTCCACGTCGTGGGTGGATATGACGATCGTCCTGCCGGCGTCGACCAGCTCGTCGAGCAGCTCCATGATCTCCTCTGAACTGGCCGGATCGAGCGAACTCGTCGGCTCGTCGAAGACCAGCAGATCCGGGTTCATCGCAAGGATGCCGGCGATCGCGACACGCTTCTTCTCGCCGCCGGAGAGGTGGTGCGGCGGCCGCTTCTCGCACCCGGACAGGCCGACGGAGGCGAGCGCATCCTGCACGGCCCGCTTCACCCCGTCCGGGGGGAGGCCGAGGTTGGCCGGCCCGAATGCCACGTCCTGCTCGACCGTCGGCGCGATGATCTGGACGTCCGGGTTCTGGAAGACGAACCCGACCCGGCGGCGGAGCTCGCGGAGCGACCGGGCGTCGTAGGAAAGCGATCGCCCTTCAAAGAGCACCTCCCCGGAGTCGGGCCGGATCATCCCGTTGAGCATCAGGAGGAGCGTGGATTTCCCCGCGCCGTTCGGCCCGACGAGCGCCGTCTTTGAACCCTGCACAATCCGGATGCTCGCGCCCCGCAGGGCTTCGGGTCCGTGCGGGTATCGGTATCTGACATCTCGTGTTTCCAGCAGTGCCGTCATCATTAAGCCTCAGAATATCGTTGTCTGCATGGTCAGGCATGCAATGCCCAGAAGCGCGGCAAGGTACAGCGCGACCGCGACCAGCGCGGGGGCGGATACGGGCGGGGTTTCATCGAGCGCCCCGAACCTTCCGTCATAGCACCGGGCGTCCATCGCCACCATCAGCCGCTCCCCGCTCTCCCAGGTCCTGAGAAAGAGGGCGCCCGCGAGCATGCCGAAGGACCGGATCGCCTCCCGGAGGCTCCCGTATCCGAGCCGCATCACCTGCGACCGGTAGATCATCTCCGCCTCACTGATGAAGACGAAGATATACCGGTATATGAGCATCGAGAGATCGATAAAGGCCGCCGGCAGCCCGCACCGCCGCATGAGGGAGAAGATCTCGGTTGCCGGCGTGGTGAGGGAGATGAAGAAGAGGGCGCACATCCCGCCGGAGATCCGGGCGAGCAGGAGCACGGCCAGGTTCGCGCCGCCGGTGGTGACGGTGAGGGGGAGCCCCGGCAGCGAAACGCTCACCAGCACCTCGCCGCCGCCGGTGAGGAAGAGGATGACCAGGATGCTCATCGCCGCAAACGAGGCCGGGATGGTGAGGAGTTTTAAGTAAAACCCTGCCGGGATCCCGGCAGAGAAGAGGACGACCAGTGTGAGCGAGCACGCGATCAGGAGGGGGGCGACGGGGGCGGGGGACGAGACGCTGAGGAGCATGCAGCAGAGCCCGAGCGCCAGCTTGAGCGCCGGGCTGACGTCCCGGAGGCCGTTGTTCAGCGCGAAATCCTCGAGCGTCTCGTGCATGCCCCGCCCCGCTCAGGCCGCCTTCCTGCTGCCCTTCCAGTATCCGAAGAAGTAGCCGATGACGAGTGCGCCGATCGCCGCCTGCATGGCAAAGAGGAGCGACTCGATCTCGCCGCTCGGCGGCTTCCAGATCGGGTCGATCCATGGCTCGTAGCCCGATGCCTCGATCAGCTCCGCCGCCTCGCTGTCAGCGCCGCCCCAGGCCTCCTCCCCGGATGCCTCCTGCATGCCGGCGTTCTGCGCCAGGAAGACGGCCGCAAGGATGATGATCACCGCGGCGACGGCGATCTCGAGCGCATGCTTCATGCCGCCGCCTCCCGCAGCCGCTCTATCGCGCTCTCGGAGAGGAGGTTCAGCTTTGTGAGGATATCGGGTTTGAGTGTCACGATGTACTTGAAGACCAGCGCGATGACGGCCCCCTCCACGATTGCGAGCGGTACCTGGGTGATTGCAAAGATCGCCGCGAATGCCTGGAACGCTCCCAGGAACCCGGCAGTCCCCGGGAATGCGAGCGCCAGCTGGACCGAGGTGACGATATAGGTCACGATGTTTGCCGCCGCCGCGGCCAGAAAGACGGTGGCATAGGTATTGACCCCTGCCCGGGTGCCGGCGCGGTAGATCAGGTAGGCCGCGGCGGGTCCTGCAATCCCCATCGAGAAGACGTTCGCGCCGAGCGTGGTGATCCCGCCGTGGGCCAGGAAGAGCGCCTGGTAGATGAGCACGATCAGGCCCAGGACGGCAGCGATGCACGGGCCGAAGAGGATGGCCGAAAGCCCCGTGCCGGTTGGATGGGAGCAGCTGCCGGTCACGGAGGGGAGTTTGAGGGACGAGAGGACGAAGACGAATGCCCCTGCCACGGCAAGGGCCGGCAGCGTATCACGCTGCGTTTTCACCAGTCTGTTCAGTTGGTGCAACCCGACAATGATGAACGGGAGCGAGATTACGTACCATATCTGCCACCATGGGCCTGGCAGGAATCCTTCCATTATGTGCATGGGAACATCACGATTCCATACTCCCGGTCTCGGCGCCAGGGAGTCAAGTATATTTGATATAAGGCAATATAGTTTGACATATTCCGGTTGAACTATATCATATTTATGTTATTTGGTATTCAACTGTAATGGACGTGACTCTAGCAATTCCACGGATAGTTGTCGCAGGAACGCACAGCGGATGCGGCAAGACGACCGTTGCAAGCGGCCTGATGGCAGCGCTTGCCGCCCGCGGAGCAGTGGTTCAGCCGTTCAAGGTCGGGCCGGATTTCATCGACCCCACGCACCACACCGAGATCTGCGGGAGAATCTCCCGGAATCTCGATCCGTTCATGATGGGGGAGGAGGGCGTGCGGGAGACCTTCGCTGCGGCGTGCCGCGGTGCCGATATTGCCGTGATCGAGGGCGTTATGGGGATGTTCGACGGCCTTGACGGCGGGGATGAGGCGAGCACCGCGCATGTGGCGAAGATCCTGGACGCGCCGGTCGTGCTCGTCGTGGACGTCAAAGGGATGTCGCGGAGCGCCCATGCGCTGGTGCAGGGCTATGCGGCGTTCGATCCTGCGGTGCGGATCGCCGGCGTCGTCTTCAACCGGATCGGCAGCGCCCGCCACCGCTCCCTGATCGGGTCGCCTGCGGCGGCGCCTGCCCTCGGGTGGATCCCGCTGCGGGACGATCTCGCGGTCGCGAGCAGGCATCTCGGGCTGACGATGGCGATCGAGTCGCCGGCGATGTCGCGGTTCGGCGAGGTCGTCGAGGAGTGGTGCGATCTGGACGGCATCGTCGGGGCTGCACGGTGCACGCCTCCGCTCCCCGCCCCCCGCCGGCTGCCGGCATCCGGGCGGCCTTCGGCTGTGATCGGCGTTGCACGCGACGCCGCGTTCTGCTTCTACTATCAGGACAACTTCGACCGCCTGATCCGGGCGGGAGCGGAGCTCCGCTTCTTCAGCCCGATGGACGGCCGCCTGCCCGAGGTCGACGCGCTCTATCTCGGCGGCGGGTACCCGGAGCTCCATGCCCCGGCGCTCGCCGCATCCGGGTGCCGCACCGACGTGAAGCGCGCCGCCGACGACGGCATGCCGATCTATGCCGAGTGCGGGGGGCTCGTCTACCTGACGGAGCGGATCCGGGGGGACGGCGAGTATCCCATGGCGGGGGTGCTCCCCGCGGAGACCGAGATGACGGGGAGGATCCAGGCCCTGGGCTACGTCCAGGCGCGGGTCGTCGGGAACCCCGGCGTCCTTGCACAGGGCCTCCTCTTCAGGGGGCACGAGTTCCACTACTCGCGGATCGACCCTGCCCGGGATGCACGGTTCGGTCTTGCGCTCTCGCGCGGGAAGGGGATTGAGGGCGGAAAGGACGGCCTCTACGAGCAGAACGCGATGGGGCAGTACACCCACGCCTACTTCACCGACCGGTTCGCCGCCTCGCTGGTGCGTGCGGCCGAACGGTTCCGGTCGTCGTAGCCCTCCCGCTTCAGTAGCGCGGCGTCACCATAACCGGCGTAGCGCCGCTCCCCGGCGTCGTCGGCATCGGCGGCGTCTCGGTCATTCCCGGGGTCGGGGTTTCCTCAGGGGTCGGCGTCTCTTCGGGTGTCGGCGTCTCTTCCGGCGTCGGCGTCTCGGTGGGGGTCTGGTTATCGGTCATGTTCTGGTCGGTCTCCGCGCACCCTGCGATCAAGATGCCGGCAAGGAGCAGCACCAGAACAGCATAGAGCAGTTTCATGGGGGGTGTGCTTGCACTCCCAGGTTAAAAAGCTATGCCCGGCCGGGTCGGCAGAGCGAGATGCTGCCGTACCGGCCGCCGCCTCCCGGGTGCAGGACGACCCGCCCGGATCTGAGGGCGGCTACGGCGTCGGCGACCGCCGGGCTGACCTCACGGATCTCGGGGATCGGGCATGAGACCAGGATCGCGATCTCGTTTCCGAGCACGGCGAGGAGCTCTCCGTAGAGCGCCCGGCAGGCCCGGGTCTCCGGCGATGCGCTGCCGACGACCTGCCGCACGATCTCGCCGAGCGGGACGGTGTGGAGGTATGGCGGCCGCACGCCCGGCGCACTGCCGGAGAGCTCCTGCGCCCGGTCCCGCACGCCCTTCTTGATACGCCTGCCGTCTGCGGGGCATCGCCAGCGGAGTGCCTCCGCCTCGTCGCGGGTATACTGCCGGTAGCACCCGATGCAGGCCGTGCGGTTGTACTTCCCCTCCTCCGGGAAGAATCCGGCGTTCATCGCGATCGCTCCGCGCTGCACCGCGTCGAGGAGATGGCGGACGGTGCGCTTTTTGATCTCGAACCGGGTGAACTCCCGCCCGAGCCGGTGGGGCGAGGGGCTGTGGGCGTCGGAGTTTGAGAGGAACGGAACGCGAAAGAGCTCCGGGATTGCCGCGCCGTAGGAGGTGTCGGCGCTCAGCCCGAGCTCGAGAAAGTCTATCGCCTCCGCGCCGTAGCAGTCCGGGATCGAGTCGAACGAGGCGTATACCGATGTCCAGGGCGTAAAGGCGTGCGCCGGGCCGATGAGGCCGCCCAGATCGTGCACCGCCGCCGCGATCTCTTCGGCGGGAAGGGAGACGTGCGGCCGTCCGCTGCTGCCGATATTCCTGCTCTGCCCGTCGAGCCGGTCGGCGAGGGCCGTAAAAAGGTCGAGATCTTCCATCAGGATCAGGTGGTGCACCCGGTGGCGGTCCTCGACCTCGGCGCTCGGCACGACCAGGATCCCGGCATCGTCTGCAGCCCGGTCCCGCCAGTCCGCGCGCCATGCCGGGTGGAGGGCGTCGCCGCTGCCCAGGACGTCGAGCCCCTTCCGGGCAGCGGCGGCAAGGAGCGATTCAGGCGTCATGGCGCGCGACGACGCCATAGCGAACCGGGAATGGATATGGAGATCGGCAGAGACGATCATGGCGACCGGGATCTGTACGACGCCCATCCCTATAGCAGTGCAGGCGAACCCTTGCACCGCTCCGGGGGGTTGCGGGGAATGGCCGGCACCGGACCAGGCGGGATTGCAGGCGCACCCGGTGTATTCGGCGTGGATATACCGGATTTGGTTTTGTCCCGATTCTCCCGGGACGGTGGACCGTGGCGGGCAATCGCCATGGGGTCTCCCCCTCCCCGAGAGCCGCCTCCCCCCGCGAGGATAGGCGGGGAGGAGCCGTGTATGGGGGCGAATTGATTTGAGCAGTGAGAGGCTTCCATTTTGTAACCGGTTCGCATTCTCATATGAACTCTCATGCGCCGGGGATCGGTGCAAGCGCAGCCATGAAAATCCCTTGCGTTCTGTGCCGACACCCCGGGTCCGGTTTCTCTCCTCTGGTTCTCCCGGGACACTGGACCGGGAGGGCAATCGCCAGGGGGTGGG
>JAHKLN010000091.1 GCA_020854755.1 Methanomicrobiaceae archaeon | reverse complement strand
CGCCGACACCCCGGGTCCGGTTTCTCTCCTCTGGTTCTCCCGGGACAGTGGACCGAGAGGGCAATCGCCAGCGGGTGGGGGCAGGGGAGGGGGTGTCCTCCTCCCCGCATGCCGCCTCCCCCTATGAGGATAGCCGGTGGGAAGCCGTGTACGGAGGCGCAACGGTATTGACCGCAAAGAACCATCCATTGCAGAATCCGGCTTGATTTTCATAGGAGACCGCGTATGAAGCCCCCGAAAGGGGCTGCAGGCGCAACCGATGAAAATTCTTGACGCTGCACAGACACGCCGGGTCCGGTATTCTCCGGCTATCCCCGGACAGTGGGCCGAGGGGGACATCCCACCCCGCCCGGGAGGGGGAGACCCCCTCCCCCCGCGAGGATAGCCGGTGGGTAGCCGTGTACGGGGGCGAATTGATCTGAGCGGCGAGATGCCACCATTTACAGAAACCGGCTTCATTCTCATAGAAAACGCAGGAGGAAGGCAGATGGTGATCTTCACAATCCACGTTGATACAACACCATCGAAATCAAAAATAGAGGCCGCACCTGTGGGCCGCCGGGATTCAGCCGCGTTCCCGGATGACCGGACCGACGCCGGTCGTTCAATCCAGCCTCTTCACCAGGAACGCCACGTTCTCGGCAAAGCGCCGGACGGTCCGCATGCCTTCCTCGTCCCGGACAGCCTCCCCGGGCTCTTTTCCAAAGACGATATTCCAGTAGATCGAACCCGGGACGATCATGTCGTTGATCAGGAAGAACATGAGCATCTCCTGTATCGTCGCTGTATGCCCACCTCGCCGTGCGACGGCGATTGGGCCGCCCACCTTCCTGGAGAGGAAGTTGTCCGACGCCATCGAGACCATGCCAATCCGCTGGAGAGCCGCCATAACATCTCCCCGTGCTGTCCCGAAGTAGACAGGGGATCCGACGATGAAGCCGTCCGACTCCCTGAGCTTCTCGATGATCTCGTTGAGTCCGTCCTCGATGATACACATACCGTTAGCGGCGCAGGTCCGGCAGGCGATGCATGATTCGATCACCGTCCCGGCAAGCGAGACCGTCTCGGCCTCCACGCCGTGGTCGGCAATCACCTTCGCGCACTCCCTGATGACCTGCGCCGTGTTCCCCTCTGGCCGGGGGCTTCCGCAGAGCAGCAGCACCTTCTTCATTCGCTCACCTCGACGAGCCGGTAGTCTTCGGTACCGAGCCCGATCTCCTCGCCATAGGCGAACTGGTGTCTCCCCTCGGTGTATTCCCACGCGCCCTTAAACTTATCCTCCCCCGGAGCATGGCCGGACCTGAGGTGGGACTTCTGCAGCCCCTGCTGGCTGTTCACCAGATCGTAGCTCGCCCGGTCTATCGCCACCGGGTCGGTGGATGCGAGGATGCCGATATCGGGTACGAGAGGGGCGTCGGACCAGGGGACGCAGTCGCAGTCGGGGGTGATGGAGAGGAGGAAGTTGATGAAGCCCGTCTTCTGCTGCTTCCCCTGCAGCGCCCCGTAGGCATACTCGGTCATCCGCTCGAGGAACGGCAGGAGCTCCACGCTCCAGTCGAAGTCGATCGCCGCCTGCGGGCAGTGCCGCATGCAGTCCCCGCATCCGACGCAGTGCTCAACG
The DNA here is from genome assembly GCA_020854755.1 of Methanomicrobiaceae archaeon. Classification (GTDB taxonomy): domain Archaea; phylum Halobacteriota; class Methanomicrobia; order Methanomicrobiales; family Methanoculleaceae; genus JAHKLN01. The sequence continues at coordinate 13,030 of JAHKLN010000091.1, read as the reverse complement.
TTGCAGACCGTCCCCTTCCCGGTGATCTCCATCGCCGCCTGGGGGCAGACGATGGTGCAGATGCCGCAGCCCTCGCACCGCTCCTGATCGACGATGGGCCTCCCTGCATGCTGCTCCGCCTTGCCCTTGGCGGTTGCGCAGCCCATCGCCAGGTTCTTGATCGCGCCGCCGAACCCGGCCAGATCGTGCCCTTTCACGTGGGAGAGGACGATCATGCTCTTGGCGGCGGTGATATCCCCGGCGATCCTGACGGAGGCGAAATGCTTCTTCCGTATCTCGACATCGACACCGTGCCCGCCCCGCAGCCCATCCGCGATGATGACCGGCGCACCGACCACCGCGTACGCAAACCCGTGCTCGATGGCGGTGGTGAGGTGATCGACGGCGTTTGACCTGCTGCCGAGGTAGAGCGTGCTGGTATCGGTGATGAACGGCTTTCCCCCCCGCTCTTTCACCCGGTCGACAATCTGCCTCACGAAGACCGGGTTGATGTACGAATCGTTCCCGCGCTCGCCGACATGCACCTTGATCGCGGTCAGATCCCCGGGCCGGATAAGTCCAGAAAATCCCGCCGCGTCAAAGAGGCGCACGATCTTCTGCACCTTGCTCTCCCTGCTGCTCCTCGCCCTGAGATCGGTGAAATAGACCGTTGCCGTCATCGATGCTGACCTCTCAATGGATCATGAGGCGGCCATATCCTAATAATGTTACCCGGCGGCCCTACCACGCGAAACACCGGTAGAACGCGCCCTTCTCACGAAAGGGGGAAGAGTTCGATTGCGGCGTTTGAGGTGCTGACGGAGAGGGTATGCCCGCCGCTGCCCAGGACGCCCTGGACGAACCTGTCAGAATACTGCCGGAACGTGAGTGGAAGATCGTGCACGGCAATCCTGCCGTTTGAGGTCTGGAGCAGCACGTCGGCATCGAGCCCGGCAGAAACCCGGATTGTCACAGCCCCGTTGCTTGTTGCAATGCTCACGTCATCCCGCATGGCAGGGAGATCGGCGACGATCGCGCCGTTTGAGGCCTTCAGATCGGCGATGCCGGAGACGTTTCTCGCGGTAATCCCGCCGTTGCTCGTGGCCGCCGCAACAAAACCGGAGACATCCTCCACCTCGATCGGCCCGTTTGAGGTGACCATGGAGACGTCCCCCCTCGTGCCCCTCAGCGTGATCGGCCCGTTTGAGGCCTCTGCTCTGGCTACCCGGGCGTTCTCTGCAACGATCGCGCCGTTCGTGGTCGTGATCCGGGTGACTTCGGCATCTGCCGGGACGTTGATCCGGTAGTCCACCTGCACCCGGACGTTCTGCCCTGAATGCCGCGTCTCGATCAGCAGGGTATCGCTGTCTGAGACAGGAATCTCTGCCCGATCAAGCTCGCTCCTGAAGAAGGAGGTCCTCATTTCCGCCGTGATCTCGACGTAATCCCTGTCCCATGCCTCCAGATGCACGTTGCCGTTTCGGTTCTGCACCACGATCTCGCGGCCTGGCCCTGCGGCCACCGTCCGGTATTCCGTCTCGGTCTGCCCGGCGCCGGGTATCGGACCGAAACATCCGGCGGAAACGCAGAGGCCGATGAGGATCAGGGCAAGCAGCGCGGCTCTCTTCATGCTGTCCATGGCATACCCTCTATACCCCTTCATCAGGTGATCACCGCCCTCCGGAAGGTGTGCCACGCCATGGTATAGGTGATCAAGGCGAAGAGCACGAGCGCCAGGAACGAGACGAGAATGTCGCCTGCGGTGAACGAGTAGTGGGTGCCGATTGCAAAGAAGTCGCTGCCGATGGCGAAATACCTGATGCCGGTGACGAGGTATGTGAGGGGGTTGACGATCGATAAGGCACGGAGCGCCGGGGGGAACGCATCGACCGGGTAGAGCGCGTTGCTGACGAAGAAGAGCGGCAGCGAGAGGAGGGTGATGACGCCCTGGAGGCCCTCCGGGCTCTCCATGGAGATCGCGATGGTGGAGGAGAGAAAGAGGAAGCCGAGCGAGAAGACGCCGACGAACGCCAGGATGCCGAGGATGGCCAGGAGCACCTGGAGCGGCGAGTACCCGGGAAAGAACCGGACCCCGATCAGCAGCCCGAACGCCATGATGATGCTCACCTGTATAAACGACTTCGTCATGCCGGAGAGACTGACGCCGACCATGATATGGGTCCGCGGCATGGGGCTTGCGAGCATCTCCCGCAGGAGCCCCCAGTTCTTGTCGAAGAGGAGGCTGATCCCGCCGAAGAGGCTGGTAAACAGCGTGGTCATGGCGATCACCCCCGCTCCCATGAAGGTGAGGTACTCCACGGCAAAGACGCCGGGGGGCGGGGGGACGGCAGCGCCAAGGCGGTTGAAACTGCTGGACATGGCGACACCGAAGAACGCCATCCAGAGCGCGGGCTGCAGCAGCGACGAGACGAGAAGCGCCTTGAAGCGGGTGAACCGGATCATCTCCCGCCAGTACACGGCCAGAAACTCCTTCTTCACCGTTCGTTTTCCTCCTGCACTACCGGCGCGCTGCCGGAATCCCGCAGCTCCCTGCCGGTATGGTGGACGAAGACATCGTCCATGGTGGGCTTCTTGACGTTGATGCTCCTGATCGAAACACCATGCGCACGCACCCGTTCGATGATGCCGGGGAGAGACCGGCCCGCGTCCCCGCTGCTTATGATCGTCAGCCCGCGGGGGGTCTCCCTGATCCGCTTCACGTCTGCAAGCCCCCCGAGCGCTGCCCTCGCGGCCTGATCATCGGTCGTGCCAAGGTAGATCACGTCCTCGCCGAGGGCGTTCTTCAGCCCGTCCGGGGTACCGGAGACGACGATTTTGCCGTGGTCGATGATGCTGATCCGGTCGCTCAGCCGATCCGCCTCGTCCATGTAGTGGGTGGTGAGAAAGATCGTCGTCCCGCGATTGTTGACCTGCCTGATATAGTCCCACATCCTCATCCGCGTCTGGGGATCGAGCCCGAGGGTCGGTTCGTCCAGGAAGAGCACCCTCGGCGTGGTCATCAGTCCCCGCGCAATCTCCAGGCGCCGCTTCATCCCGCCGCTCAGGTACTTCGTCAGGACGTCTCTCTTCGCCTCCAGCTCGACCACCCGGAGCATCTCGTCGATCTTCGCCCGGCGCTCCTCCCGCGGGATCGAGTAGAGCCGCCCGTGGAACTCCATCGTCTCCCAGACGGTCAGGTCGCGATCGAGAACCTGGTTCTGGAAGACGACGCCGATGGACTCCCGCACCCGCTCCGGGTGCTCTGCCAGATCATAGCCTGCCACCCGGACCGTCCCCTTCTGCAGCGGGAGGAGCGTTATAAGGACGTTGATGGTGGTGCTCTTCCCGGCACCGTTCGGTCCGAGAAACGAGAAGATCTCCCCCTCCCGCACCGTGAAGCTGACGTCGTCCACAGCCCTGATCCCGTCGAAGGTATGCTCGAGGTTCCTCACTTCGATGATGCTGCCGCCCACGCACAACCACCCGCAGTGCCCTGTCCGGAGAGCCGGCTGATACCCGTCTGCCTTCGCCGCCGGTGCGGACAGGTGATCCCTATGTTCACCTGACGGTGCAAAAACATGCTGCCGGGCGCATCAGGAGCAGGCCGTCTGTAAAAGAGCATGCCCGCAGTATCCGGGACCGGCCATGGATATTCATCCATCGTGCCTGCGGGCGATCTCGGCCTCATGCTCGTCTCGCCGCATGCACGGCTTCCCATTGCCTATCCCCCCGGGTGAAGGACTGGAGGCAGGGCGCTCCTCTGTCCCCACCCTCGATGATGATGCCTCCGCAGTCCATGCACGAGGGGCGATGCATCGATCATGGTGCGCATCAGCCGGCACGGGAGCGATCGCCCGGCACCGGAATTATGCCTCCTCTTCGGGTTCGATGTCGCCGCCTCCTCGTTCGGGCTGCCTTTTCAGGGTGAACCGGAACGCCGCCCCGAGGTCCGGGCGCCCGTCTATCCGGTCGTCGACCCAGATCCTGCCGCCGTAGCGTTCCACGAGCATCCGGACGATGTAGAGCCCGAGCCCGTCGCCCGTGCTCCGGGTGCTGCCCCGCTCGAACCGGTGGAATATCGATCTCTTCATCTCATCAGGAACGCCCGGGCCGGTATCCTCCACCGATACCAGGACCGTCTCGTCCTCCCCGTCGTACTCCTCCACCGTGACGGAGATCCCGACGCCGGGCCCGCCGAGCTTGAGGCTGTTGCCGAGCAGATTCGCAAAGACCTCGGAGAGGAGGCTGTCTGCCCTGACGGTGACAGGGAAGCCGTCGTAGGCGATCTCTGCATCGGAACAGGCCGCTATCTCCTCCCTGATGACGGCATCGAGATCGATCGGCCCGAGATCGGCCGTCTCCTGGTGTATCCTGCGGATCGTGGAGACCTTGTCCAGGATGTTGATGCTCTTGGCGATGCTGCCCCGCAGCTTGTGGGCATACTGCTCCGCCTCGCCGTCGAGCAGATCGAGCAGCAGATCGGTATACAGGCTCGAGACGTTCTCGGCGTTCTTGATGTCGTGGCTCAGGATATCGAGGTACAGGTTCGCCTCCCGGTGAGCGGCCTCCAGCCGCCGGTGGAGCATTCCCCTGAGAATGCCGGCACCGATCCCCCTTCCAATGGCCTCCAGAAGCTCCCGGTCCACCCCGGTGAACGCCGCCTTTCTCCTGCTGCCGACATAGAGCGCCCCGACCACGACGGATTCGGCGATAAGCGGGATGCAGGCGAGCGAGGAGACGCAGAACTCGTCCAGGAAACCCTCTTCAAGGGAGCCCGGCAACCTGTTCTGAGGCTGTTCCACGTACCGGGGCTTTCCGGCGACGAAGACGATGTTCTGCGGCCAGTGATGGACTGCGATGGTCCGGTTCAGGAAGAGGAACTCATCAGGAAGCCCCCTGTGATACTGAAGCGTCGCCCGCCTCCGGTCGGCATCCAGCATATAGATCGCACCGGTATCGAAATCCATCAGTTCGAGCGTCTTTACAAGCGCCGTCTCCAGCAGTTCCGCAAGCGACAGGGACGATGCGGATGCCCCGATGATCTCGTTGAGTACCACAAGCTGATGGTTTCGGCTCTTAAGCTCCTCCTCAGCCCGCCTGCGTTCGGTGATGTCGGTACCAACGGCAAGGATATCCTGAATGTCTCCCGAATCGTCATATATTGCCCTGTTCGTCCAACGGACCCAGACAAGCCTCCCGTCACTGCAGACATTCTCGTTCTCGTTATCGACGTAGCGTTCCGGGTGGGCGATGATGTCGTCGATCATCTGCTGGAGGTTCCGCCCCAGAGTCTCTGTTTCAGGCACGATCGTCTCGAAGAGGTGCTTCCCGGCGATCTCGCCCGCCGGGTAGCCGAAGAACCTCTCGGCAAACTCGTTGAAGAAGGTGATGCGGCCGTGCCTGTCGAAGCGGAGAATGATGCTGTTTGCATTCTCGACGAGTTCCCGGTACTTCGCCTCACTCAGGCGGACCCGATCCTCCGCGCGTATCCGCCTGATGGCCCGTCCGAGCATCTCCGCAACCACGTTGACGAGTTCCCGCTCTCCATCCAGAAATACCCTGCCACCGGGCGGAGCATGCGGATCGCGATACCCCACCTCGATATATCCCTCCCTCCTCCCGTCCACTGTGATCCCGGCGACGATCGGACTGGAGAATGCGGCATCCGGCGAAGACGAAGCCAGGATAGAACCCGCCACGATCCGTGCCGCGACGCGATCCGGGTGCGCAAAACCGCCGGGCAGCAGTTCGGCCGTGCCCCTGACGATCTCCTCAACGCTACTGCCGTCCGATCCGATCAGCCGCGATATGCTGTAGAGGGTGTGGAGCTCCCGTAACCGGTGGTCGGGTTCGCGCGCCGTCCCCATCCGGCCGGCGATGCCCGGCACGCCGGCATCGGTCCACCGGATTCCCCCGTTCAGGCCCTCCAGAAGGCGGCGGTACCGCTCTTCTGCGTGCCGGAGGCGCACCTCCGCGTTCTTCACCTCAATTGCATAGCGCAGGGATCGGGAGAGGAGATCGGCATCGATCCGTCCCTTCACCAGGTAATCCTGCGCCCCGCCCCGCAGCCCTGCAATCGCCATACCCCCGTCTTCATCGGCGGTCAGGATCACGATCGGCACGTCGGGCGCGGCATCCCGCAGACGGGTACACGTCTCCGCCCCCTGGCTGCCGGGAAGGCCGGGATCCAGGATGACGACATCGACGCCGCCCGCTGCCAGCGCAGACAGCCCCGCAGCGAGGTCTCCGGAGTGCACGACCTCGAGGGCGTCGCCCATCAAGCGGAGCGTCTCGCGTATGGTCCCGGCATCCACCGGATCGTCTTCGATCAGCAGGACACGCAGGGTGTTGTCTTCGTTATTCCTTGCAGGGGTTTCGCGCGGGTCAGCCAGAAGCATGCGATACATCACCACCGTATGGAGCCGTTCCAGATGTACGGGTTGTGTCATATAGCAGTTTTCATCGAGAGCGGGGATCGTCACCCCCTCGGCATCGCAGCTGCCAATCCCGGGATGCACGTGAGGACCTCCCTCCCGGGCGGCAGGCGTCACCTCTCCTGCTTTTCGTCCGCGAACTCACGGCATGCGAGCAGGGCCAGGAAGGGGAGCATGAGAATCCAGTAGTGGAGGTACTGCCGTACGACGATCGTTGCGAGGAAGACCAGGACAAAGAGCCCGATAGCCCGCTCCTCCACCGTTAAAAGCCCCCTCCGCAGCACGCTTGCCGCGGCGAAGAGGAGCGTCGGCAGTACCATGACGATGCTTGCCACCAGATTTGCCGCCAGCGCTACCACACTGCTGCCCCGGTATGCCGGGACGGCAGCAGCGGGGTCGCCCTGCAGGTATGCCGGCGCAACGCCGAACGTCCAGTAGAGCGCCTCGGCAGCGGCCTCATTTCCGTAGGCGAGCAGGACCGCGAGAAATGAGGCGGCAGTCACGAGCGCCGCCGGCCCGATGAGCAGGTAGTATCGGCGCTCGCCCTCTGCGTGCATCATGTAGAGCAGCGGCAGGGCGGCAAGGGCCGCATACTGCTTGAACCCGAAGGCGAGGCCGAGCATCAGGCCCGCCGCGGCGAACCGGGAGCGGCGTGCGGCGAAGAATGCCCCGAGCAGGAGCAGGACGGCAAACTGTTCGCTGAACAGAAAATACCCCTGCACGAATGCTGCCGAGACCAGGTACAGGAGGCCTGCCGAGAAGCCGGCGATCATCCCGTAGTCCTCCCGGCCGATCTGCCATATCAGGACTGCGGCCGCGAGGTTTGCTGCCGAAACGACAGGAATGTCGATGGATCCGGCAGGGGCGACGGCGTCCATCAGCGCAACGGTGAAGAACAGGAGGGGCGGCTTTGGGTCCACATAATCGATATAGGGGGTGAGCCCCTCAAGGATCGCTCCTGCCATCGCATGAAAACGCTGCGCATCGTAGGTGCACCAGACCTCCGCGCCGCCGGTTGCAAGCGACATCAGGTACCCGATGCCGGCGGCGACTGCGCAGTAGGTGACGATCACGGCCGGGATCTGCAGTCTCTTCGCGGTATCGCGGCAGCGCCCCGTCACCCGGGTGATCGCTGCTGCGGGCGACCTCTCTCTATCCACTCCCGTCACACCGTTTCATGGCCCCTGTACTTCCGGACGGCAAAAATCTTCCGGACGCTGTCACCCCGGAACGGAGACAGATCCTCCGTTCCCGGAGCAGGCCGGTGATAGGTTCGAAAAATCCCGAAGTCATCGCAAGGCTTTTCACTGCCGGAATTGAGCTGTTAATCGAACGCATATCGAACAACCGGCACTGTTCGCAACGGCCCCGACGATTCTTAGCAAAGCGGTCAACGGAGGCGACTGCCCGAAAAAACAGCCCTGACGAGACTCCGATCGTTTGGCCCGGCGCTGGCAGCCCCTCCCCGATCCCGTACGCTGCATCGCATCGCCGGCCGTCTGCGAAATATGTGAGCGCGGCAGATGAGTGTAACATGATACGTACCGAGAACCTCACCAAGGTTTACAACGGAATAAAAGCCGTCGACACCCTGAACCTGACGGTCGACAGAGGCGAGATATTCGGCTTTCTGGGACCGAACGGGGCGGGGAAGAGCACGACGATGCTGATGCTGGTCGGGATGATCGAACCCACGTCCGGGGCATGCACGATAAACGGCATCGGGACGACAGAAGCTCCGCTGGCGGTAAAGGAGATCATCGGGTACCTGCCCGAGGACGTCGGGTTCTACGGCAGCCTGACCGCCGAAGAGAACCTGGACTATTTCGCCCGGTTTTACGGGATGGATGCCGCAGAAAGGCGGGAGCGGATCGCCACGCTGCTCGAGCTCGTCCACCTGGACGGCGTGACCCAGAAGGCCGGGGAGTTTTCGCGGGGCATGAAGCAGCGGCTCGGCCTTGCCCAGGCGCTGCTCAACGATCCGCTGGTGCTCTTCCTTGACGAGCCCACGTCGAACCTGGATCCGGAGGGCGTGCTGGAGTACCGGGAGCTGATTGCGCGCCTCGCCCGCGAGGGGAAGACAGTCTTCGTCTCGTCGCATATCCTCTCCGAGGTGCGGCAGGTCTGCACGAGCGTCGGGATCATCGCGCAGGGGAGGCTTGTTGCGAACGGGACGCTCGAGGAGGTGAGGCGGGAACTCACCCGGGCGGACGCCGACACCGTGACGATCATCCTTGAGACGAAGGAACCGCTGCCTCCGCTCGATCTGCCGGGGGTCGTCTCGATCGAGCAGAACGGCAACCGGGCGGCCATCGAGGCGTCGTCAGACATCCGGGACGGCATCGCATCGCTCCTCCGTGAACGAGACATGACCGTCCGCGAGCTGCGCCTCCTTGAACCGACGCTCGAGGACATCTTTCTCTCGGCATACCGGAGGGAAGCATGACCGCGGGAAGACTGCTCACCGTTGCACGGAAGGAGTTCGTCGACCACGTCACAAGCAGGAGGTTTGTGATCATCCTCGCTCTCTTCCTCGCCATATCGGCGGCCGGCATGCACCAGGGCATCGACATGTACGAGATGAGCCTTCAGTCGTACAACGAGCAGATGCAGATCATCTCGGAGATCGAGGTCCATGGGGATCCGGGGTGGATGCCGGAGAAGCCCACCGTCATGTACGTGTTCATGTACATGGCAGTCTACATATCGGCATTCGGCGCGGTGCTCGCCATTGCGATGGGCTTTGATCTCGTCTCAAAGGAGAAAGAGTCCCGATCGCTGAAATCCCTCCTCTCCCACCCGGTCTTCCGCGACGAGATCATCAACGGCAAGGCGCTCGGCGGGATCGCCGCACTCGGATTTGCCATGGGCCTCTCCATACTCGTCTCGCTTGCGCTCCTCCTCCTCTTCAGCATCGTCCCGACCATCGCGGAACTGGGCTCGATCCTGCTGTACGGGATCGTATCGACCCTCTTCCTCATCACGTTCTTTGCACTGGCGCTCATGATGTCGACGGTCTCAAAGGAGAGCGGGAACGCCCTCATCTATACCCTGATCATCTTCTTTGCGCTCACGACGCTCATGCCGATGGTGGGAAGCATTGCGGCGGATACCGTGGCAGGCGAACAGCCCGAGCCTCCCTCGGTGGCCAGGATGGAAGTCGTCTATACCGGTTCGAGCAGCGCCGAGGCCGAGGGCAAGGAGATCGCCGCTCCCGTTCCCATCCGGATGAACGAGGATGAATGGGAGCGATACCAGGACGAGATGCAGGCCTACTGGGAGAAACGGAAGGTCGTCACCGATCTCACGAACCTGATCTCCCCGCAGGCAAACTATCAGACGATATCGACCGCCATCACCAACCCGCGGATGGCAGCGCTGATGGCGAACCCCTTCACCTCCGTGCAGTCTGCACCCGATGCAGACGAGGCACCGGGGATGCTTGATGCTCTTGCAACGGTCTGGATGAACCTCGCTGCCCTCATCGTCGTTCCGTCGGTCTTCTTTGCCGCGGCGTATGCGGCGTTCATGAGGATGGATATCAGGTGATCGCCATGCGGCAGCGCCTCCTCCTCACCATCGTTTTCTGCACGCTCCTCCTCTGCCCCACCGCTCTGGCGCAGGATCTGGAGAAGAGGATCGAAGTCTTCTGCGATTTCCCCGGCCAGCGGATAGAGGCGGGTGATATCGCGTCCTTTGACCTGCTGGTGATCAACCACGGCAGTACGGCCACGTATCATCTTCTCTCCTGGGGGTACCGGGACGGCAGAAACTGGGACGTCGCGTTTATGGACGGCGCGACAGAGGTGGACAGGATCATGATCCCCGGGGGCGGGAGCAAGACGGTCACGTTCCTGGTGGACACCCCCGGCGACGCAGATATCGGCGAATACGGGTTTCGGATCGGCATAGGCGATGAGAGAGTCTGGGTCTATACGACGATCACGAAGTCGCACCGGGGTGAGAAAGGAACGCTCGATCTGATCGTCGTGGACAAGGAGGGCGATGTCGTCCGGGGCGCGACGGTGGGGGTGTATGCGGGTGCTACCCTTGTCGAGCAGATGATGACGACCGCCGAGGGCAGGGTCAGCATCGAGGTCCCGAAAGGGACGTATACCTGCAGGATCGAGAAGCCGGGCTACAAGACCCGCGAAGAGAAGGACGTCGACGTCAGGATCGGGAGGAAGACCGATCTCGGCATCATGCCGCTTGAGAGGGAGATGTTCTATGCAGAGTTTCAGGCGCGATCGCCCTCGCGCATAACGATGGTCGGGAGCAACCCGGTATTTGAGATCCGGATGAAGAATATCGGGAGGTCCGACGATACGTACGCCCTGAGCGTATCCGGCCTGCCCGAGGGGTGGTATGCGCGCTACAAGGAGAGCGCTTCGGGCGTGGAGGAGGTCTCCGAGCTCTTCGTGCCGGCAGGCGAGGAGAAGACGCTGTATCTGGAGTTTCTCCCCCCCTATGGGGTTGAGATAGGGGAGTACGTCGTCACCGCCGTTGCCGGGTCGCCGGCGCGGATCTATGAGGAGACCCTGACGCTCCGGATGCGGGGCAGCCATGACATGCGCCTCTCTTCGCGGGGGTACCGCTACGAGACGACCCGGGGAGGCACGGTCTCGTTTGAAGTCACCGTTGCAAACACCGGCACCGCCGGCGCCCTGACAAACATCGTCCCGGAGATCAGCGCACCCGAAGGATGGACGGCGAACATCGATCCGGAATCCATCGCAAGCCTTGATGCCGGCGACCGGAGGACGGTGGCCATCACCGTTGCCCCGCCCGGTGATATCGTTGCAGGCGAGTACAAGCTGGGCGTAAAAGTGACGAGCGACCAGCTCGAGAGGGAGGACGAGTTCCGCATTCTGATAAAGGAGCGGTCGTTCATCGCACTCTTCGGGCTGCTCCTGCTCGCCGCCGTCTTTGCCGGGCTCTGGTACGTGTACAGGAACTACGGGAGGAGGTAGGCCGCCCCCCTCCCCTGCCTACAGGCCGGCCAGGCGGAGGCACATGCCGAAACAGATGCCCGACATCGACGCCGTCACGGAGAGGATCGCAAGAACGAAGAGGTTCAGCAGCGGGCCGAGCTGGAGCGTGATGTACGTCGGGTTGCGGTGCAGCCGCCTGACCGCCCGGAACGGTTTTGCCTCGAGGGAAACGGGAGGCCGGTATCGTCTGATCTTCACGTCATTGACCCCGGTGTGCTGTTTTGCCGATATAGGGGATTATGCGCCGGGAGATATATAGGTATCGCGGCGCGCCCGCCCGTCCGCCCGGCGATACTTCGAAATATAATGAGCGCTATCCCTCCTCTGAAGAGCATGTGCGGACGATATTCACTGACCTGTATCGACGACCTGGGGAGGCGGTTTCGTGTTTTCGTGCCTGAGATCGGTCTCCGGTCCAGGTTCAACGTCCCGCCCGGGAGCGAGATGCCGGTGATCCTGCCGGAGGGCGGGGAGGGGCGCCTCTCCCTGATGCGGTGGGGGCTCATTCCCGCATGGGCGAAGGATCCCGCCATCGGCAGGAGGCTGATCAACGCCCGGGCGGAGACCCTGACAGAGAAGCCCTCATTCCGCTCGCTTGTCAGGAGGAAGCGATGCCTGGTCCCGGCAACAGGATTTTACGAGTGGAATATTTCAGGACGCGGCAGGATTCCGTACTACATCCGCATGAAAGACGACTGCCTCTGTGCGTTTGCCGGGCTCTACGATGAATGGCAGAGCCCGGCGGGGGTGCTCCTGAAGACGTATGCGATCATCACCACGGAGCCGAACGATCTCATCCGCCCGATCCATTCCCGGATGCCGGCAATCCTGCGCCGGGAGGATGAAGGCCGGTGGCTGCAGCCAGGGCCGCTCACCGCCGAGGAGATCCGAACCATGCTCGCGCCCCGCCCGGCGGAGGATCTGGAGGCATACCCGGTATCGCTCGAGGTGAACAATCCGGAGCATGACGGGGAACACCTGACCCGGAGGGCCGCCATGCAGGTCGTCCCGAGACATCCCTGACGGGAGGAGGCCTCCCCGCCCCCGCCGATATACCGCGGGAGCAGGCGGCGGGACAGGCAGGATTTCTGCTATCCTGGCTGGAACCCTGCCCTGCTGTCTCATGGGGGAGCGGCCGGGCGAGGGTGTGCCCTTCCCTGCCGGCTGAGTGTTGCGAAACGGGCGAAACGGGTGTGCCGCCCTGCGGGCCGCGGGCGCGATTGCCGCGGGCGCGATTGTGAAGATCGATTGAACTCAGTAGTACTGCCCCCGGTCAGTGTTTCCGGTCTATCCCCTATCCCGGTCCGGTGCATAAAGAGGGGGATCACAATGGGGGATCGGGGCGGCGGCCGCGGGGAGGTGGTCTCCTCCTTCCCGGGGCGGGAGCGATTGTCCCCTCGGTCCACTACACCGGGACGGTCAGAGAAAACCGGACCCGGATATCGATATCGCTCAAGAATGTTCATCAGTTGCGCCTGTTGCCCCCTTCGGGGGCTTCATAGGCATTCACATGAACATTAAGCCGGTATCTGAAATGGAGGGCTCTTACCACGTGGTTATTTGCACCCCCGTACACGGCTTCCCACGGGCGCTTCATCCGGGGGGAGGCGGCTCGCAGGGAGGGGG
>JAHKLN010000029.1 GCA_020854755.1 Methanomicrobiaceae archaeon | reverse complement strand
CTGCAGGTCGGCGATCTCCCTGATATCCTCGGGCACGAGCTGCCGCTCGCGGAAGACGCGGCGATAGTAGGGCACGTTCTCGTAGGCATGCGCGAGAAGCCGGGCAAGGTGCTCCCGCTGATATGCCGCATGCTCCTCGGCAGTCCACCACTGCGACCGCTGAAGAAGGGCGTAGGTGCTCAGAAAGACCCGGAACGCAGGCAATAGGCGGATTGCCTTTACAGTAAAGGAGCTCCGGTCATGCAGCTGCTCCCAGAAACCGGGCATCGCGATCTTATCCCCCCATTCGACTCTGTTCCGCCCGACACATCTACACCCGGGCCGGGATACCCCGGATCCCAATTGTGCGCGCCATGCATGCAGCCTCCGGCATACCGGAGGGCCTCCTGCCGCAGACACGCCGCGTGAACTGCGCGGTGCCGACCCGGTGGCGCGGCGACCGCCACAGGATGATCCTGCCATCAGAGGTGCCCGTGCCGGATCCCCACAGGCGTTGATTGTCCTGTTCTGGAAGGCCCCGCTCTGCAGGAGTTGAAATTCCGATTGCCTGGTTCTCGCAATGCGGTTCGTTCCTCATAAGATGACACTATTAATTAAACTATCGTATGAGGAATGACACCGAACCGTGAGAGGCTCTGCCCGAACACCGAAGCGAGATCAAAAGGCATTCACGGCATATCTACAGGGCAGCCCGGAGCGTTCCCCGATGCATGCGTCCCGTCATTCGTGCCGCCCCGTGGACCTGTGGCTGATCGAACGCTGCACCGGGCATACCAAACGAACCCGAATGTGGTGCAGATACCCCGGATCCGTTCTTTATCGGCAGTCCCGTTCCGGTGGACCGGAGCATCCCCCCATCCTGAGAGGGGGCCTCCACCTCCCTATGAAGATAGCCGATGGGAAGCCGTGCATCGGAGAAGAAGATCTAAAGCAGTAATAACCTGCCATTTCCCATTCCGGCTCGATTTTTACAGGAAGATCAATGAATTAAATTAAGAAACAGGTGCTTTGCTCCCGGTATAGCGGACTTCGGGGAGTCGTTTTCCGCCGGAGGAGGGGGTTTCCCGTGAAGCGATAGCCGGCAGGACATCGGGCACAGGAACGTGCCGGACCCTGCGGCGGGCACCTCCGATTGCCCCGGGCGGCCTGTGTTTATGGAAAATTCAGGCCACAACTGGATATCGGGGGCGTATCCAGATCTTCATCGGTTGGGCGTGCAGAGGTCCCGCATCCCGGCCCGGCAACGGCAGAGGCAGATATGCTCTCCTGCGCCGGGGAGCGTTTCAGCGGGGGCGGAGGCGAACCCTGCACAGGGCGCTGCCGCCCCATCTGTCACCGCAGTCTCTCCGGGTTTCATCGCCTGCATAAACTATAAATAAACAGAACCCGTCAATGGATATGTCTCGATTAGCAAGAATCGATGGCACCTGAAACGGTATGCCTGTGGAAAAGCCAAAGAAGCGTTTCAGGAATGGGGGGGGAATGCGTGTTTATTCAGAGCAGTGCCAAAGAAAGTGATAGCGATGCAGGAGTGTCCCGGACATCCTCGCTGGAGAGTAGTGTCCTTGACAGCATTCAGACTCTTGCACGGGAATTGCGGAAACAAAACGGATTGCAGGCAGAAAGCATCGACTTCACCATTCCGGTAGGATGGGAAGAGAGAATCGGCCATCTCGACGATGAACCCGTCAGGCGGCTCATTGTATTTCTCCGGTCAACCGGCTGCGAATGGGTGGAGAAGACCGGCGGATGCACGATGTGCGGCTTTTACTGTGCAACCGCACACGGAAAGGAGGTCTCGGAGGAAGAGTACGTCGCACAGTTCAAATATGTGATGGATGCCGTCGATCTGGGGGAATATCCGATCGTCTCGATTTACAATGACGGCAATATTTTTAACGAGCGTGAAACCCCCCTTCGCGCCATTGAACGCATCTGCGACCTCATAGACGGGTATAAAAATATCAGGAAGGTCGTGGTGGAATCGCGGATCGACTACTCACCCGAGGAGAGGGTGAAACGGGTGAAGGAATGCCTGAACGGAAGGCTTCTCGAACTTGCATTCGGTTTTGAATCGGCTGATCCGCAGGTTATGAATCTCTGCATCAATAAGGGATTTTCGTCAAATAACTTCGACGCCTTCTTCACACGGGTAAACCGGGCCGGGGTGCTTGCAAAACCGCTGCTCCTCGTGAAACCGCCGTTCCTGACGGAGTCTGAATCCATTGAAGATCTCTTAAAAACCATCGGGTACCTCGCCGGGAAGGGCATCCGCTACATCGATCTTGAAGTGATGACGGTTGAGAGAAACACCGTCGTGCATGAACTCTGGAAGCGGAATCTCTACCGTCCGCCGTGGTTATGGAGTCTCGTCGAGCTGTTAAAGCGGTGCAGAGAGACCTACGGTGACCGTGTCAATCTCTATGTAAGCCCGTGGACGTACTCGGTGGAGTCCCTCGACTGGGCGAGAAACTGCGGACACTGCGATGCAGAGGTGATCCGGTGCATCGAGAAGTACAACGCATATTTCGATACTGCGGTCTTTGACGATCTGGACTGTTCGTGCAGACGTGATGAATGGAGAAGAGCAATGGATGTCCTGGATGGGCGGACGATCCCCGAGCGGATCCGGGACCAGCTCGAGCAGATCCGAACCTGACGATCACATCGATTCTCGCGCCCCTCCCCGCGGGAGAGGTCTGCCCGGGCAGAAACCGGGCAATATCCATCGACCTATTTTCGCTTCGCCGTGCTGCAGGGAACCGTTGGTACCGCAGTGTGTTCCAGCGACCGGCATGCGGCTTCCGGCAAACGTGCTCTCCCTCAAACCACCTGTGCCGCCGGTCGGCGGGATGATCTGCATATTCCCCAGAAGGAGAATGTAGCTTTTGCAGATCGTCACGCGTCTCTGATCGATCACTATCGAAGACCTCCGGGCCTGACCCGCTTCGCTCCCGTACACGGCTTCCCATTGCCTATCCTCTCAGGGGTTCGCGGGGAGGTGGAGATCCCCTAGCCGGTCTCTACTCCTGTGGCGATGTCTGCCACGGCCAATTGTGCCGTGACTGCCGGAAAAACCAGGTTCGGGATACCCATACCCTATCCGACCCCGCGCCCGGTGCATCCCCTCACGAGCGTTTTACCTTTATACCGCTCCCTTTAAAGACCAGGCTGATTGCGACGCGAACCCTGCGCCGGCATGATGCTGCCGGATTCCCGGGTTTTTGGGCTTGAGAGCGCGGCGGACAGGCCCGGCGGTAAAAGAAGGGTGATATTCCTCTCTAGAGCCCGAGCGACTGCAGATCGATCGCAAGCGGTTTTCCGGATTCAATCGACTCCAGTGCCCTGAAGGTTGCTGCAGTGGTACAGACGCTGCCTGCAAAGTCAGGCAGATCGCCGGCGATGAATGCCGACAGCTCCTCATGGAATCCCTTATCCCGGCTCAGCCACCGCCTCGCCTTCTCCGACCGCCCCCCTCTCCAGAGTTCGAGCTCCCGGAAGTCGGTGATCCTCCCGACGGCATTGCTGCAGAAGACCTCCACCATCTCCTTGGAATACGAGCCGTCCCCCAGGGTTGTGTAGGTGATGCTGCCGAGGGAGCCGTCGTCGAAGGTCAGGGTCATCTGGACGTTGTCGTACTTCCCGGTGCCGCCCCCCGGATCGATCGACCGTGCAAAGACCGTGGCAGGCCGCGCATCGGTGAGGTACTGCATGAAGTCGATGAAGTGGCAGCACTCCGAGATCAGCATCCCGCCCCCCTGCTCCGCATCATGCACCCAGTGGTCTGCCGGGATCTGCCCGGCGTTCACCCGGTAGTGGATGATCATCGGTGAGTTCCTGCCGGCAAAGAACTGTTTCAGTCTCCCGGAGAGCGAGGAGTGCCTCCGGTTGAATCCGACCATCAGGCGTCCGCCGTGCTCCTTCCAGGCCCGTACAACCTGCCGGAGTTCATCGGGCGTTGTTGCGAGCGGCTTTTCGACAAATACGTTCTTCCCGCTTGAGAGGGCCTCAACGGCCATCGCCGCGTGCAGGTCGTTTCGTGTTGCTATCAGCACGGAGTCGATCTCGGGATCCTCCAGGATCGAACGGTAGTCGGTGGTGCAGTAGGCAAACCCGTACTTCTTCGCAACGGAGTGGGCACTCACCCCGGTTGCGGTTGCAAGACCCCGGAGATGTACCGGCAGCCTGGCAAGCTCGGGATACAGGGCGCTCATCGCATGCACCCCGGCGCCGATGCACCCCAGGTTCCCGACATCGGCAGGCACCTTCGTGCTGCTCGCAGCTTCTGCCGGAAGCGCAATGCGCTTCGTGTACTCCTTCCCGTTCTCGCCGTAGCCGAGCAGGATCCCGATATACTTCTCCCTCCCTCCCATCATGAGGCCGTATGCCTGCAGGGCATTCTCCAGAGGGAATTCGTGCGTGATGAGGGGTTTTATATTCACGTTCCCGGATCGCACGAGCTCCAGGAACGCCTCCATGTTCCTCCGCTCCGTCCACCGCACGTAGATGGGATAGTCGACCCCCTTCTCCTCATATATCCGGTCGTATCTGCCCGGCCCGTACGAGCGCGAGACGATCAGCTCCGCCTCCTTCTCGTAGAACGTATCCCTGGAGACGTTCATGCCGACGTTGCCGACGACGACGACCCTTCCCCGGTCCCGCACGAGGTGGCCTGCGGATTCGATGGGGAGATTGGACTTTGTCGCCGCGGTGATGATGACGGCATCGGCGCCGAAGGGAGAGAAGTTCTTCATCCTCTCCAGGATGCCGTCATACCCGGTCGTCACGTCAGCACCGAGCTCGCGGGCCAGTCTCGCCTTCTCGGAATCGATCTCGACGCCGAACACCCTGCACCCCGCAGCTTTGAGGATCTGCACCGTGAGCAGGCCGATCAGGCCGAGCCCGATGACGGCAACGCTCTCGCCCAGATGCACCCGTGCGTTCCGGACCCCGTGCAGCGCAATGGCACCGACGGTGGTGAAGGCAGCCTCCTGCATGCTCACCCCCTCGGGGACAGGGACGCAGAGATTCTTCGGGACCGAGACGAACTCGGCATGGACGGCATACCCCGCTCCGGCGCAGGCCACCCGGTCGCCGGCCCGGAACTCATCCACGCTCGTCTCCCGCACGATGCCGGCGGAGCTGTATCCGAGCGGTTCCGGCCTGCCGAGCCTGCTCATGGCCTGCTGATAGGCGGAGAGCAGCCCGTCTGTCTTCACCTTCGACAGCACCTTTTTCAAATCGTCGGGCCTCGATCGCGCCTTCCCGAGGAGGGACTGCTGCGAGAGGGTGATCAGGGAGAGTTCGGTGCCGCCGCTGATGAGGGAGTAGCGGTTCTCCACGATCACCCCTTTCCTCAACAGGGGAACGGGAACATCCTCCACCCGCACCCCTCCCTGCTGTAAGTCGACCATTACCTGCTTCATGCATACGCACCTTCAGTATACGAGCGGCTCAGGCAATCGAGAGCCTCAGAAGTCATGAACAGATCCGGAAAGTTCTTTGAGGGTTCCACCGTCGATGCCCGGATATTCAGCGCCCGGCAGAGGAGGCGAAAGGCCCGGGTATCGGCGGTGCGGGAGCGGCGGCGGCGTGCGACCTGCCGGTACATCCCGTACCCGAACCGGAACGCCCGGTGCCGGAGCGGGTACTCCCCGATCGATGCCGTTCTTGCGGCCGCATGCAGGGACGGGACGATCTCCCTCCAGCCACCCGATTCCCACCTCAGGAGGAGGCCGTCCGTATTTCTGGCAAGCTCGTGGAGGCAGAGTTCCGCATTGGTTAAAAAACCCGGATCCCGCCGGGAGGCGCGGAGGAACGACGAGAAGGCAAATGCATACGCTCCGCTCAGATAGTAGGCAAACATGAGCCCGCTCTTCGACCAGTCGAACCGCCCGTCGGCCTGCTGGACGGACGCGAGCCATTCCACGCCTCTCTGCAGGCTCTCCTCGATCCAGGGCACATCCAGGATCTCCTGAATCTGCGTAAGATAGTAGAGCGTGACCCCCTGATAGTGGATGCAGGGCACGGCGAACGTATAGGGATAGGTGCCCCGGTCGACGGCGTACGGGTAGGCCCCGGCCGCCTCCTGATGGCTGCAGACGTTTCCGGCCGCCCGCTCCGCCGCCTCCAGGCATGCAGGATCATCGAACGCCGCCCCGTAATGCGCAAGAAATGCCCCGCAGGAGGCGTCCGCGTTCAGGTGATCTGCGGTGTAGCCCGCCGACTTGACGAAGAACCCCGGCCGCTTCTCCTGCGACAGCACGTACTTTCGTGCCGAGTCGATCGATTCCCCGTACGGATGCCGGCTCTCCGCATACAGGAGGGCGTCGCCGATGAACGAGGTGATCAGCGCTGACGGCTGGCTGTAATTCACGTGCACCTCATTCCACGAGCCGTCCGGGTTCTGGTGCCGGACGATATGGGTGGCGATCTCCCCGACATACCGGCCGTCCCCCATCCGCATCAGGGTCTTTGCGACCTCGGCATTCACCCGGTTTCGGACGATCCCGAAGACGGGATCCCGGACGTATGCCGCATCGCCGAGAACGACCAAATTCCGGAAGACCTCATCCAGCATCCGGTTCACCAGAGATGCTACAAGCTCACGCATGTCATCAGCTCGATCCTCTGCCACAGCTTCAGTGCACTCGTTCGTCGATCGCAGTGATCCTGCACGTACTTCCTGCCCCGCCTTCCCATGGCCTCCGCCCTCTCCGGATCGTCGAGGAGCGCTGCAAGCGCCGACGCAATCGCCTCAGGGGTGTTGTCGGCAATGATTCCGGCACCGGAATCGCGCGCCAGATGGGCGATCTCGCCGTTTCCGCAGCCCAGGAAGGGGATGCCGCAGGCCATGTACTCATACGCCTTGGTCGGCGCGGCGTACTCGAGGTTCTCCAGATTTTTCAGCGGCGCAATACCGAGCAGCGACTCCGAAAGCATCAGAGGAACCTGCTCTCTCGGAACGGGGCCGGTAAAGACCACCGAGTCGCGCACGTTCTCGGCGTCGGCCAGGCGTTCAAGCTCCTGCCGGGTATCGCCATCGCCGACGATGAGGAACTTCAGGTTGTACCTCCCGTTCACCGACTTGACGGCAATAATGACCTTATCAAGGTCCTGCGCATGTCCCACGTTGCCTGCATAGATGATCTGGTTCTTCTTTTTCGTCGGCGATGGGCGGAACAGGTCGGTGTTGACACCGTTTGGCAGGAGTTCGACCGGGGCGGATACCCGGTACCGGGAGGCAATCCTCCGCCCGAGCTCCGCCGTCGTCACACCGATCAGATCGGCGTGCGACAGGCAGAGCTGTTCGAACCCCCTGCTCATCCTTTCAAAGATGCTGCCTTCCTTGATGAATCCGAGACTGATTGACGCATCGATCCAGAGATCGCGAATGTCGTGGACCCATTTCACCTTCCAGATCTTCTTTGCGGCAAATCCGGGGATGCCGGTGAAGAGCGGCGGGGCGGAGGTGATGATCACATCGTAGCGCCGGGGATCCGGGAGAAGCCAGAGGGCGGCATGCAGGGGAAAGATCAGGTAATAGAGCATTCTGGGAATAAAGCCCGGATCCCTTGAGGCCGGCTGCCATGTCCAGAGGCGGACCACTTCCACCCCGTCGATCGTCTGGACTGCGGACGGCTTCCAGATGCGGGGGAACGTTCCGGCCGGAAAGGTCGGATGCGGTGCAACGACGGTGACCCCGATGCCCATCCGGCATAAGTGCACTGCCGTATCATACACCCGGGACGCGTTTCCCGATCTCTCGGGAGGGAAATGCTGGGAGACGATGAGCACCCGTTTCATCCGGACGCCTCCTGCACAGGTGCATGCACAACTCTTCTCCGGCAGGCAGCCCTCATAAAAAATCCTCTCTCTCCTGACCGGGCGGCCGCGGGAGTGAGATCGAGACGGCCGGTGCCGGCGGAGACAACGACGGGGACAGGCCGGATTCCCGGGACTCGATGCCCTCGCCCGGCGGCAGGGTGGGCGATCCATCGCCGAGTATCCTGACGGTAAAGCCCTCCAGCACCCACCTCCGATAATCCATGATATGCCGTGTGTCCAGGAGATTCTTCGTCCTCACCCTGATCGCCGCGGGATCGATCCGCCTCAGGCAGTCATGATCGGCCAGCACGACGATACAGTCGCTGCCTGCCGTCGCCTCGTCAAGCGGCAGAAGCGGGTATAAGAAATCCTTCACGTACGGGTCGTAGCACCGTACGTCGTATCCCTCGTTCTCTGCCAGCTGGATGAACTTAATTGCCGGACTCTCTCTCGTATCGTCGACGTTTCCCTTATAGGCAACGCCGAGGACGGCGATCGATGCATCCTTCACGCCCGGGAGGAGCCTGCGGATCAGGTGCAGGACATAGTTCGGCATGGAGTCATTGATCTCCCGCGCCATCGAGATCATCTTGCAGCGCGTCGAGTTCTCGGTCAGGAACCACGGATCAATCGCAATGCAATGCCCCCCCACTCCCGGACCCGGGTTCAAGATCGAGACGCGGGGATGCTTGTTGGCAAGCGCGATCGCGCTCCAGACATTCACCCCGCATTCTTCCGAGAGCTGCGCAAACTCATTGGCCAGAGCGATGCTGACATCACGGTACGTGTTCTCCATGAGTTTCACGAACTCGGCAGTCTTTGCATCGGTCTCGTGGATCTCCCCCCGCACAAAGATCCGGTAGAGATCGGCAGCGTACTCCGTCGATCGCCTGTCGTACCCCCCTATGACCCGGCTGTTGTAGACCATTTCGTGAAGCGTCCTTCCGGGAAGCGCCCGTTCAGGGCAGTGGGCCAGCATGAACTCGCCTGCCCTGACGCCGCTCTTCTCAAGCTGAGGGGCAACGAGCCGTTCGGTCGTCCCCGGCGGCACGGTCGACTCAAGGACGACAAGGTCATCCCTCTCGAGGAGAGGGGCGATCATACCTGCGGCCTTCCTCACATAGGTCAGATCCGAGACCTTCGTCGCCGGATCGAGCGGCGTCGGGACAGCGATAAGAAAGACGTCTGCAGGCTCGGGCACGGTCTTTGCCGTGAACCGCCGTCTGGCCCCGATGAAGAGATCGGAAAGCCCCGGCTCGTCAAAAGGTATCTTTCCGTTATTCAGGCTGTCCACCACACTCTGTTTGACGTCGCACCCCACGACATCGCAGCCATGGGTGGCGAACAGCAGTGCGGTCGGAAGCCCGATATATCCGAGCCCCAGTACGCAGATCTTCATCAGGTTTCCTCTCCATCATGCTCAATTCGATCGAACGGCAGCGCAGACAAGGACGATCATCTTTCCGGCAATGCCGTCGCCGTATGGATTCTTCCAGTGGTTCTTCCAGGTGACGGCGGTTCTTGCACCCTCGAGGATGCCTGCAGAGTCTGTACCGACCAGGATATTGGATCCGATGGCAAGCGTTTCAGGGCGCTCCGTATCGTATCTCATCGTTGCGCAGGGAACGCCGAGAACGCAGGTCTCCTCCTGGACTCCCCCGGAATCGGTCAGGACGAGCTTCGCATGGGATTCGAGCTGCAGGAATTCCAGAAAGCCAAACGGCCTCGTGACCCTGATGCCGTCCCGGTCGATCCCGAGCTCGTTGATCCTTTTTGCCGTTCTCGGGTGCACCGGAAAGATCACGGGCATTGAGAACTCCTTCTGGAGCGATTCAAGCCCGCGGATGATGCCCCGCAGCCGATCCCTGTTGTCCACGTTCTCTTCCCGATGAGCGGTGACCAGGAAATACTCATGAGGCCGCAGATCCAGATCCTGCAATATGCTCACCTTTCTCTTTGCGATATCGAGATTCTGGTAGATCGCATCGACGACGGTATTTCCCGTTACGCAGATCTTCTTATCGTCGATACCCTCCCGGAGGAGGTTTTCCCGGGCGTTCTCGGTCGGGGCGAAGAGATAATCGGAGATATGATCGGTCATCACGCGGTTGATCTCCTCCGGCATCCGCCGGTTGAAGCTCCGCAGTCCGGCCTCGACATGGCCGACCCGGATCTGCAGTTTGGAGGCGGCGAGTGCCCCGGCCACCACCGTATTGGTATCACCCTGCACCAGGACGATGTCCGGCGCCTCTTGGTCAAGGATTTTCTCAACCCCGAACAGGATCTTTCCCGTCTGTTCGGCATGGCTGCCGGATCCGACATCCAGATTATACCGGGGTTCGGGGAGGTCGAGCTCCTCGAAGAAGAGACGGTCCATTTCATAGCTGTAGTGCTGCCCGGTATGCAGGATGAAGTAGTCCAGATGCCTCCTTTCGCATTCCCGTATCACCGGCGACATCTTGATAATCTCAGGACGTGTGCCAAGGATTATACCTATCATGTTGCGTCAACTCCTGCTGCGTGGTTCGCGGCCGGTATCTGCCATCTCAGCTCCTCACTTTTGCCACTACCTCGAGCATCAGCCCCAGCAGGAGGCCTACAATGCCGAGAATGATGAGCCCGCCGATGAACAGGGCGTATTCTATGGAAAAAACTCCCATTTCGTTGTATGTCTGTATAGAGCGCATCCCGAGAAACATGCCGAGAAGAATGGCGAAGAATCCGGGAACGCTGATGTGCAGCATGGGCCGTCGTTCAAGGATGAGCCAGAATACCGAGTACAGTACTTCAAATCCGTGGGATACCGGGTTTTTTGTTGAGGTGTCAAAGTCGCCGTATTTGCACTGAATGGGCGCCTCGTCTATCCTGAGTTGCTTTTCCCGGGCAATCTGAAGCATCTCCGATTCTGTGGAGAAGTCGTCCATCTTCAGCGAGGCATGCATGAACGCGATGCTCTTGCTGTTGAGCGCCCGGAAACCGCACTGCGAATCGGTGATGGTGCTTCCTGCCCCGGTCACGACGTCAAGCACCGCCCTGCCGAGTCTCCGGTATGCGGGCATCTGCCCCATGGCCCGAAACCCGATGACGAGATCGGCTGTATTGTCGAGCACCGGCGCGAGAAGGAGCGGAATCTCTTCCGGGTTATGCTGACCGTCTCCATCCATAAACACGAGTGCGTCAAAGTTATGCTTGAACGCGTAACGGAGGGAAGTCTTCACCGCGCTTCCTTTCCCCTGCTGCGAACCGTGCGAAATGACGAGAGCGCCGGCCTCTCGCGCGATGTTCACCGTATCGTCCGTACTGCCGTCGTCCACCACCAGAACCTCATCGACATACCTTCGCGCCATGAGGACGAGCGAGCCGATTGCCACCTCCTCATTATAGCAGGGAATGGCCACGAGGGTTCTCTTCGCTCTCTGCTGCCGAGCTTCGATATCAGTACCGTCACTCACTTCCCGCCGATATCCGGTGACGACAGGCGTCTGCATGGGACTGATCGATTCCTGCATCTGATAGCGAAGCCCGGCCAGCTCGACGTACTTCTCTGGAATTCCCTCCATCCGCAATATCGGGCTGACTCCAACATCGAACCCTGGTGCCGCATGCCCGGGCAGCGGTACAGCGGTATCCAGAACCAACCACCCCGCATTATCAGCGGATTCTGCTACCTGACAAATATTCTCAGCGTACATCCACTCCCCCCGTAATGTATGAAACGGACTGTCCAGACTTATATTAATACGTTATTATTAACCTAATATATTTAACATTTCATCTGAATTAAGAGTTTATCATATACTTACTTGGTATTATCGATATTTCCGGCTATATAAGAACACCGATTGCCTCATAAACCCGTTTCGATGCGTAAAGAGCGCTGAATATAGATTGATTCCTGATATTTGCCTGATGACCGTTTGATTGCATCGCATTATCGGAATTAGGTTTATATACAAAAACGAAAATTAACGGTCTTTTTCGCATTTCAACGTTGCCGCACCTCCGTTGAAAAAACCATCCCGTGGCATGTGATCCTTTCGGGACTCACGGGATTATGGGTTCCTGATCGAACAATAGCAGGGTGTGCAGAACACGCACGGGAAAGCAATCCGAATCGGCCGATACCTGCACATAGAGGCAACCGCAGGGATTGGACCGATTCCGGCCGCATATGCTCACTGATTTACCCGAAACGGCCTGATCACCCGGTCCGGTCGAGCAGCTCCGTCACCTTCTCCATGAGGGCGTGGCGGCGTCGAAGTGCGGAGAGATACGTCCTGCTGCGCTCGTCGACCAGGAGGGGCTCAAACCGAAGGCCGTACTCCACATACCAGAGTATCAGGCCTTCCGGGAGAGCGGGATGGAAACGCCGATCTCCCGGCCCCTCAAGCGTTTCCAGAAGATATCCGACGTCCGTCTTCCCCCGGCCAACCATATCGAGGGCTGTCGCCATGCATCGCACCATGTTCCAGAGGAAGCTCTCTGCCGTCGCTTCAAAGACGACAAAATCCCCGTCTTTATAGACCCTCGCCGAGATGACGGTGCGTACCGTGCTCCGGCCGTCGGCGCGGGCAAACGACGCAAAGTCGTGCGTTCCGCAGAATGCGCGCGCAGCATCGTCCATGGCAGCCACGCGGGGCGGAGGGTCGGCAAAGTAATACCGGTAGGTGCGCGATTTTGCATCGTACCGCGGATGGAATCGGTCCGGGACCGCAGCCCATCCGGTGCACCAGATGTCGCGGGGGAGGAGGAGATTCAACGCCCTGACCGCACGTTCGGGCTCGTCCGTATCGAACGCACAGACCTGCCCGGCTGCATGGACACCCCGATCCGTACGGCCCGCCGTCTGGAAGCCTGCCGCACGCCAGTCAACAAAGAGGGAAAGCCTCCTGCACGCCTCGATGAATGCCCCCTCCACCGTCCTGAGGCCGGGCTGCATCTGCGAACCAAAAAAGCGATCCCCAAGGTAGGAGAACCGGAACGCCAGTCTCATCGATGTACCCGTCGCCTGATCTTCCGTATCGCCCCTTTGAGCGACTGGCGCGTATACGTCTGCAGCGGCGTCATCCGCCCGCCGGCAATGGTTCTCCCGTTCCTGATGGCATCGAGTATCGAGGCAGGATCGGGTTCTGCCGCAACAAGCGTCTGGCCGAACCCGACATACCGGGCGTTGTGGGCATCGCTGCCGCCCACACCCGGTTTGCCGAACCTTCGCGAGACCTGCGCCGCTCTCCTGTTTGCAGAGCCGGTGATGTAGCGGCTGTTGAATATCTCGATGGCATCCACCGCCTCGATCCCGGTCTTCAGTTTCCGGCCGACGCCGTGCCGCCACATATGGTACGGGTGGGGCAGGATCAGCAGCGCTCCGAGAGCGCGCGCCTGACGGACCGTTTCAAGAAAATCCTGTCCTGCCGGTATGGCTTCCGTTATGCCGAGCGCAATGAGGTGGCCCGATTTCGTCGAGATCTCGATGCCGGGGATCACGACGAGCGGGGTATCGCAGAGAAGGGCGTGCCGTGCGCCAAGTACGGTGTCGTGGTCCGTGATGGCGATCGCATCAAGGCCGACGTCCTCCGCCCTGCGCAGGATCACCTCTACGCTGCTCTCGCCGTCCCTTGAATAGTTGGTATGTACGTGCAGGTCGCACCTGAGCATGGGATCAGATTATTTTTCACCTCCCAAATATTAATTAAAGCTCATGCGCATTCTGCTCCCCACCGGTTCGATCACCGCATCCATGGTCAGGGAGGCGGCAGACCGGTTTGCCGACCGCTACGATGCCGATGTGGTGACGACGGGCGAGATTGCGTCTTTCCTCTCGCCCGGCCAGCTCGCACGGCTGCTTGCCGGCAGGGACTACGATATGGTGATCGTATCGGGGATGTGCACCGCCTCGTTTGAGGAGGTGGAGGAGAGGACCGGCATCCCCGTCTACCGGGGGCCGCGGCACGCCGCGGATCTCGGGTTCGTGCTCTCGGCACTGGATGCCATCGAGCTCTCCCGGACCGTTCCTGCCGATGATTTTCTTGCCGCACAGAGGCGGGAGGAGGCGTACCGTAAGATCCAGCGGCGTGAAGAGGAGGCCTCGTACGACTACCTGATCCGCGGGGTCAGGATCGGCGGTACGGCGAGGATCAAGGTGCTGGCGGAGATCATGGATGCGCACCGGCGGGAGGATCTCAGGGAGGAGGCGGAGCGGTTTCTTGCAGACGGCGCCGACATCGTCGATCTTGGCTTCGGGTTCGACGCCACACCCCGGGACGTACGGCGGTGCTTCTCCGAGCTTGCGGACCTCGACGCCCCACTCGCCGCCGACACCCAGGATCCCGCGCTGATCGAGGCGGCGCTGGGGCGGGCGGATCTGGTGCTCAGCCTGCACGAGGGAAACATACCGATCATCGGGAAGGCAGTCGCCGATGCCGGAGCGGCGGCCGTCGTCGTGCCGCGGGAGAAGGGGCTGCTTGAGAATATCAGGGCGGCGGAAGAGGCGGGAATCTGCTGCGTTATCGCCGATCCCCTGCTGCAGCCCGTGGGTTCCGGGCTTGTCCGATCGCTTGCCGAGTTCCGGGATATTCCCCGTCCCCTCTTCTTCGGGGGCGGGAATGTCGCCGAGCTGCTGGATGCCGACTCCCCGGGGGCAAACGCCCTCCTCTGCGGCATGGCGTACGAGGTCGATGCCGCCGTCGTCTTTACGAGCGAGCATTCCGATAAGACACAGGGATCGGTTGCGGAGATGCGGCGGGCGACGGAGATGATGGCGCTTATGGCCGGCCGCCCGTATCCAAAGGATCTCGGCCTCGATCTCCTCGTGATAAAGGAGAAACGGCGGCGCAGGGAGCCGCCGCTGGACTACGGGGAAGAGATGCAGGCCCCTCCTGCGCCGGACGAGATCGTCTACGATCCGCTCGGGTGCATCAGGATCGGGATCGAGGGAGACCAGATCGTGGCAGTCCATAACGGGAAGGCTGTCAGGGGGAAGGCCTGGGAGGACGTGGTGCATACCCTTCTTGAGAACGGCTGCGTCTCCCGGCTCGACCATGCCGCCTACCTCGGCAAGGAGCTCTTCAAGGCAGAGCTTGCCGTCCGCTTCAACAGGAGCTTCGAGCAGGACGGGCCATTTTGAGGGCTTTCCGGCTCGCTGAAGAGGATCAGGCGGAGGCGAAAAGTTTCCCGCCTTTCGTATCGCAGATGTATTTATCGTAGATGTATTTTCACCTGAAACCACACGATGCCCCGGGGGCACAGGCATACCGAATGAAGGTGGGCGGTGCTGCTCACCACCCACGTTCATATAAAACGCCTATGAAGCCCCCGATGGGGGCTACAGGCGCAACTGATGAAAATCCATGGTGCTGCACAGTTTCGCCGTGTTCTGTTTTCGCGGAATATTTCGGTATACTGGACCGTGGAGACAATCGCCTGGGGGTGGGGCGGGGGGGGG
>JAHKLN010000089.1 GCA_020854755.1 Methanomicrobiaceae archaeon | reverse complement strand
CCCCCCGCGAGTATAGCCGGAGGAAAGCCGTGTACGGGAATAGATCAAATCAAGTGGTGAGAGCCTTCCATTTCACCAACCGTTTCGATTTTCATAGGAACCCCTATGCGCCGGGGATCGGTGCAAGCGCAGCCATGAAAATCGAGATCGAGATCCATGCCAGATCGATTTTCATAGGAAACGCTCATAAAGCCCCCGAGGGAGGCTGCAGGCGCAACGGACGAAAATTCTCGACACTGCACAGATACACAGTCCCGTTTTCGCAGACTATCCCGGGAAAGCGGACCGCAGGACGAGCACCCTATCGGGGATGCCTGTACTCTCTCCCTGGCTGTACTCTCCTGGCTCTGTCGTAGCCCGCAGGCCTCCATACCCCGTTTCCGGATCGGGAGAGCCTCACAGGTCGGAACCTGTTGCAGGGGAGAAGGACGCATCAATAAACAGATTAATGAGTGCAGTCCCTATCAACAGGTATGGAGCTCTCACAGAACCGGCAGGACTACATCGAACAGCTGATTGCCGGGCTGAACGCCGCCATGGAGACGGCGAAAAGCGCCCGTTCCCGCGGCCTCGATCCCCTGACGGAGACGGAGATCCCGGTGGCAAACGATCTCGCCGAGCGTGTCGAGGCGCTGCTCGGGTATCGGGGGCTCGCCGCACGCCTCCGGGAGCTCGAACGGCAGATGTCCCGCGAGGAGGTGGCCTTAAAGATCGGCGACGACTTCGTCGCGCGGAGATACGGCGAGACCTCCCGGGAAGAGGTGCTCGATCACGCGATCCGGGCGTCGATGGCGCTGCTCACCGAAGGCGTCGTCGCCGCCCCGACGGAAGGGATTGCAAAGGTGGGGATCGGCAAGAACGACGACGGGAGCGAGTATCTTCGGATCTACTATGCCGGCCCGATACGGAGCGCGGGCGGGACGGCGCAGGCGCTCTCGGTCCTTGTGGGCGACTACGTGCGCAGAGCGCTCGGCATCAACCGCTATATCCCGCGCCCGGAGGAGGTGGAGCGCTACATCGAGGAGATCCGCCAGTACAACACCATCATGAGCCTCCAGTACATGCCGAGCGATACCGAGCTCCGCCTGATCATCAACAACTGCCCGGTCTGCATCGACGGCGAGGCCACCGAACAGCAGGAGGTGAGCGGCTACCGGAACCTCGAGCGGATCGAGACGAACGCAGTCCGGGGCGGGATGGCGCTCGTCGTCGCGGAGGGGCTGGCGCTGAAAGCCCCGAAGGTTCTGAAGAACGTCCGGAAGATGAAGATGGAGGGCTGGGACTGGCTCGAGGAGCTGATCGGCGGCGGGAGCAGTGCTTCGGGCGACGACGACCCGGGCGCCGCCATCAAGCCGCGGGACAAGTACCTCCGCGATCTCATCGGCGGCCGCCCGGTCTTCTCCTACCCGATGCGGAAGGGGGGCTTCCGGCTCAGGTTCGGCCGCTCCCGCAACACCGGGTTTGCCGCCGCGGGCATTAACCCGGCCACGATGCATATCCTGGGCGATTTTCTCGCGGTCGGGACGCAGATGAAGATCGAGCGGCCCGGGAAGGCGGCAGGGATCGTGCCGGTGGACTCCATCCAGGGGCCGACCGTCAGGCTGAAGAGCGGGGACGTCCTCCGGGTGGACGATGCCGCGGAGGCGGTGAAGCTTGCCGAGCAGGTCGAGGAGATCCTGGATATCGGCGAGATCCTGATCAGCTACGGCGAGTTCCTGGAGAACAACCATCCCCTGATGCCCCCCTGCTACTGTGAGGAGTGGTGGCTGCAGGAGGGGGGGCCGCGGCACCCGGAGAGCGAGCTCGAAGCGGTGGAGTTTGCGCTCGACGGGGCGTTCCTCCACCCCGACTACACCTACCTCTGGGACGATATCACCCCCGCCGATATCGCCTTCCTTGCCGACCGGGTGGCGGAGTCGGGCGCAATCGAGGACGGCGGCCTGGCGCTGCCCGCCACGCCCGAGGTGAAGGCGATCCTTGAGGAGCTCCTGGTGCCCCACCGCGCCTCCGGCGGCCGGATCCTGATTCAGGAGTACCTGGCACTGCTGGCCTGCCTGGGGCTGACCCTTGATCTCAGGCGGCGGGAGGCGTGGACGGACGCACCGACGGACGACTCCCTCCGGTGCGTGATGCACCTGAGCGGATTTCGGATACGCTCCCGGGCGGGCACCCGGATCGGCGGGCGTATGGGGCGGCCCGGGAAATCGAAGCCGAGAGAGATGCGGCCTCCGCCCCACTCGCTCTTTCCCATAGGGAATGCCGGCGGTTCGCGGCGATCGTTTCAGGAGGCGTGCTCGTATAAGCCCCGCTCCAACACAGACGGCGGGATGATCGAGACCGAGGTCGGCGAGCGGCGATGCACGGCCTGCGGCGCGATGGGCTACAAGAACCTCTGCGACTGCGGCGGGCATACCGTCCCGGTCTACCGCTGCCCGCGTTGCGGGAGGGAGACTGCGGAGGAGCGCTGCCCGGCCTGCAACGTGCCGACCGCGTGCCTGCAGAAGGTGACGATCAACGTGAAGGCGGAGTATGCCCAGGCACTGGAGCGGCTCGGCATGCGGGATAATGCGATCCAGCTCGTCAAGGGGGTGAAGGGGCTGATCTCCCGCGAACGGCCGGTGGAGGCGATCGAGAAAGGGATTCTCCGGGCTGCAAAGGGCCTCTACGTCTTTAAAGACGGGACGAGCCGCTACGATATGATCGATCTGCCGCTCACTCACGTCCGGGCCGATGAGATCGGGGTCAGCGTCGAGGTGCTGAGAAGGCTCGGCTACACTCGCGACATCCACGGGGAGGAGCTTGTCCGCGAGGACCAGGTGTTTGAGCTGATGCACCAGGACATCCTGATCTCCGAGGGCTGCGCCGAATGGATGATCCGGGTGGCGGGCTTCATCGACGAGCTGCTGGAGCGGTTCTACGGGTGCGAGCCGTTCTACCGGGTGCAGGAGAAGGCCGATCTCGTCGGCCACCTGGTCATGGGGCTCGCCCCGCACACCAGCGCCGGCGTGCTCGCCCGCGTGATCGGGTTCTCGAAGGCGAACGTGGGCTACGCCCACCCCTTCTTCCACGCGGCGAAACGGCGGAACTGCTTCCAGGGCGATACCGAGATCCGGGTCTTTGACGGCAGGGCGTGGAAGACGTATCCCATACGCCGGTTCGTGATCGAGAACTTCGATATCAGCACGCCGGGGATCGACCATCTCGGGACATTCTACTCAGATCCCATGCGGCCGTACTACGTGAAGAGCATCGATCCGCAGGGCGTCCCGGGCGTCCGGCGGATCACCTCGGTCTCGGTCCACCGGGCGCCGGCACACCTGGTCCGGTTCGAGACGAAACGGGGGAAGACGCTGACGGTGACGCCGGAGCACGCGATGCTGGTCTGGGATCTCCCCCACCTCCGCAAGATCATGGCGATGGAGGTGAACGTCGGCACAAGCGTCCCGGTGCTGGAGGGGCTCGAGGTCATCACCGATACGATCGAGAAACGCGAGATCGTCAGCACACTCGAGGAGAGCGTCTATTGCCTCACGGTCGCCGGGAACCACACGCTGGTCGCAAACGGCATCTTCACCGGCCAGTGCGACGGAGACGAGGACTGCGTCATGCTGCTGCTCGACGGGCTGATCAACTTCTCCCGCTCATACCTGCCCGAGAACCGGGGCGGCACCATGGACGCCCCGCTCGTCCTGACCAGCCGGGTTGATCCGGCAGAGATCGACAAGGAGAGCCATAACATCGACGTTTGCGGCAGCTACCCGCTCGAACTCTATCTGCGTGCCCTCACCTACGCCCACCCGAAGGACCTCGATGACCTGATCGATCGCGTCGAGCGGAGGCTCGGGACGCCGGCGCAGTGCGAGGGATTCCTCTTCACCCACCCGACCAGCGACATCTCGGCCGGGCCGCTCGAGTCCACCTATACCCGTCTTGAATCGATGATCGAGAAGCTCGAAGCCGAGCTCGAGCTCGCAAAGATGATCCGGGCGGTGGATGCCGACGACGTGGCCGAACGCGTCTTGAACACCCACTTCATCCGCGACCTGATGGGCAACCTGAACGCGTTTTCAAAGCAGAAGGTCAGATGCACGAAGTGCAACGCGAAGTACCGCCGGATGCCGATCACCGGCAGGTGCACCCGCTGCGGCAACCACGTCATCCCGACGGTCCACGAGGGCTCGGTCAAGAAGTACCTGGAGATGTCCCGCACGATCTGCGAGACCTACAACATCTCCGAGTACACGAAACAGCGCGTCAAGGTCCTCGATATGGCCATCGAATCCACCTTCGGCACTCCCCAGAAACTCCAGCTCGGCCTCGCCGACTTTATGTGACTCCGGGGATATCAAGAAGTGTCCTGCGCCCGGGCTTGAGGGGAGGCCGAAGAGCGGAGTGTCATCCTCCGCTAACATTATCGCAATTCCCGACATCGCCCATGCACGGCTTCCCACCGCCTATCCTCTCGGGGAGGGGGGGCCTGCGGGGAGATGGCCTCCGGTGTCCCCACCCCGTGGCGATTGCCCCCTCGGCCCACTGCAACCGGACAGGCGGGAGAACCGGTTTCTTTGTACCTGATCCTGATTCATTGCGCTGACCTTCGACCCCCCCGTACCTGTGGCATCTCTCGTCCTCATCGTCATTTCGGGATGAACTCCCCTGCTCCCGACCGCGATCACGCCTGCGGCACCGCCCTCGCCCCCCTTGCTCCCGTTCCCGGCCGGCACCCCCCGGCTGCCCGCCTGTCCGCCTCATTATCCCCTGCAGGATCTCCAGCCGTAATCCCCACCCGGGAACCGCCGGAATCCTCCCTGCTCGCACGGGAGAGGGAGATTTTATATCAACTTACCATTATATAGATAGCACGCCAATATGTAGAAGGCGCGGGGATAGCCAAGCCTGGCCAACGGCGATAGACTCAAGATCTATTCTCGCAGGAGTTCGTCGGTTCGAATCCGGCTCCCCGCATATCTTTTCAGGGTTATGGATAAGACATGTTTTTGCAGCCCTGTAGAAAAGCCCGATCACGATCCGTACACCCCCCGCGATGATCGTTCTTTTGAGATTGTAGAGGATGAGTTTGATCTTGATTTCTTCTGCTTTATACCGGTAGTTTCTTGCTTTCAGACTCTCTCAGGGGGTTTTCTTGAGTGCCGAGAATGCGACCGTTCGTGCAATGCATTCTTCTTGATGCTGGAATACAGGTGCCGGAACTATGGGGAGACTCGTCTGAAGCCCGGGAGATCTGACCCCTCCTCAAAGATATGGAGCAGCTGTGGGTATCTCAATCCGGCTCTCATCCTTCTCAGACAGAGAGTGAATCTGCCCTGCCTGTGGCACCCGGCATGACCGCGACATCCCCGCGGCAATCAATAGCAAGAAGTGTACCCTGCAGGACCAGAATCCTGTGGGGTATCAGGTGCAAAACGCGCCGTCAAGCCCGTCAATTCGTCTCAGCAGGGGGAGGAGGGAGCAGGAAAGCCCCGCCCGAGAGCGCGGGGCAGTTCACGAGCCATCTGCCTCGATGCCGATTCCCATGCCGGAGTAGTTTAAAGGATTCCCCATCGCATTCTCCTTCAAAGCTGCCGCCTTCGGTTCAGCGGCAGCCTGCGCCGCACCATTCACCAATTTTCCATCCTTCAGACGCACTACGCGGTCGAAATATTCGGTGTGCCAGTCTTCGTGCGAAACCATCACGATGGTCTGGCCTCGCTCCCGGTTGATCTTTCGGAAGAGTTCCAGCACCATCCGCGAGTTCTCTGTATCCAGGTTCGCGCAGGGTTCGTCTGCAAAGAGGATATCGGGGGTGTTTACGATCGCCCTCGCGATGGCGACGCGCTGCTGCTGCCCGCCCGAGAGCTCGCTCTGCAGGTGATCCCGCCGCTCCCAGAGCCCGATGGAGTGCAGTATATCCCGCGTCGCTGCAGTATACTCTTTCTCTTCTCGATCCCTGCGGAGCATCGCGGGGAGGCAGATGTTCTCCTTCACCGTAAGTTCGGGGACCAGGGCGTAGTCCTGGAAGACATAACCGAGCTTGTAGAGGCGGAACATGGTCCGCTCCCAGTCGGTGAGGCGGCATACATCGATCCCGTCGATGCGGATGGTGCCGCTGCTCGGATCGTCGAGCAGGCCCAGCAGGTGCAGGAGCGTGGTCTTCCCGCTCCCGCTCGGGCCCATGATGCCCACGAATTCTCCCTTTTCGATCTCCAGGCTTACGCCATCCAGGGCCTTCACCTCGGCCTGGCCCCGCCCGAAGGTCTTGATCAGATTCTTTATTTCGATCATTGGTGTCACGCCTGTAGCACCTGCCGGATGTTCTCGCGGGATACTTTCCATGCGGGAAGGTACCCCGAGATCACCGAGGCGAGGAAGAGTATGATCCCGTTGACGGCCAGATCGAGGGGAGTCACGTACGGGGTCGCCGAGAACTCCGGGGTCACCATGGGATAGTAGGTCATATACAGCACGATGAGGCCGGTGAAGAGGAATCCCACCAGGATTCCCGCGATGGAGAGCAGGACGACCTGGAACCCGTAGCTGTTCATGATCACCGACTGCTCCACCCCGATTGCTTTTAAGATGCCAATCTGCCTGCGGTTGTTGATGGTCTTGACCATGACCACGATGAAGAGCACCACCACCGCGATCACCAGACTCACGATCATGGAGATGAACCCAATGATCGAGAAGCTCGCCATGACCCGTCCGATCTCCTTGTTCAGCAGGTCATCGGTGGTCTGTACCTGCTCCCTCACGCCGTATCGCAGGATCTCGTTCTTCACAAACGATTCCGAGTACCCGGGCTTGACGCGCACGGTGATGTAGGGGGCGAAGGTGAGCGGCTCCCCCACCACGTCCTGCATATCCTCCCAGGAGACGATCATCCGGTTGTCCATCTCGAAGTTGCCCGTCTGGAAGATCCCCTTCAGCCGGTACTCTTTCTCCACGCCGTTTGGATACTCCACCTGGATGGAATCCCCGACCCGCACCCCCCCGAGGGAAGGGCGGACTTCATCTTCCTCCCGAATGTTGGGGGAACCGGCCAGGGATACCCCGATGATCGCCTCTCCCACATCGCTCTCGCCCAGATAGCTCCCGGCTATCATGGTGGTGTGCAGGGGGGAGACATACTGCTCTTCTCGCGGTTGGATGGCGCCTATCGTTGCCGGAATCAGCCTTCCCCGGGATTGAAGCGTTGCTCCTGTCTGGTAGTGCGGGGTCGCCCGCTCCACTCCGGGCAGGCGGTTGATCTTCGCCAGCGTCGTCTCGATGTCGGTGATGTACTGTTCGCCGCTGGCAGGCCCGATCATGATATTGGAGGTCTGATAGGAGACGATCTGGTCCTTGATATCGACTCCGATACCGGCCATCAGCGAGGGAAAGAACATCATGTTGGTGAAGACCATCCCGATGATGAGGATATTGAGGAGTACGCTTGAGCGGTTGCCCCGCACCAGCGAGCGCCAGGCCAGAAAAAATGCGACCTTCAGTTCTTTTTGAGCCATGGGAGCGCCCCCGATGCATTCCTGCGGGGAAGGTACCAGTAGCGGTAGCCTACGAATCCCACGAGGAGAAACCCTCCCAGCAGTGGGAGCATGCCTCCCATCCCCTCTGAGGGGAGGACGTGGACGGACATGGTGCGGGTGACGGTATGAGCACCGGTGTCGTCGACATAGGCGATGGTGAGGTCGTAGGTGTAGGTTCCGCCATCCGCCCCGTCCAGCATGAAGATGGCGGGGGCATCGTTGCCGGGTTTGATCTTGCCGATGAAGGCCTCTTTGGACCCTGTCATGGGAAGATCGACGGTTGCAGCGACCTGTTTTGCCTCCCCGGTGCCGGTATTTTCAATGCGGATGGTCAGATCGAAGGGCTGGCCCTCCACGGCCCGGCGAGGGCTGGTATCAACCGATACGAACCCCAGCTCGGCCTGCCCTTCAAACGGGATGTTGATGGAGGCATTCTGCGTGTAGTTTTTACCGTCCGATGTGGTATACTGGATGGATACAGGGATGCGGGTCAATCCCGAGGCCGTGTTCCGGTCCGAGATCAGGACCAGATTGACCTGCTGCTCCTCTCCTCCCTGGATGGTCCCCAGATGGTGGAGGTCGGTGTTGCGGGGAGCGATGGCGGTGCCGCTGGTCTCGATCCGAACCGTCACGTCATTCGCCAGGAGGCGTCCGGCATTCGCTACCGTGAGCGTCACCGGTATCTCGCTGCCCGGCTGCACCGAATCGGGAAGGGAGCTCTCCATGACCAGGATCGCCTGGCTCGGGAGGCCGAGGTTGGAGTTCACGTTGACAGGAACGGGGTACCGCACGGTGAAACCGCCCGGGATCTGGACCCATACTTCCGGGAAATACATCCCGCTCTGTGCGGGAGCCCGCACGAGGAAGGTGAGCGGCATGCTCTGGCCGGGGCCAAGCGCACCGGCATGGTCGTAGGTGCCCTCGATCACCTGCAGGCCATTGCCAAACAGCCTCACCGAGTTGAACACTGCGACGAGATCTTTTGTCTCCGAGGTGGTGGTGGTACCGGTCGGTCCGGGAACCACCACGGTCTCGGTCGAGCTGGCAACGGATGCCGTGTTCTGTAATACGACCTTGATCGTCGCCTGCTCTCCGGGAAGGAGGACAGACGGGGTTATCTGGTAATCCGTAACAGTGACGGTGGAACCGCCGGTTGCCGCCCCCACCGCAGGGGTGAGGACGAGGAGCATGCAGGACAGCAGCAGGACGATGAGGAGCCTGCGGGCCATACCTGCGCCTGTATTGAGGAAGGGTTGTGAGGGATTTGTCATGCACATCGTATCCGAATGGTAGGGTTTACCAGATAAAACGCAATACTATTTAAATATTACTTTATTGTATCATACAATCGTATTATATCCTATTATCATACACATTTATCACCTTATAGGGAAATACCATATCAGCTATGGTTTACAGTAAAACGCAAGAGGAAGACTTTGCCTTCATCAAAGAGACACTCAAAAAGAACCCGCAGGGCCTGACGGTAACCGAACTCGCCAAGATTCTCGGGCGTACGAAGAACACGGTCGGGAGGTACCTGGACATCCTCCATGCCTCCGGGCAGGTGGAGATCCGCGCCTGCGGGACTGCGAAGATCTTCTCTCTCTCGCGGCGCGTGCCGTTTGCGAGCATCCTCCAGCATACGCGGGATCTCATGATCATGCTGGATGCGGACATGCGGATCCTCGATATCAACGACCCCTTCCTCTCCCTCCTCCATATAACCCGCAAGGAGGCAATCGGCAGCAACATCGAGTTTCTTCCCGTCGCGGATCCCTCCGTCCAGGAACTCCTGGCAAAAATTGCCGCTGCGATACGGGAAAAGCGGATGCTCGAAGATCTCGATATCACCAAAGAGACCGAACGCTACTTCAAGGCGCGGATCCTGGAGACGCAGTTCGAGGACGGCAGCACTGGGTTTACAGTGATCCTCATCGACCTCACCGAACAGAAGCAGGCAGAAAGGGCCCTTCGACAGAGCGAGGAGAAGTACCGCGACCTGGTAGAGCACGCGAGCACCGTCATCCTGATGATGGATCTCTCCGGCAACATCACGCTCTTCAACGAGTATGCGGAGCACTTCTTCGGGTTCTCCCGGGAGGAGATCATGGGGAAGAACGTGGTGGGGACGATCGTTCCGGCCACGGAGAGCTCGGGGAGAGATCTGCAGGAACTCATTGCCGGAATCTGCACCAACCCGGAGCGCTATAAGCTGCACGAGAACGAGAACATCACCCGCGATGGGAAGCGCGTCTGGCTGCGCTGGACGAACAGGATGATCCGTGACGGGTCCGGCCGCCCGACCAGGATCCTCTCCATCGGTGTCGACATCACCGAGCTGAAGCAGATGGAAGAGCAGCTGCGGGCGAGCGAGAAACGGTTCCGCGATATGGCGAACCTGGCTCCCCAGCCGGCCTTCGAGGCCGACCGATCGGGAACCCTCCTCTTCGCCAACGAGGCGGCATACCAGACGTTCGGGTATTCCCCTGAAGAGCTCCCACTTGGGATCAACGTGTACACCATGCTTGTTCCCGAAGACCGCGAGAGAGCCCGGCAGAACATTGCCCGGATGCTGCAGGACGGGA
The DNA here is from genome assembly GCA_020854755.1 of Methanomicrobiaceae archaeon. Lineage (GTDB taxonomy): Archaea > Halobacteriota > Methanomicrobia > Methanomicrobiales > Methanoculleaceae > JAHKLN01. Next base: position 28,757 of record JAHKLN010000089.1, on the reverse strand, counting down.
TGCAGCTGAGCAGCGAGTACACAGCCCAGCGGAAGGACGGCAGCCGGTTCCCCATCATAGACTATGCCGCACCCATCTACGAGGGCGATCGCATCGCTGGGTTCCGGGGAATCGTTATCGACCTCACCCGCCAGAAGGAGGCCGAGGCAGCCCTGCGGCGGGAGCGGGACTTCATCGATGCCGTACTCCACGCCCTGAACGCCCTGGTGCTGGTTCTCGACCGGGAGGGGCGTATCGTCCGCTTCAACCACGCCTGCGAAGCGGTTACTGCCTACAGCGAGGCGGAGGTGAAGGGGCGGGCAATCTGGGACATCTTCCTCCTTCCCGAGGAGGTCGCCGGAGTGAAGAAGGTCTTTGCCACGCTGGTGGCGGGCTCCGATACCCTGGTGGAGCACAGCAACTGCTGGCTGACCCGCAGCGGCGACAAAAGGTTCATCCAGTGGTCCAATACCATCCTTCGCGACGAGGAGGGAGCCGTTACATATGTGATCGGGACGGGCATCGATATCACAGGCCAGCGGAGGCTGGAGAAGAAGCTGGACGAATGTTGATGAATGCAAGTATCAAAGGCTAATTTACTGAGATCAGGATTGGATCAGAGGCGGAACACTGACGCGGTATAAGGGCACACAGGCGATTCCTGAACGAACGGCACTCCAATGGAGAACCTAAAAAAATGTTGATATTAGCATAAAAACCCTGTATGCACCGGTTGGGGTACTCGCCATCCGTGCCATCGCTATTCTCGGGGTGGCCCTGCTCCTCAAATTTTGGCGGTGATGTCATGGAAGGGTTTCGTTTCCCTTTCAGGGTATGCACCAACATCCACCACGACGGTGTGACCCGCAACCGCGAGTCCTACATCGCACGGGTGGACAGCGATGACAACGACAGGCAGCGTGTCAGGACCATCGCCGCACAGGCGCCCGCCATCGCCTTCTAGATCGTAACTCGCATATCGAACGAAGATCGCAAATGAGCACGTGAACGGCTACCGATCTATTATATTTCACGGATGTACGCGAGTACTTCCTGGATGAAACGGTTCGGGGCTGCAGGCATTGCATCGTGCCCGTGTCCACCGAAGATAGTGATCCGGCTGTTCGGAGGCGCAGAAGGTCGTGATCCGCCGCATCTGCCCGATGGCTTTTTGGCATTCGGCAAACAGTGTAATCCATGGATGTCCCCTACATCCCAGAGATCATCCGCATCTTTGCCCTGGCCTTTAGTGTCATCGGGGCCGCATTGATCATCTATGGGGGAATACGGGCGGCATGTGACCTTGCCTGTGCCGGGCTTCACTGGAGAGCGGTCGAGAGAGGACAGATCAAGAGAAGATTTACCGGAAATATTATATTTGGCCTTGAATTCTTTATTGCGAGCGACATACTCACCACGGTGCTGGAGCCCACGCTGGAAGATCTCACGCTCCTCGGTGTGATTGTCCTGATCCGGGTGATACTGGGGTATTTCCTCGAGAAGGAAGCAATAGAGTTTGATGATAGGTACTGATGCTCCCGATACCATTCCCGGTGCACTCCCTCAAGGAATCCGGCCGGGCCGACCTATCGTTATAGTTCGCCGTCACCCGGGATCAGGGTGCACGGGATATCGTGTCGATATCCCACAACATCCCGTCACCGGGAGGTGAACCCGGGTGATTTGTTATCCTGAAAACCGATCGTTATCGAACAATGCCACCCATAGCGGCCGGCCCCCATCCCGGGGTCCGGGTGTTGCATATTCGGACCGGCATCGTACAAAACCGCCTATGAGGCCGTTTTACGGCCACAGGCGCAACGGATGAACATTCTTGAGCGGGTATCAACATCCCGGGTCCGGTTTTCTCCGGCTATCCCCGGACAGTGGACCGCAGGAACAATCGCTCCCGCCCCGGGAGGGGAAGAACCCCTCCCCGCAGGCCGCCTCCCCCCGGATGAAGCGCCGGTGGGAAGCCGTGTACGGGAGCGAATTGATCCGGGCGGCGAGAGCCTTCCATGTACAGATGGCGGCTTAATTATCAGGTGAAACCTGGACAGGCGCACCCGGTGATTCCCGCTTAACCGTGGCCGGTCGGTGCCGATGCCGGTCACCTACATCGCACCGAGGGCGGCATGAATCCACAGGACGTTGTTGATCAGCGGCAGACAATAAACCATGCACGCGGCTGCTATGCAATACGTGCCGGAGCCCTCGATGAATCGATCCGACTGACGGGCGAGCGCAAAGACCACCCCGGCAAAACCGAGCTTCAGCGTCAGGTGGAGTATGCTTGATTCACTGATCCCAGCGACGAGGGGATTGCCCTCTTCTGCACCAAGGCGGAGAGCCATAGACGTGCTCGCCACGTCTCCGGCGAGGAGGAGAACCAGAATACCATAAAGAACGATCCTCATCGAAAGAATGCTCCGTCCTGGAATCCCTGTCGAGCTCCTGCGGCATCGCCCGCAGCCAGATCATCGACCGGTTGCGCGGCACCACCCGGAGTACATACCGGCCCACCGAGCCGCCCCTGTTCCTGTCTGCCGCCGACGGCTGCCTCGATCTCTTTGCCGTTGCCGATGCGTTCAGCCTGCATTGCCACGCCCTTCATGCTATCACCTCCCTCCATGCAGAACACGAACCCGGCGATGGCCACCGCGGGGATCACCGCAATGGCGACCATCAGGCACGTGGCCGGACGCGGCATGCCATAACCACGCTCTGCCGCGCCGGGTGCAACAAAAGGGGCGGATCGCTACACTGTCAGAACACCATCCCGGCCCTGAATACGCCAAAACTGCCTGGATTTACAGCAGCAGGAGCAGCGATGAGAATGCCAGTAAGGTCAGATACCGTGTCGCTATCGATCCATTCCGCCAGAGATTCCATACGGTGAGTTCTTTATCCCGGTATTTGTATTTTATTGTTTGAATAAAATTCAATTCCAATATATATAGATTATTATCTAAAATAAAGCATAAATCAGCATTATTTTTCTAGATGTTGAGAGGAGATCTGGTCATCCGGAAATTGATACCCGGGATATACCCAAAACTTTTAGAAAGCATTAATTGTCATGACCTGATTCTAACCGAACCTGCCAGGAGGACCCATCACCGCAGGTGCCACCTGCAGGAGGGAAAACGCAGACGCAATGATATGTTATTCGCAGATGGGGATACAGACCGGCAAACGCCCCAATAAACAGGAGGATATCCCGGACACTCCCTTTGTCCTGCTGGCTGCCGGCATAACCATGATCGGCGAACCGGGTGCCGGCATCACAGATCAACCGATCCATCAGATCATAAAAGGGGCTGAACCAGTCGTATCCTCTCTGCTGCTTCCGGTTCCACCCGAAGGCATCGTCCTTACGGAGGATTCCCTGTATTTAGTCCCTGATGGGAAAGCGTTCGCCGTTATCGAATCCACCATTGCACCGCCCCTGAAAGCAGGTGCATTTCCGGTGGCAGGATTCCGCAGCAGGGTGAGCAGTTCGTCCTGTCTGGTCCGTGCAGCATGCATGATCGCCTCCTCATAAATCAGGTCGGACGAGCCCAACTGAGCTCTTCCCTGAGGAGCCAAAAACTCCGGTCATCGGCGGGGAAGAGCCTGCCCTTTCAGCACTTCAAAGACTAAACTCCCCCGAATCGGCTGGTGAGCGCCCGGGGTCGTATGGGCTATGCCCGATGTCCCGGCACATCGCCATCGGCGGGGTTAGAAAAGTGTGTGCCCTGCATCCTATATACAATCGAGGCATTCTGTTTGTGAGAGAATGTCAAAGACTGTTTCTATCGCGATTCTTTTTAAAAAAGCAGTATACTTCCCCTGTACTCCCGACAGGGATATCGTTATAACTCTGTGTGTAACCATATTAATGCTGTCTTTTCAACGGAGACCCGGATCCGATGTCGACACCCCCAGGAACCACACAGAAGAAGTCCGATCCCGTCAGCAAGAACGAAGGTTCACAGGATATCTCCGAAGAAGTTGAACGGCTCGTTTTAGAGCGGACCCGCGAGCTGCAGAAGGAGAACGATGCATTCCGGGACAGGAACCTGGGACTGCAGAGCGCGGTGGCAGCCCTTCGTGAGAGCGAGGAGCGATATCGGGCCATGGTCGAGCGGTCTCCGGACGCCATCGTTGTCCACGATCTCGAGGGCAGGCTTCTCTATGCCAACCCTGCAGCCCTCCGCCTCACCGGCGTGCAGAGCATCCATGATCTCGGGGGTCGATCCGTCTTTTCCACGCTACCCGCAGAGATGCTCGATACCGTTTCGGAGGGTATGTCAAAACTGGTGCAGGGAGAATCACTTCCGCCCATCTCGATGCCCATGCAGTTGCCGGACGGCAGACGGATACACGTCGATGTGACGGCAGCATTGACGGCTTATGAAGGGAATCCGGCGATTCAGGCGGTACTCAAGGATATCACCGCGCGCAGGCAGGCAGAGGAGACACTCCGGGAAAGCGAAGAGCGGTTTACAGCATTCATGGATAACAGCCCTGCAATGGCCTGGATGAAGGATGAAGAGGGGCGCTACGTATACATGAACAGATCCTTTGGGGACCGTCTCAACGTTCGACTGGCAGACTGGCAGGGAAAGACTGATTTTGAACTCTGGCCTCCGCATGTCGCCGGGCAATTCAGGGAGAACGACCGTGCTGTTCTTGAGAGAGACCGGGCCATTGAGTTTGTGGAGGAGACGCCCAATCCGGAGGGAGGTGCTACCTACTGGCTGAACTGCAAGTTTCCCTTCAAGGATGCTTCCGGGAGGAAGTATGTGGGCGGTATTGGCATCGACATCACCGCGCGCAGGCAGGCGGAAGAGCAGCTGGCGTACCAGGCACGGCTATTATCCCATATCCACGATGTGATCATCGGTACGGATGCCTCCTTCCGGATCACCATGTGGAATCCCGCCGCAGAACGACTCTATGGATGGACAGCCGATGAAGCGATGGGAAAGCCCGTTTATGAAGTGATTCGTTCCGATTTTTCCAGCGAGCAGCTGGCGGAATCACTCCACATGCTCCATGAGACAGGCGAATACCGCGTTGAGATCCGGCAGTATCAGCGCGACGGAACCCCGATCGAGGTTGAGGGCGTGACCATTCCTCTCTTCGGGGAGAACGGCCGGGTAACCGGGTATCTGGCGTTGAACCGCGATATCACCGAGCGCAAGCGGGCGGAGGAAACGCTCAAAGAGCGTGAGGAGCAGCTGCGGAACCTGATTGAGTGTTCCGGAGACGGCATCGTTCTCACCGATGAGACAGGACGGATCATCACCTGGAATCAGGGCATGGAGACGATAACCGGCCTTGCCGCCAAGGATGTGCTGGGGAAACCCGGCTGTGAGATCCAGCTTCGCGTTGTAAATACGGAGTGGGCGGATCCCGACCATCAGACACGGTATCGTGCGGTGTGGGATCGGATCTGCGGGACGGCATCAATCCGTACAACAATCGTCTCCAGGAAGTGCAGGCCCGCACCGTCCAGGGAGAGACCCGGTACCTCCAGCAGAGAGTATTCACCATCCCCACCACCCGGGGATACTGCTCAGGGTGTATTATGCGGGATGTCACCGAGCGGAGGCGTTCGGAGCTCTCGCTCCTTGAGAGCGAAGAGAATTATCGCCGGCTGCACCTGCAACTGGAGGCCGCGAATATGGAGGCGAACCTCTATCTCGATATCCTCACCCACGACATCCGCAACACCGAGAACGTCTCAAGCCTCTATGCCGAACTGCTCGCCGACATGCTTGACGGAGAGGAGGCCGGATACATAAAGAACCTCCTGAAGAGCATCCAGAAGAGCATCGAGATACTTGGCACCGTCTCCACCATCCGCCGGATTCATCAGGCATCGTCCGAACTCAAACCGATGGATCTCGATGCGGTGGTCAGGGGGGTGATCGAGGGCTTCCCGGGAAGCGTTTCGCATTATGATGAGACGCACTGCCGGGTCGAAGCCGACGACCTGCTCTCCGTGATCTTCAACAACCTGATCGGCAACGCCGCAAAACACGGCGGTCCCGACGTCAAGATCGCCATCCGGGTGGAAGAACGGGACGGGTTCGTCCGGGTTTCCGTCGAGGACACCGGGCCGGGCCTCCCCGACGATGAGAAGCATGCCATCTTCCACCGGTACGAGCAGAAGAAACGGGGCGTCGGCGAAGGACTCGGGCTCTACCTGGTGCAGATCCTGGTCGAGCGGTATGGCGGGGAGATATGGGTCGAAGACCGGGTGCCGGGCTGCCCTTCGGAAGGGGCGGCGTTTCTATTCACGCTGAGAACAGCTGCATAATGCAGATTGGATATCTGCAAACGATCAGCACGGCAGTCGGAGAGGAAAGGCGCATTCCCGGATTACTATGCCCCGCATCAGCGCCTCTGATATGGAGGATATCCCGCACGATCTGCAATCCGGCAGCACCCACTGTTGAAGCGCCCCATAAACAGGATTCCGCTTTTCTGGCATCTACCCGCCTATCGCCGTGACGGCGAGGGGTCTTCCTGCCGGTCAGAGGATTTTTGCATCAAATCAAGCCGAAATCACAAAATTGAGGCATGTCTCGATTGTCATCGCCCGCGCCCGTTGCCCGCACGGCGCAATTGATTGTTCCAGGTGCCGTCGCAAACTGTACAGGAAATGTTTATCATACACTGCGTGCACCAGTCACTTATTCAGGGGATGGGTACTGTGGACCTATTTCTGTAATTTCTCGTGGTGCTCGCATTGGCGGCATTCCTTATCGTGCTTCCCTGGCTGTTGAATATCTGGTATGGACATCGGATCAAGTGTGCAATCATCGACAGGATGAACGAGGGCACGTTCTTCAACGACTTTACCAGAGACGAGCGGAGAGAAGTTGTCGATCAACTGCTCGCATCTCTTCCGCAGAGAAAAGGGATGTCACGGTTCTCGAAGATGGTGGGGGTGATCTTCATTATTGCGGCGGCGGTATTTTATATCCTCTTCATCGGAGGAACCTCCGGGCTTCCACCGGAATCTGCGGCCCTGCTCCAGAATATGCCGGGAGTGCTGACAGGAGCGTCTGCCACGATGATCGGCTTCTACTTCGGAGGGCGTGCCGAAGAAGTGACGACCGATACACTGGAAGCGCCGGGTGAGGCGATACGTCCCGCTGATAGAGAGACAACGCCGGGTAAAACGATGAAGAAACCGGCGGAAGCGGAGATGCAGTCCGGGGCGTAACAGAAAAACGCGCCGCTCCCACCTCCGCAGTCACATTTATGCTGTGAGAACATCAGATGCTGTCTAGAAATATACGCGAGGCTGTGCACACATGAAAGCCATCGTTGTCTATGCGAGCAGGTACGGTTCCACACGGGAGATTGCGGAGTTCATCGCCGGGAAGCTCCGGCAGCACGGCGTGCAGGCGGAGGCCCGAAGCGCCGATGCGGCCCCGGATCCGGGAGACTGCGACGCCGTCGTGATCGGGAGCGCCGTATATATGGGGCACTGGATGAAGGAGGCGATGGAGTTCGTGCGGAAGAACCGCGCCGTCCTGGCCGACCGCCCGGTCTGGCTGTTCAGCAGCGGGCCGCTCGAACTCGGCCCCGGGATCACCTCGGTGGATGATCCGGAGCTGGAGCCAGAAGAACTCGGCGAACTCCGGGAGATCGTCCGCCCGAAAGACCACAAAGTCTTCTTCGGCGCACTGGATCCGGGCAGACTCGGCTTTGCGCACCGGGCGCTCCGGAAGTTGCCGGCCGCCCGGGCAATCCTCCCCGAGGGCGACTTCCGCGACTGGAATGCGATCGAGGAATGGGCAGGCAGCATCGCCCGGGCGCTGGCAGTTTCCGCACGTTGACGGCATCCATCAGAGCACGGATACCAGATTTGTAGAGGAGATAGGAGGCACCTGAATCCATACCGATATTGGACGCAGATTTTCGGAGTATTTGTTCAGGCAACGGTGCAGCACCATATATCATCAGGGGCAGGATCAATCTTTGAGCGGGCCCTTTCCGCCCTGAATCGCCTGTCTGTCAGGCATCCCCTCGGCAGGCGATAGGCATCGGCCTTCTGCCCAGAAAGGTCTTCTGTCCAGGACATGCCCTCTCTTTTAAAAATCGATTCATTCATCACGTCGAAGAAGAGAACATCTTCATCCATGAGCAATTCGCCGGAGTGAGGAGATGCATCCAAGAAACCTGATCTCCATCTGCACTGCTGTTGCCGCTGTCCTTGTTATTGCCGTCATCTGGTCGGCGAGCCTGCCCGGGGCCGCTGAGCCGCCCGTCCGCTTTGCGGTGGTCACCACATCCGACATGCAGAGCAGGCTTGCCCCCTATGCCAACGAGACCGGGGAGTTTGTCGGCGGCATAAGCCGGATCAGCGCTCTGGTGCGGCAGCTACGCACCGATGCCGACGGAGTGCTGCTGGTCTCCACGGGCAATGACATGATGGGGCACTTTTACCATACGTTTCAGGGTGAGCCCGAGATGAAGGCCACGACCGCCGCCGGATACGATGCAGCCTGTCCCGGCAACCACGAGTTCGACTTCGGGAGCGAGACCTACGCCAACGCCCTCCGGTATGCAGGCTTCCCGGTCGTCTGTGCAAATATCAACCCTGACAATCCCACGCTTGCCTCCGCCATCAGGCCGTCCGTGATCCTCACCGAGGCGGGCGTCCGGATAGGCGTATTCGGCCTGATGACGCCCGACCTTGCGCTCCTGTCTGCAGGAGGGGCGGAGGTTTCGATAAACCCCGATGTGGCAGGCGTCGCCCGGACAATGGCGGACAGCCTCCGATCAGGAGGTGCCGACCTCGTGATTGCGGTTACGCAGATCGGGCCTGCGTCCTGCCGGGAGATTGCCGGGCAGGTGGATGGGATCGATCTCATCGTCGACGGGGATGGCTCCATCCGCCTCTACGAGACGGTGGACGGCCCCCGGGGCTGGAGGACGATCATCGTGTGTGGCGATATGAGAGGCGAACGGCTGGGTCTTCTCGAGTTTACGTACTCGGGCGGAGGCATCGACGATCCGGTCTGGACGACCGTCTGCCTGGACGGCGGCATCGAGGGCGACCCGGCGATCGATGCCCTCCTGCAGCCATACTACCGGCTGTATCGTGCCTCAACGGATCTGGAGATCGGGGAGACGGGGACACCGCTCGATACCCGGAAGAGTACTGTTCGGACCGGTGAAGCGGCAGCAGGAAACCTCATTGCCGATGCATGGCGGGACCGCTTCCCTGACGCCGATGTGGCGTTCGTCAACAGCGGCTCCATCAGGACGGATACGGTCTATCCGGCCGGGCCGATCTCCTCCGGCATGGTTGCGGAGATCCTGCCCTTTGAAGATACCGTCATCCGGATCCGGATGACCGGGAAGGATATCCTGCAGGCGCTGGAGATGAGCGCCTCCGCGCTCGGCCCGGACCATACCGGGATCGGCCCGGGCGGGTTTTTGCAGGTGAGCGGGCTCTGTGTGACCATCGATATGAGCAACCCGCCCTATGCCGCCGCCTATGAAGGCGGCATCGTACAGGAGGTGCAGAACCCGGGCTCACGGGTCGTAAACGTCTCTATTGAGCGGGAAGGGATGTTTGTGCCGCTTGATCCGGATGCCGAATACGTGGTGCTGGTCAACCGGTGGCTCGCCGGGGGCGGGGACGGGTATACGATCTTCGCCTCACAGCCCGAAGGAAACGTCTCCGATACCACGGTTCTGGATAGAGACGCGCTCTCCGCGTATATCCAAAAGCACGGCACGATCGCTCCGGTCACAGAGGGGAGGATCTCCATCATCAACGCAGGGCAGGGATATTGACCGCCCTTTCCCGGCTTTATTTCCTGCGTGCAGAGGTAAAGAGGACGAGGGGGCGTATCACCACGCTTCAGCCTGATCCCGCCGCACCTGCCGCCGCGTCCTCCACTCGAGCAGCCTGCCGATTGCGTCATAGACCGGGTTTACCGGGACATCCACGAAGTACTTCGCCCCCTTCTCCAGCCACCCCTGCTCCTTCCAGTACGCATAATCGACCGGAAAGAGATCCATCAGTTCGGAAAAAGATGCCCGCTGGCCGTGAAATATCATGATGTCCTTAAAGCCCGGCGGGGATCGGGTGCTTTGCCGGAGAGCACGGTAGAAGGCTTCAGCCCCTGCCTGCAGGGTCCGCTCGTTCTCCCGCTGCCGGTATGGCGGAAGTGTAACCGGAGGGGTCGCCAGGCCGACCCGGCCTGCCAGATCAAAGCCCCAGACCCGGGCCACGAGGTCGAGATAGTCCAATGTCTCCCGGAGCCCCAGCGCCCCCGTGGTTGCAAGGAGGAGGGCTTTTTTCTCAAAGAACCTGGGGCGATGGAAGATGTATGCGAATCGATCGACAAACGTCTTCATGAGACCCGAGACGTTCATCCCGTAGACCGGCGACGCAAAGATCACCCCGTCTGCATCGAGCATCCTTTGCTCAATCTCCGGGGCGCGGTCCTTTATCGGGCAGTGCTCCTCGCCTTTATCAAAACAGACAAAGCACCCCCGGCACTGGGAGAGATCGTAGTCCCCCAGCATCAGGTATTCCCACTCAATATCGCAAAACGACTGCATGATCTCCCTGATCTGTTCCGCCGCCCCGTACGTGTTCCCTTTCCTCGGGCTGCCCATGATGACGAGCACCTTCATATCTTCTCTCCCGCATGTTCCATGATTCAAGATCTTCGCGATAGAGGCCCCTGGTGAATCCCACTCGATTATCATTGCCCATAAACGTTCCCTTTCATCCATGGCGCAGCGACAGGCTGCCGGTGTTGAGAAACTCCCCGGCGGGCGATTGCCTGTCGTTTGAAGCAGGACGGACGTGGTAGATCCGCAGGGGGAATGCCTGGTGCGTCTTCGTGCGGAACAGACGCAGTATTTCCTGAGTATCCATAAAAAAAGCGGACAATCGCGGAAATCACAGGAAGACGGGAGCGGGGGATTTCCTCCCGCTCCACTCGATTACTCGATGGGTATCTCCTTTCCCCGGGCCTCCGCAGTCTTCCTCAGCCGCACCTCGAGCACGCCGTTTGTAAAGCTGGTCGAAACACCCTCCTCGGTTACATCCGCCGGGAGTGGGACGGCCCGCGACATGGCCCCGTAGGTGCGCTCGCGCAGGTAGAATCCTTCCCTCTCCTCCTCCCGCTCTTCTCTCCGCTCGGTGGAGATCCGCAGGGTTCGCGGATCCAGCAGCCGGACGCGGATATCCTGTTTCTCCACACCGGGCAGGTCTGCCGCCACGAGAACTTCATCCTCGTGCTCCCGGACGTCGATGGTGATCCCGGCGCTCGGCATTTCGGGTTCCGGCAGGGCTCTTCCGTACCCGCGCATCATCTCGCCAAAACGCCTCCGCATATCTGCCATTATCTCCTCATAGTCGCGCCAGATATCTGACGGCGGCCTTCTCAATGCCATATATCTCCTCCTCCTTTTGCTCAACAGACGGCCTCCACCCTCTCTCCGGGTGCTTCAATGGCCAGCTCATCAACGACATCCACCACGCCTCTGGTAAACTCAGCGGCATTGACCGCTGCCCTCAGGGCAGCCCGGTTCGGCACCGATCCGGAGAGGGTGACCACGCCATCTGTAACGGTGATGTCCACATCCCCGATATTTACGTTGCGGTTCCGCTCATTAGCAGCCCGGACATCGTCGGCGATCGCCCTGTCCATAATACTCATGGTCGGGGCTACCGCGAGTTTGTTCTCAATATCGCACACTCCGCGGGCTCTGCATGCAATCCATTCTGCCTCGCTCTTCTTCCAGTATTCGTCCACGGATCCTTCAAGGACAACGGTGGCATCATTCACCAGAACCCGGATATCTGCCGTTTCCAGATCCTCCGCGAGTGCCCGCACCACCGACTCTTTGATGTCCTCGTCACTTGCGATAGGTACGGCCGGCGGAGGCCTGACAAGGATCCTGTTCTCCACCCACACGACCCCATCGACATTCCAGGCATCCTCCGCTGCCCGCATGCGAACGTTATAGCCGGGAACGGTGCCGGTGAGAATCACACGGCCGTTTTCGACCTGGACGGAAACCTTCGCGGCATCCACTCTCGTGTCCCAGTACAGCCCGTCGACGGCCTGTTTTTTGATCTCCTCATCTGAAAGTGCCATTCTGCATTCCCCCTTCATCCAGCCGCAATGAGGGCAGATTCATAACAGTCGTGACCATACATAGGTTGTCCCCCCTCAAGCCAGCATGCAAACGTGAGGGTTTTTATGCTTCCTTTTCGTCAACTCTCGATCCTGTGACCGCACACAGGAGATACATGCATACTATCGCAGCTGCTGCAGGGGCATCAGAACCCGCTCCCCATTCCCTTCCGGATGCACCTCCGCATGCGGATCCGGGCAGCCGTGTACGGCAGCGCATCGCTTATCTCCCGGCTCCCCCAAACATCACATATGGACCCGGTCGTCGAAGCGATCCGGCAGGAGTTCGCGGCGCTCGCGGATCCCGAGATCCGGAAGAATGCGCAACGGTTCTTCAAGGAGGAGGTCGCGTGCTACGGCATGAAGACGTCCGCCGCAACCGCAATCGCAAAGAAGTACTGGAAAGAGGTCAGATCACGCGATAAGCAGGATATCTTTCTGCTCTGCGAAGAACTCTATGCATCCGGGATGATGGAGGAGGCGTTCGTGGTATCCACGTGGGTTCGGCAGCTCGCCGACCGTTACGAACCCGGGGACATCGCCGTCTTCCGGCGCTGGATGGAGACCTGCATCACCAACTGGGCCGCCTGCGACGGTCTCTGCAGCCATGCCGTCGGCAGCCTCGTTGAGATGTACCCGGAGTGCGTGCAGGAGCTGAAACGCTGGACGCAGTCCGGGAACCGGTGGCTGCGGCGGGCGGCGGCGGTATCGCTCATCATCCCGGCACGCCGGGGCGGGTTTCTTCCCGATGTGCTGGAGATTTCTGACCTGCTCCTCGCCGATCAGGACGATATGGTCCGGAAGGGCTACGGGTGGCTTCTCAAGGAGGCAAGCCGCCTGCACGAGAGAGAGGTGTTTGACTACGTCATGCGGAACAAACACGCCATGCCGCGGGTCTCCCTGCGCTATGCGATCGAGGTGATGCCAGAGGATCTCCGGGCAGAGGCGATGAAGAAGGACCGGTAGCCCGGCTGTTGCCGACCACATCACCGCCTTGATACGAACCCGTTTCCCTTCAGGTAGAACCGGAGGGGGAGATCGGCCGCCTTTGTGATCCCGATCCGGGTCGTCTGCACGATCTCGCCCGGCCGGTAGCCGGGCAGGCTGTCCTGCGACCATACCTGAAGGGGGCCGTCCACAAGCGAGGTGTTGTTCAGGTCCATGGTGATCCCGAGCGCCTGCGCCAGTTTCCCCGGGCCGCTGCAGAGCGAGGCCGGATCGGCCGTCCCCCGCCTCTCCTGCATGAGATCGATCCCAAAAACCGGCTCGAGCGCCCGGATCAGGACCGCCTCCCCCATGCCTTCGGGCCCGGTCACGACATTGACGCAGGTATGCAGGCCGTAGATCCGGTAGATGTAGGCGTGGCCCGCCGGGCCGAACATGGCGCTGTTCCGCTTCGTCTTCCCCCGGAACGAGTGGGCTGCCGGGTCATCCCTCACATAGGCCTCGTCCTCGACGATCCGCCCGATCGCCGTCCTCCCATCTTCGGCATGCACGAGAAAGCATCCGAGCAGGTCCTTTGCGACGGTCACGGTGTCCCGGCGGTAGAATGAAGGGGAAAGGATCATTGCAATCAGTACATTTTTCCTTCCCTTCAATCAAGGTTCCGGGATCCGGCGGTCGGGGTCGTCTTCGATCCGGGGATAGGTGTACTATGAAAACAACTCATCCCTGATAATCAAACATCCTTACCGTTTTGTGCGTTCCGCTCTCGTACACGGCTTCCTCCCGGCTATCGCCTCCAGGGGAGGGGTCTCCCCTCCCCTGACCCCACCCCATTGGGATGCCCTCCACCGTCCACTGCTTTGGGATAGATACAAAACCGGAGTCGCGTTATTGCACCGAATGCGTCGATCTTCGTCAATCACGCCTGTGGCCGTAGAACGGCCTCATCTGCGTTTCGCAGGAAATCAACTCATTTGTGGAAATCTAATATACCCGCCACGGCCCACTGGAGCGGGAAGGCGGGGGAAAACCGGATCCGGGTATCGGGATATCGACTGTATACCCGGTGTTGCGGGGGGGATGTGCCCGGGAGGTTCCCCGCAACCCCCGGGCGCCGCTCCGCGCTCTATGTGCCGTCAGATGGCTGGAATGGCTAGTGTTACGCAGTTCACGCCGGGATCGCCGCAAAGCATCCGGCCAGTTCCTCGGCAAGCCCGGCGATCTGCTCCTCGCGCTGCTTGTTCCAGATCACGATGCCTGTTTTGCAGACGGTGCCGCCCTTTGCCTCGCAGAGGTCTTTCATCCGGGAGATCGCCTGGGTGCCGCCGGTCCGGTAAAAAGGGAGGCCTTTTGTGACGAAACAGGCGATCTTCTTGCCGCGAAGCGACGGTACCTGCACGAGATAGGTTTCCATCTCCTTGGAGACGGAAAACCCGTGCACCGGAGCGCCGAACACCACCGCATCGTATGCGCCCACATCCGGAGGATTCTCGATCACGATCTCCCTCTCACGGCCTCCTTCGCCGCCTGCCGGCAGTACCCGTTCGATCTCTGCCTCGTGCCCGGCCTCAATCAGGGCCTCCATGAGTTTCCCGCCCACCGAATGCGTGTTGCCCGTTCGGGAATGAATGACGATGCCGACTTTCATACGACATCTCTATCCTTCTCATGCTACATTATCCCTCTCTATCGTCCGCCGGCTGCAGGGAACAGCAGAGCTCCTCCGCCCGATGGAGAGAGAGGGGGTGGTGCCGCAGCTTCATGAGAGGCCGGCGCTCTTCTCGATAAGCCTGCTTACTCTGATACATCCCGTCCTTTGAGCGCCTCCAGCACCCTGTTCAGTCTCTCTTCCTGCTCCTTGAGCCGTTCGCGAAAATCCATCCGGTCGGTGTTTGAGATCTCCATGCGGAGATCGGAGAGGTATATCTCCAGCATATTCCGAAGCGTCGCGGCTTCGGCATCGGTAAGACGTAACTCAGGCATCTGATCCCTCCACGATCGATACCGCCCGCATCGGCGATATCGATCCTTACATTCGCCCGGTTCACTTAAGGCTATCCGCCATGGCCATGGGTTTGCCGGGCATCCCCCTCCCGCCGGAGGCGGCGTGACGGGATCCAGCGGGCCTCGATGCAATCCTGCATCAATACGGCATTGCCAGCCACCCCACCGCGGGCGCGAGCACCACCAGCCCGATCATCGCCGCCGCCAGTGCCTTCTGCCGGGCATCCTCTGCCGAAAGCAGCAGTCCGACAAGCGCGGGCACGATCAGCCCCAGCAGAAACCCGCCGAGATGGGCGTAGACGTTGATGTGCGTGGCGTGCAGGTCAATGAAGATGAACAAGATCGCGAGGGCGAGGAGAAGGAACGTCCCGAGAAGGAGGGCAAATGCCGAGCGGCAGGCATCCCTGCCCGTGTCCCGGAGCGTGCCGATATACAGCCGTGAGAGCATCAGGAAGAAGAGCAGGCCCAGCAGGGCATAGTTGATCCCTGAGAAGCCCGAA
This sequence comes from Methanomicrobiaceae archaeon, assembly GCA_020854755.1. Classification (GTDB taxonomy): domain Archaea; phylum Halobacteriota; class Methanomicrobia; order Methanomicrobiales; family Methanoculleaceae; genus JAHKLN01. The sequence goes on along the minus strand of JAHKLN010000089.1, from coordinate 13,156 downwards.
GACCAGACCTTCCCCATGATCCGGGCGGACCAGATCGAGATCCCGGAGATCGGAAAGGGGAGCAGGAGGAAGAATACCAGGTAGGTCGCCGGAAAGAACCCCTGCGGCATCCGGCAGCCGAAGGCCGGCAGCAGGATCGTTCCTGCGGTAAAGACGGCGGCGATGAGAAAGACTGTCGCCGGGAGGTTGCTGGCGATATGCGAGGCATCCATCGGGTTGTGCATATAGTTGTTTAAGAACATGGCGGAGAGCGTCGGGGCATTCACGTTTAAGTAGATGTAGCGGAGGGTGAACTCCGCCGGGATGATGCGGAGGATGGCATACTGGAACGAGACGAGCACCCCCGCCACCCCCAAAAGAAAACCGAGAAACGAGATATACGTCGATTGCGGGAGGGTCTTTGCATACGAGAGGACGGCAGCTGCAGTATCGGCGAATCGGGCCATTATATTCCCGGTCGATCAGAGCATCCATAAGAGTTGCCATTTCTGTCTTCCGGGATCAGAGGCAACGGGGAGTGGCTCCATAATCCATTCACCGCCACAGCCTCCTCATCTTTCCTGCGCCTCCCCACGCTCGCAGGCCGGAACTGCTCACATTGCCCGGCCAGCTTCCGGGCTTGACGATAATTTCACACTCCCGGGTCTGCAGCGGCAACAGCACCTGCTTCGAGCGACAGGACATTATAGCGATTGAGAAGGCATGATCGCATGAAGATACAGGCGCCATCCATTCCTATGACAGTCCCCCTCGTGCTGGAACGCACCGATGCAGGCTACTTTGCTCTTTCCGCTCCCCTGCACGGCTTTCCACCGGCGCTTCATCCGGGGGGAGGCGGCCTGCGGGGAGGGGGTCTCCCCCTCCCCGGTCCCCCCCGTTGGGATGTCCCCCACGGTCCACTCTACCGGGAGACCCGGGAGATACCGGATCCGTGATGCTCCAGAAAACTCATGGATGTTCATCCGTTGCGCCTGTAGCCCCCATCGGGGGCTTCATACGCGGTATTATATGAAACTGGGCGGTGAGCATCCCCGCCATGGTCCTGTTGTATGCCTGTGGCCCTGGACTTCTGTGGTTTCATGGCTGCGCCTGCGCCGTCGCCGGCACATACATGATTGTTCGCATGAACCACGCAAACCCCGGGAGAAACCATGCAGGATGAAAGGAGACGGCGATATTCGCCATCCATTTTCGCGAGATATTCAGTTGATCTGGTAGATCTGCTCGTCGGCTCGAAATGTGGCAACCGGATTTCTAAAGATCATGTTCATCAGTGTCGCGTGCAAAGACGGTTTGGCTTTCCCTTCAAGGTTTACCCGGAGCGAGACGGGAATCCCTTTCGGAGCCTGAATGATGCAGTACGCCTCGAAACAGCCGGCAATAAACTCATCATTGACCCTCCAGTAAACGGGGTTACTTCCTGTATCCGAAGTTTCGATCTCATAACTCTTTGATTCCCATTTGATCGGGAATTCAATATTACAATCCAAGCACTTCGACAGAGGTTGAATTGCCGGATGGGGCACAAATGTGAGTACATCGGAAATCCCTATCTTGAGGTTGCCTTTTGCAATCTCCCTGGTTCTGGGTGTATCCTTTGGAAATATGTCATAAGCAATAATTTCCCGGTTAATCTCTCCCATTGAGATGATCTCCGCTTTCATTGCCAGTACCTCGATCTTCGTTGTTTCCGGCAGGAGGATATTGACAGGTATTTTGACAAGGTAATAATCAAACTTCAACGCATCAGGAGAGAGATTTATCTTGAACGGAGTTTCTTGAACATGTGCAAAGTTTACCAGCTCCAGGGCGTTAATCCTGCCAGGCAATGAAAAATAGACTTCTTCGAGCAATGACCTGCCGGCACCTCTGTCTTCCTTATCAGTCCAGCCGATAATAATACCCCGCAGCTCCCGATCCTGGAATGTTCCAGCAGCGTCAATAGCCCCGTAATCGTTATCAGAATCCAAAGCCCCACGTGAGTACCTGGCTCTGTCGAAGTGTGTTGTCTCCGCAGGTTCTCTTTCTTCCTTTCGCACTTTCTGCTTTCTGATGCTACGTTTATCCAGTTGTTCTTTATCCTCTTTGCTAAGGAAATCCGGAATGTCAACCTCTCTCACTCCCAATCGAACTTCATCTTCAAGATCCTCCATTTCAATCCTCCAGAATGTCGACTATATGCGTGAGTATACAACAACCAGAATAAATCTTTACTGATCGAGTCTTCAATGGATTACTGACGGCCTTATTCAATCGCCCTACACCTCTTCGACCAACAGACGACTGCATCTGTATGCCTGAGGGAGGAGGAATCAATTAGATCTCGCAATCCTGATAGCCGGGCGGGCAACCACCGGTTCAGGCTGCCGGGCACACCGGGAAATCCCGAGGATAATACGCAGCCGCTCCCGCACCCGCACTCTCCGAACAGATTAATTGCCGCCCGCGCCAATAGCTACCCTGAACGCAGGGGAACCGGGATGAAAGCGAAAGAGCATTTCAATGACAAGGCCGACCGTTACGAGGCACTGATCCAGAAGATCATACCCGAGGCCTGTCTCTTCTTCGGCACGGCGGTCGATCACGTGCCGGCCGAACCTGCCTCGATCCTCGAACTGGGCAGCGGGACCGGTTTTGTGACCGAGCAGATCCTGGCGCGATGCCCGGAGGCGGAGATCACCTGCATCGACATGACCCCGGAGATGCTCGCCGTCGCCCGGGCGAAACCGGCGCTTTCCGCCGTGAGGTTCATCGAAGGGGATTTCCGGGACGTCTGGCCGGAGGAGCGGTTCGACGTGGTCTTCTCGACCCTCTGCCTGCACCACCTCACCGATGCAGACCGGACAGCGGTGATCCGCCGCATCCGGGCAACCCTGAACGAGGAAGGGCGCTTCATCAACGGAGACGTCTTCAAGCCCGAGAGCGACTGGGAGGAGGCGCTCTATCGCGACCGGTGGCGGCGGCATATGGCGGAGAGCGGCGTTTTTGAGGCCGAGGCGGAGGGGATGATCGAGAAACGCCACAACAGCTTCGGATTCCTGGATACGTTCGGCAAATACCGCGAAAAACTCATCGACGCAGGATTTCAGCAGATCTTCTGCCCGTATACCTACGAGTTCTACGGCATCTTCGTCGCGCTCCGGTGAAGCGCGGCAAGCGCGTCATTTTTTTCCCCAGTCCTGGATCACGGCAGGAATCGATAGGTCCCCGAATGCCGCACCACTCGTTCATCCACCCGGAGGATCATCGATCCTGCCGGGTAACTCGAGATCCCGGCTCACCTGCCGAAACAGCCCCGGACAATCCCGGCCGAACATATCAGCCGCTGTCCGGGAACACCCATCAGGAGATACGCTTTTATTTTCCGTTGCAAAAAAGGGAACTTGCGCCCTCCCCTGCGAGCCGGAACAGGATTGGATATTCCCTGTACGCATCGTACAATCCGGGGAGGGTGCAGAAGATGACAGGATGGGAGGTATGCGGAGATGTGCGGCGAATTGATCGGCGAGTTTCGGGGAAAGATCACTGGCACGAGAATCATCGAACTCCTCGAGACCGGCCCGAAGATTGAATCGACAGACCGTTCAACCGGCAAACTGCTGGGGATCGATGCAGAGGAGATGGCAACCGGCTGGAGTGTGTGGCGATCCGCGGATACCCAGTATGGGGAGGATATCGGAGTGATTACGTCAAAAAGCGGCGAAATGGCAATGTACACTGCTTCATTCATCGGTACGGGGAGCGCCGGCAGCCTTGCGGGAAACTACCGTGGAACGGTCTATTTCCACTCTTCCACCCCGCAATGGACCCGTCTCAATGGAAAATCTGTCGTATTCGAGTACGGAGCGGATGAGGAGGGCAATAATCACTGGAGACTCCTGGAGTGGTAGGAAAAGACGCACGATTCTTCAGTGGAGATCCTCATTCCTGAGGCATCACAACGCGCGGACGGGGAGGGGTAGTAGCCACCCGCCCCCTCCCTGGCGATAGGGCAGGATGCTTTCCTTTTACTATACCGAGACCGCTTGCCGGATGGGAACGGCCCGGAGATGTATCGCGCACCACCCCCGGCTACAGCATAAGATCGTCCTCCAGATCCCCGATAAAACAGAACGGATCCGCTGCCGAAAAGTCCCCGCCCGCCACATAGGCACGCACCCGGCAGCCCCCGCCGCAGAGCTCCCGGTGCCGGCAATTCCCGCACCTCCCCAGAAATGCTGCCGGCTTTTTCCGGAACTGACGGAGGACCGGGTTTTCAGGGTCCTCCCAGAGGCTGGAAAACGGCCGGTCGCGGATATTGCCGATCCAAAACTCCTGCAGGCGCGCGAACTGGCAGGGGTAGACGTTTCCCCGGGGATCGATGTTTGCCACGCGGGTGCCGGCGCTGCACCCCCCGTTCAACGATGCCACGAGCGCTCCCGCCTCCAAAAGATCAGGCGAGCCGTCCCGCTCCATCGAGGCGAGGAGGTGGATGCAGTCCTGCGGGGCGTCGACCGTGAGGAACTCCATGGAGAGGGGATCGGTCTCCTTCGCTCTTCGATAGAGGAGGTTCAATGCACCGGTCACCTGGCTGCCGGAGACCTGCAGCCTCCCGTAGGCGTCGCTCCCCCGCCCGCTGGGGACGAGCCAGTACAGGCAGAACCGGGATGCACCCAGATCTGCGGCGCGATCGATGATATCCTCAAGCTCCCCGTAGTTTTCGGTTGTCAGCGTGACCCGGACGCCGCACCGGATGCCGGTCTCCCGGCAGCGGGCGAATGCTTCGGTCGTCCGGGCAAAGGCGCCCGGAGTACCCCTGAACCGGTCATGCGTCTCTGCCGTTGCGCCGTCGAGCGATATCCCGACATACTCGATCCCGCTCTCCCGGATCTCTTCGGCCGCCTCTGCGGTGATCAGGGTGCCGTTCGTGCTCAGCGCGATCTTGATCCCCCGCACGCGGGCATGCCGCGCCAGCTCCCAGATATCGTCGCGGAGCAGGGGCTCGCCGCCGGAGAAGAGGATGAGCGGCACCCCCATCGAGGCGAGATCGTCGATGAGGCGGAGGGCCTCGCCGGTCGAGAGCTCCCCCTCCGTCCCGCACCCCGGTCCCGATCGGCTGTAGCAGTGGGTGCACAGCAGATTGCACCGATCCGTGAGGTTCCAGAAGACCACCGGGCGGTACATGCCGGAGAATGCGAGATACCTGCCGGGCACCTCGCTCCGGGGCTTGTGGCGGTGGCGCATCACCCCGCTGACCGTCCCGCGCCCGTGCATGCACTGGGTGATCCGGTTCATCGCAGATCGCCTCCGATCTCGCTGATACGGCCGGCCGGGACGCGTTTGAACTCCTCTGTGGAGAAGAGCACGACGTAATCGCTGATCCCGGCGATTTCTGCGGCGGCAGCAATATCGGCACGCACCTCCTCCCGGTTCCGGCCGTGATGCACCGTATACGCCGCATACTCCCATCGTCCCGGGATCGGCCGGCGCTGGTAGCAGTGGGAGACGCCCGGCAGGGAGGCAAGAAGGGCATAGACCCCCCGATCCTGATCATCCGGCACCCGCCAGGCCACAAGCGCGTTTGCCGTGATACCGATCTCCCGCTGGTTGATCCGGGCACGGATCTTCCTGACAAAACCCTCCGCCTGGAGGCGGTGCAGCCTGCCGAGCACCTCCTCGCCGGTGATGCCAAGCCTCCTCCCCACCTCGTCAAAGGGCTCGCTGACGAGAGGGAGGCCGCCTTCAAGTTCTTTGAGCAGGGCGCTGTCAGTCGGGTCCACAAGCACCCTCCTCCGGGCAGCAGGAGAACCGGACATCGATCTTGTAGGCGTGCACGGTGGGAAGGTCGAGCATCTCCTCCTCACCGATGCCGGTCCGCCGGAGAATCTCTGCAAGCACCTCCGCAATCCGCTCCTCTGTCGGAGCGGCGAGGGTGAACCAGATGGAGTAGGGGTGGTTTCGGCGGTAGTTGTGCGAGACTTCGGGATAGCTGCTGACAATACGGGCGACCTCCTGCACCCGCTCTTCGGGTACGGCGAGCGCGATGAGGGTTGCGGCGGCCAGCCCGAGCCGCCGTGATTCCAGGACCGGCGATACGCTCCGGAGAATGCCTGCAGCCTGCAGCCGCACGAGCCGCTGCAAAAGCTCGCTCTCGGTGATGCCGAGCCGCCCGGCGATCGCCGCAAAGGGCCGGACCACCAGCGGGAGGCTGTCCTGGAGGGCGTCCAGGATCAGCAGATCCGTCCGGTCAGGCCGGAATCCGTCGTTCATCGCACCCCCTCCCCCGGTTCGTACGGGCAGAAGGGATCCTCTGCGCAGATCTCGCCCTCAGGCGCCTGCGGCTGCTCCAGGCCGTCGCACCACTGTACCGGAACCGCCGCCGCCCCGCGGTAGGCCCGCGCCCGGCATCCCCCGCAGATCGCCTTATAGGTGCACCGCCCGCACTTTCCCGTGAGCCGATCCGTATCCCGGAGCGCCGCAAAGACGGCGGAGTGCTGCCAGATCTCCCCAAACGAGGTGGTGAGGAGGTTTCCGGCGCTCACCGGGAGGTACGGGCAGGGCGTCACGTCCCCTGTCGCAAAGATCCGGCAGTAGGTCAGTCCGGCCAGGCAGCCCCGGCTCCATCTGGCATCGATCCCGAGCTCGTCTGCGATGCGGCGGAACTGCGGGGCGCATATCGGGCGGATGCGGAGTGCGCTCTCCCGGTATTCGAGCAGGATCCGGCGGATCAGGTCCTCGTATTCCCGGGGGCTCTGCTGCTTAATCCCCCGCCCCCGCCCGGTCTGCACCGGGAGGAAGAGGTGGTAGTCGCGGACGCCGAGCGCGCTGCCGAGCCCGATCACCCCCTCGATCTCTGCAAAATCGGGACGCATCACCGACATATTGACCTGCACCCCGATCCCTGCATCAAGACAGTGGCCGACGGCCTGCACGGCCTTCTCCCAGACCCCGTCCATGCCGCGGAAGGCGTCGTGGACTGCCGGATCGACCGAGTCGATGCTGATCGCCGCCGCCCGGATCCCCGCCCTCCGCAGCCTCCCTGCCGCCTGCCGGTCGATCAGAAACCCGCTGCTGCCAAGGACCATCCGGAGCCCCCGCCGCGTCCCGTACTCCGCGATCGCATAGAGATCCTCCCGCATGAGCGGCTCCCCGCCGGAGAGCACGACGATCGGCCTCCCGATCTCGCGGATCTGGTCGATGACACAGAACGCCTCCTCTGTGGAGAGCACCCCCTCGGCCTCGCGGTCGCCGGCGTCCACGTAGCAGTGGGCGCATTTCAGCGGGCAGCGGAGGGTGATGTTCCATGAGATGAGGCGGGGGGCGGGCACTGTGGCAATCAAAGAGTCAACTCCTGTGCAGCACGTGTTCCGGCGGCATACAGATCCCGTTCGGCGTTGTCCCGCATCCTTTCCCGCAGGCCGGGCAGCTGTTCGGCGATCGTCTCGATGACTGCAGCAGGGCTCCGGTGGCAGCTCACGTGTATCCCTCACCCATTCTCACCCGGCCTGATATAGGTATTGACCAGAGACCATCGGGATGAGATCAGCCCATCCGTTCCCGGCCATCCGGATATACTGGAAGAAAAAGTATCGGATCAGCGCCGGCGCAGCACCGGAAGCGCGGCGGCGAAGCCAATCAGAAGCACGGACAGGCCGAATCCGGGCGACGGGGTCGGTTCGGCCCCTTCCGGCGGCGAAACAAGCCGGTAGACCCTGCCGGTCTCTCCGGTCGGCCCCCGGTTCCCGGTGGTCAGGACGTAGAGCTCATGCTCCGCGTCCTGCCCGAGCGCCAGGATGAAACCGCCGACCGTCCGGTTCGGGACCACCTCGAGTTCTGTAAACTCCCACATCCTTCCGGTGACGTCTCCCTCCGGCGGCGTGGCGGCAAACAGGATGCCGTCGCCTCTGGCACCCGCCCGGTTCCACTCGGCGAAGATGTAGCGTCCGGCAAGTTCCGGGATGGCGCTGCCGCGGTAGACATAGCCGCCGACGACGACCTCCCCGAGCCCGCCCGGCTGTCTGGCGTTCGGGTACTCGATGATCGGATCGATTAAGGGCTCGCCGCGGAGGCCGACTTCGGGGACCTCCTCCGGCGACTCCTGCGGGTTTTCCGGGTCGAAGGCGTGGCTGCCTTCTTTTAAGTTCCAGCCGTGGTTGCCGCCTTTCCGGATGATCTTGACCGACTCCCAGAGCGCCTGCCCGGCATCGGCGGCAAACAGGTGGTGCTCGCCGCCGGCATCAAAGGTCATGCGCCAGGGATTGCGCAGCCCGTAGGCGTAGATCTCGTCCCGCCCCCCTTCGTCCCCGACAAAGGGATTGTCCTCAGGAATACCGTAGGCCTCCTCCCCGTCGACATCGATCCGCAGGATGCTGCCTAGCAGCGTGGTGGTGTTCTGCCCGTTCCCCTCCGGCGGGTGGCCCGGGCCTCTGTCGCCGCCGGCGCCGCCGTCGCCGAGCGGGATATAGAGGTAGCCGTCGGGACCGAAGGCGATCGAGCCGCCATTGTGGTTGAACTGCGGCTGGTCGACCTCAAGGATCACCCGCTCGGAGCCGGGATCCGCCCGGTTTTGGTCATCTGCCGATACATGAAACTCCGATATCCGGCTGGTGTGGTCCCAGCCCTCCGGCGCCCTTTCGCGGAGCGGGGCGCTGTAGTAGACGAAGAACCTGCCGTTATCGGAAAAGTCCGGGTGGAAGGCAAGCCCGAGCAGCCCGCGCTCGTCGTAGCCCGGCCGCAGGTCGGCGAGCCGGTCGGTGATGTCAAGGAAGGGCTCTTCACGCAGGCTGCCGTCCGCGTCGATGATCCGGACGACGCCGATCAGATCGGTCACAAAGAGCCGCCCGCTCCCGTCGTCAGGCGAGTCGAGCTCGACGGGCGCAACAAATCCTTCGGCCACCAGTTCCAGCCCCACTCGATTTAATTCCGGCGTCCCGGTCTCGTTCTGCACAGCGATGATCCCACCCCTCGACGGGAGATGGATCGGGCGGGTATATTTAAAGATACCCGGTTCGACTGTGGGGGTGTCCGGCCGGGAGGGCAATCCGGCGATCAACACGTTCTCCGTCTGCGGTGCTGCCTGGACCGGGCAGATTGCGAGGGCGATACAGAAGAGCAGCACCATTCCTACCATGAGCATCCCGGATCTCATACTTTCATCACCTCACACCAGGAGCCGGCAGCGGGCAGCAGCCGATTGCATGGAGGAAACTGCATCGGCCCGGGTCTTATGGCATGATTCATCCTTTGCGGAGCGCCTGTACCCATTGCCTTCTGCCGGTGCGATGCCCGCCGGCGACTGCTGCTGCCGTGGAGTCGGGGAGAGAATATTAAAATCTTCCTGCGGGGAGAGAGAGCGCCTCCCTCTTCTGGAACGGGCATGGGTCGTACGTCGCCGCGGCAAGCCCTGCGTCCGGGCTGCTCGCAGCGAACCTGCTTGCCAGCGTCGTCACCTGCCCGCGATGGCCCGGGTCCTTCTGCGCAGCGATCTTCGGCCCGAAGCCGGGTGGCGAGATCATGCTGCTCTCCGCCGCCCTCAAGGACGGACTCCTGCCCGCCCGTTCCGTCCAGCGGTGCGGGCAAACCCTTATGTTCGATCGCGATACCTGTCAGGAGGCCACTATGGAGGAAACGGGATGGAGCAAGCGATGGAGCAGCCAGCAGAACTGGATCGGCTCAAAGATCGGTTCCTGGGGGAGTGGGACCTGGACCTGACCATACGCATGCCGGACGGCAGCACCATGACGGGTCGGGGGACGGCCAGCGTCCGTGAGGTCTCCCGTGGCTACGGGATCGAGAGCGTTCTCGCCTACACCGTCGGCGGGATCTCTTACGTTGAGACGGACCTCTGGAGTTACGATCGCTGGGGCGGGATGATACACATGTTCGGGGTTGGATCCGACGGAAGCGTGCACGACCACAGCGGCAGGTGGAAGGATGCCGACACCCTGGAGTTGCACTGGAGAGGCGTCCAGGAGGGAGGGGAGACCGAGGAGACGGTCACCGCCACCTGGGAATCCGCAGATACCGTTCGCATCAGATCCGAGGTGATCATACGGGGTAAGCCCGGGCCTACGACTGACTCCGTGGGGCGAAAGCAAAAGAGATGAGGGCGGAGATAACCATCGCGTACCCCTTCGACGCACCGCATGGGCTGGTCTGAGGGCGCAGGAATTGCTCGAGCGTTTCATGCACTCTGCCAGGCCCGGGACTTCACTCCGCAAGATCCGGCTGCATCAGCCGCACAGAGGGGTGATGCTGCCACTCGCGGGGTCAATTCCAGATCTGCCGTCAATCCGCCCGCTTTCGCCGGTGCAGCCAGGCAGCAAAATTTTTAGTGCAGGAGGGTACGGGACATGGAACCGCGGAGGAAGAAGATGGCGGAGACAGAGCTTATCGTCGGGCCGGGGAAGCGGGAGGTCACCATCCGGCGGACCTTCGACGCGCCGCGCGATCTCGTGTGGCAGGCATGCACGGACCCCGAACTGATACCCCGGTGGTGGGGGCCGGAGGACCTCACGACCACAGTCGACGAGATGGACGTGCGGTCCGGCGGCTCGTGGCGGATCGTCCAGCGTGATGCCGGGGGGAACGAGTACGTGTTCTTCGGCGCATACCGCGAGATTGCCCCGCCCAAGCGGATCGCCGAGACGTTCGAGTTCGAGAGCATGCCGGGCCATGGGCTGCTGGAGACGGATACATTCGAAGACCTGGGCGGCAGGACGATGCTGACGACCCACCTGGTCTTTCGGAATGCCGAGGACCGCGAAAGGATGCTCCAGGCGGGGATGAAGGAAGAGATGGCCGGGACCATGGACCGTCTCGCCGCGCTCCTCGCGAACCTGATAGTACGGAGACGCCCGATCCCGGTACGGTGACTGCACCGGGGTCCTCCGGTCAACCCGGCGCCCCGGCGTGACCGGCAGGAGGGTTATTCTTATGGCTGACGTCCCGATCGCTCTCATCCTGCTCGGCATCGCCGTCGTGGGGGCGGCGGTCACGGTGCGCTACCATAGCGTTATGCGTGCCGCCCGGGAGCGTATCGAGAGGTCGGGGAGGCGGGTGGCCCGGACCGCCTGCGGATCGATCGAGTACGCCCGGGCGGGAGACGGCTATCCGGTGCTGGTCGTCCACGGCAACGCAGACGGGTTCGACCAGGGGCTGATGCTCGCCGGCCGGACCATCGACCCGCGGTTCCAGGTCATCGCACCCTCAAGGTTCGGCTACCTCGGCTCGCCCATGCCTTCGCGCGCGAGCGTCGCCATGCAGGCGGATGCCTTTGCCTCTCTGCTGGACGCCCTCTCTATCGAGCAGGCAGCCGTCGTCGGCTACTCGGCAGGCTCCGCATCGGCGATCCAGTTCGCCGTTCGCCACCCGGAACGTTTCTCGGCTCTCGTCCTTGTCGAGCCCGTTGCCCCGGGAAAGGGCCCGGCCATGCCAAAGCCTATCTTCACCATCTTCTTCAAGAACAACTTCATCTACTGGGCGACGGTCACCTGTTTCCAGCCGATCGTGGGAGGAGCATGGGCCGGTGTGCCCCCGGGAGAGCGGCTCACCCCAGAAGATAAGGCCGACGTCAGGGCATTGCTCATGAGTCTCCTGCCGGTCAGCGCCCGGGTCGACGGCAGTGCTTTTGACATCTACGTCTCAACCCCCGGACTGCTCAACGACCCGGAGGGCAACGATTATCCGTTCGGCAGCATCAGGGCACCCACGCTGGTGGTCAGCGCCGTGGACGATCCGCTGGCTCTCCACGAGAATGCACGCGCCCTTGTGGAGAGGATCCCGAACGCCCGCCTCCAGGCCGTACCCGGCGGCGGCCATGCGCTTCTTGGGCACCACGAAGAGGTTAAGCAGGGAATCACGGAGTTCCTGCAAAATACCGTGGCTTCGCCGCTAAAACAAAAGGAGAATTGATCATGTCAATAGAAAGTATGACAACGGCAGCCCCGGGCCGCTACGCGGCCATAAACGGGCTTTCGATGTACTACGAGATCCACGGCGCAGGCGAGCCGCTTGTGCTTCTTCACGGGGCGCTCACGACGATCGAGGGATCGTTTTGGAGGATGCTCCCGTCTCTGGCCGCGAACCGGCAGGTCATCGCCGTCGAGCAGCAGGCTCACGGCCGCACCGCCGATATCGACCGCCCGCTGACCTACGAGGGAATGGGAAAGGATACCGCCGAACTCCTCAGGCAACTCGGTATCAGAGAGGCCGATATCTTCGGCTACAGCATGGGTGCCGGCATCGCTATCGAGATCGCCGTCCGATACCCCGACCTGGTGCGCAGGCTCGTGCTCGCCTCGCCCGCCTACACCAGGGACGGCCTCTACCCGGAGATGTTCGAGGGGATCGAGACCCTCACACCCAAAGCCTTCGTCAAGACCCCGCTCCCGGAAGAGTACGCCCGGACGGCGCCGAACCCGGAGAACTGGCCGGTGCTGATCGAGAAGGTGAAGCAACTGGACAGGGAGTTTCAGGGCTGGACGGCTGAGGCCATTCAGTCGATCCGGGCGCCCACACTCATCATCATCGGTGATGCCGATGTCGTCCGCCCCGAGCACGCGGTGGAGATGTTCCGGCTGCTCGGCGGCGGCGTCTTCGGAGACCTCGCCGGTCTTCCCCGCTCCCGGCTCGCGGTCCTCCCCGGCACGACCCATGTCACGCTCGTGGACCGCACCGACTGGCTGCTTGCGATGATCAAAGAGTTCCTCGACGCCCCCATGCCGGAGGGTGGGGGAGCGTGAGCACCGGACGGTCGCCCCTGGCGCTCTTTCTCCTCATCTTCCTCCTCTCCATCCCGTTCCTGCTGTTTGCCGGAGCGCCCCTCCCGGGGCCGTTCAACCTCCCCGTGAGCGCGTTCATGCTCGTCTGTCCGGCAATCGCGGCCGCGATCCTGGTATTTCGGGAGGAGGGGGGTCGCGGGGTCGCGAGGCTCTCTGCGCGGGCCCTCGACTATCCAAAGGTCGGAATGGTCTGGTACATCCCCATCCTCCTCCTGATGCCAGGCGTCATGCTCCTCTCCTACGGCGTGATGCTCCTCTCCGGGCGGCCGCTCCCTGCCGACCCGTACGTGCCGTACCTCATGATCCCGGCCTTCGTCGTTCTCTTCTTCATCACCGCTGCGTTCGAGGAAATTGGCTGGATGGGGTATGCCGCCGACCCCCTGCAGGAGCGGTGG
>JAHKLN010000109.1 GCA_020854755.1 Methanomicrobiaceae archaeon | reverse complement strand
CCGGCAGGCACCGTAAGAGCAAGGCAGCCGCTATACCTTCCCGGGCGCCGAACCGGCCGGAGGTGTGGTGCTCGTCTCGATGGGTTTCTGCCTGGATGCCGCGGCTCCCTTTGACGGCCCTCCTGCCCGACTACCGTCCAATGCTCGATCTTCTCCGCATATCGCCTATCGGGAAGGCTGTACTCCCGGTACCAGGCGCTCTTTCCCGGCAAACTCCTCGCTCACATCGACTGAAGATCGATATGTCTTCTCATCGAATTTCCCGAGCGTATCGATCACGCCCCGGGGTGCATTGTTTTTCTGTGCCTGATTGAGTAGATCCTGCTTTCCTGCAGGATACTGGATGCCCTGCAGGTAGGTCTGCACCTCGGTAACGGTGGGACGCATGCCGGCTGCCGGAGGCTCTCTTCTGATTGGTTCTTCCGGAACCTCCGGCCGTTCACGCACCTCAACCTCCTCTGTTGTGACAATCTCCCTGGGTCCGGGTTTTTCAGGCACTTCCACGCGCTCTGTTGTGACAACTTCAGGCGGCGGGGCCTCCATCTGTTTCAGGGCCATCGCCTCCTCCTTGCTGAGGGGCGCCATGGGCCGTCCGGGTTCGATCAGGTTCCAGTCTGCCTCCCTGGGCCAGTTATCCTCCGGGAACCCGTCAAGGCTGTCCATTCTTTGCTTGCTGATATTCACCGCAAAGGTGTCATCTCCCGGGCGATAGACCATTGCCGCAAGGGGAATGGCGAAAAGCTTTCCTCCCATCCCCAGAACCCTGCGGTACCTGAGCACCGCATACACGACCTGCCCCTGAGGCCAGGCGATTCTCAGATTGGAAATCTCCCCGATATCGTCGCCTTCCATGTTCTTTACTTTCTTGCCGACGATACTATCAGAGGAAAAATACTTTGGTTCTCTCTGCTCCCTGTGTTCCAATACCGCTCCTGCCCTTTCTTCGACCATTTCATCCATCTCCTGCGCTTTCGGCTCCGCATCAGCAGCCGCTTTAAAGCAGGACGGCGGTATAGTACCGGGTACTTATAACCTTTTCCCGCATGCACCGGGATATATGCAGCACGGCACCGCATCCGGAAACGTGTCAAAGATTGGCAGATAGTTGAGAATCCGCGAATGCATCGCGAGAGCCGGGCGATCGGCATCCGGCCGCTGCAGGACAGGGACTGCCCGAACCCGACGATCAACGCCTGCAAAGAGCATAAAAGACCTTCTCTCCGGGCAGGGCCGGTGCGGCGGGGAGCCGACTGCGCGCGCCGGCGGCAGTCGACCCGCCGAACGGTGCCGATCAGGTCCATCGTCCCGAACGCAGAAGCGGTCTTTGTCTCAGCCCCTTCCCGCCCGCGAAGCGGCTGCAGGAGATTATATCAATCTTTTACCGACAATCCGCCGAATGCGACGAACCCCTGTACCCTGAGGTCCGGCTGCTCCCTGCCGCTCTCTCTTCCTGCGGCGCTTCGCGGCCTCTCGTCCTCGGCGCCGCCCAGGATCGGCAGCACGTCCATCCTGACCTGCCAGTCTTCAGGCACCCGGATGTCGATACCGCCGAACATGGTGATTGTGTTCAGCACTGCCGGCGGCTCAGCAATGCGCGAGTCTCTCAGGTCGAGGTCGACTCCGCCAAAGATTGCGGTGATGTCTCCTCCCCGGAACGATTTCGAGGTGCTCCTGGTATCCACTCCTCCAAAGATTGCCGCCACGTCGATCTCATCGGTCTCCCTGTCAGGCGTGGACGGTCGGCGGAATCTGCCCAGCAGGAAGCCGATGCCTGCTGCGATGATGATAATCGGGAAGAGGATGTCAGCGGTGACGATACCGAGGACGATCACCTGGATGGTTCCGAAGATGACGATTAAAATGACCGGCCCGGCAAGATTCGCGAATCCGCTTCTCCAGAGCGCATACAGCCCGAGCAGCACGAACAGCGAGGGAATGTAGATAAGCAGCCTGCCGGTGTCGTAGATCCCGGCGGCCCTGAGGAGGAGGAGTATTCCGAGAATCAGGAGAATCGCGCCGAACAATATCTGGTATGATATTCTCCCCATAAGCATATCCCCATAAATCCCCTGTTGTACATTACAGCAGAAATACTTTGGCTTCGAAGGGATATTGAGCCCCTGCTACCCTGTCTGCCGCCGGAATGCGATCTGCAGAGATGTTCGATCTGTGGTGCGGCCCATATTGACCTTGGGCATTCCGTCGTTGTTCGTGCCTCCGCTCCTTTTTTATGCATTGAGGCGTGCAATACCCGGCCCTATCGCAAGCGGAAGCCGCATTGCCAAAACAGCCGGACGGTGACAGCCACCTGAGCGT
This sequence comes from Methanomicrobiaceae archaeon, assembly GCA_020854755.1. Lineage (GTDB taxonomy): Archaea > Halobacteriota > Methanomicrobia > Methanomicrobiales > Methanoculleaceae > JAHKLN01. Next base: position 26,584 of record JAHKLN010000109.1, on the reverse strand, counting down.
GCGCACCCGCCGTCTACTCCTTCCTGAAACGCCCGGTCTTTGCGGAGGCCCACAGAATTGCTCCGATTATTCCCCCTCCGATCAGTCCGGCGGCTGCTCCGGCGGAGAACCCGCCGATATAAGGCAGATCCAGGCTCCAGGCAACGAGCAGCCCTGTTCCGATCCCGACAACGGTGCCCGCTCCCATCCCGATGACGACGAGCATGCCAGATCTACCGCCGACCCGGCCACTGGCATAGGCCTGCGCCGTGATGAGCCCCGTTATGATTCCCGCACCGGCGCCGTTTGTCATCCCGACGATCATATCGACGCCGGCAAGGTGTGCCGCAACGATCCCGATCCCGGTACCGATTATCAGGCCGTTGATAAAGCCCAGCCCGACAATCGCTGCGCCGCCCTGCTGGCTCATGGCGGTCTACGAACGATGTACCGGCATATCAATCTATTGCCGTGGCATATGCCTCCGGTGATCGGCATGCAGAACTGCGAAACGATGCAGGCGTGCTCGAAAATCTCCTATCGGGCAATCCCGGGTGGGGGCAGCCTCTTTTTGGCAGAGGAGTTTTGGGATGGCCCCAATATATCACCCGCGCAGCTTCGGGGAGTCGAACCAGAGCCCCTGGATCTGATGGGACTCGTCATCCTCCAGGAAGACGACCCGGACGGCCACCCCCTGCTCGTGCTCGAAGTCCGCCCTGTAGTTGACGGCCACGTACTCACCGTTCCGGGTCACGACGGGATCGTCTCTTTCGAGGTAGAGCCCGATTCGTGAGACAATAAACTCGCGGCTCTCTCGAAACGCGGCTTCATCCAGCTCCTCCCTCATCTGGCTGCTGAAATCCCGTGAATACATCGAGTAGTTGTCCTCGTTGAACCCCTGCAGGAGGTTGTCGGTGATCGGCTCAGCATAGGCAAGAACTTCCGCCCTCTCCTCGCCGGCGAGCACCGTCTCGGTCGTGCTGCAGCCCGACGCGCAGACTGCAAGCAAGACAGCCAGGCAGGCGAAGAGCGATATCCATGAGATCTTCATGGTCCTCAGTTGCACGCCGGCTGATATATAATCCGCGTTTCATGAATTGTGGTCTCTCTCTCCCTGCCCTCTTCGGAAAGAGCCTCCGATACCTTTTTTTACCTTCCGGGGATTCGGTCTCCGAGGGCGATGCGATGAGGATCCTCGTTGTATACTATTCCTGGCAGGGGCATACCGAGAAGGTGGCACGGGCGCTTGCAGAGCGGATCGAAGGCGAGCTGCAGGAGATAGAGCCGGTATCTGAGTCAGGTATGTTCGGCAAGGCCATGCGGGCAGCACTCGGCATGCGGGCGCCGATCAGGCCTGCCCGGACGGATCTGAGCGATCTCGATTTTCTGGTGGTCGCCTCTCCCGTCTGGGCGCAGCGCGTGCCGCCCTACATCAACGAGTACCTCTCGAGGCTCGAGAACTGTTCGGGAAAACCGTTCTCGGTGCTCGTTGAGATGCGGGGCTCAGGGGCCGACCGCGCTGTTGCGGCGGTGAAAAAGAGCCTCCTGAAGAAGGGGATGCGGTTTGTCTCGCAAACCGCGACGCTTGAGGAGGAGGTGGAGAAAGGCACCTTCGGAGAGAAGATCGAGGAATTTGCGCGGACGATTCGCGCAGAATAAGCCCGGCCGATCGGGCCCGCTCTCACCGCGGATCCCGGGTATCCCCGGCTATTGCTTTTCCCGCCAGCGGGCAATGAGGATCCATCCGGCGCTGAATGCGACTGCAAAGATGACGGCACCCACCCAGTCCGCCGTCCCCTCCCTGATATACGATATCGCGATCCAGGCCAGGCCCCCGGCGATTCCGCCCGCGATTCCGCTGCGTGCCGATATGGCCATGGGATTGCGTATGACGGCCCGGTATATAACTTCGACCGCCGGTGCAGGCCGGCAGCCGCATCTCATCGTGCAGAAGGCAGCGAATCCGCCATAATGGATGTACGCTGCCTGTACCGGATGTTCCGGCGGTTCATCCGGGGGCCATCCGATACCCCCCTGCCGGTATCTCGATCTCGAACCGTGCCCCCTTTCCTGCTTCCCCCGTCTCCCGGATGGACATTCCGGTGATGTGTAAGATATCTTTTACCAGAAAAAGCCCGAGGCCGGTGTGCTCCCCGAATGCCCGGTCGAAGATATGCAGTTTCTGCGCCACGGGAACACCGGCGCCGTCGTCCTCCACAATAACGATGCCCCGATCGCCCCGCTCAATAAACGAGATATGGATCCTGGTCGCCTCTTCTCCGTGCCGGACGGTGTTCTCGAGCAGATTGATGAAGACCTTCTCCAGCAGCGGATCGGAAAAGACCTCAAGCGCCCCCGTCGTCACTGTCAGCCTGATCCGCCCGAGCGGCACACTCTTCGCAGCCTGCTCGACGACCGCCTCCACCCGCTGCCACTCGGGCGCATGCACCCCCATGTCTTCGTAATCACGGGTAAACGAGATCTGGCGCTGCACCCGTCTTGCCGCTTCCCGGATGCCGGTGATATACTTCATCGTGAGCGAATTCTCCGACGCCGTCGTCTCCAGCAGATCGGCATACCCGAACAGCGGGGTGAGCTGGTTCAATATATCGTGCCTGGTGATGCTTCCGAGGAGGTTTAACTTCTTGTTTGCCCGTTTCAGCGCTTCCTGGTAGTGGTGTTCATCCTCCAGTTCGAGATTGTGCAGAGCATACGCAATATCCCCGGCGAGTTTCTCAAAGAGCATCTGCTCTTCCCGGTCGAAGACCAGTTCTCCCGGCATGCTGATCGCAAGCAGCCCCAGGACCTTCCCTCCGTGCTCGAGCCGGACGATCATCAGCCCACATGACGCATCCATATGAGCAAAGGGGGCATCCGCACATTCCCGCCCCGGATCCTGCATTGCAACGACGCCGCTGCGATCCAGTGCTTTCCGTATGCATGGCGCAAGGTTGCCCCGCTCCAGATACTCGAGCAGCTGCAGATGGCGTTCGCCGAGACCGGCCTCGGCGGCGGCCGTACACCTCCCCGCACAATCGAGAAGCGCTATCCAGGCACTGAGGTATCCCCTGGTCTCGGTCAGGGTTGCACATACGCCCCGCAGCAGGTGTTCCCGATCGCCTTCCATTCTCATACGTTCGCCCACGTTCGTAATGGCAAGCAGCACCCGGTTCAGATGTTCAATCCTGTTTTCTGCCCGTTTCCGGTCGGTGATATCGATGATCGAGACCACCCTGCTCTTCGTCCCCGGGATGCACGCAACGGTGAAGAGCCCGTGTATGATCTTTCCCCATGCATCGACGATATCCGCTTCGTATTGACGGGGCGTCGAGGCCGGATGCCGGTTGCGCTCGAGAAATGTCCGCCACAACCGCTCCCGATCATGAGGCGCAACGAAAGCATCGAACCGCATCTTGCCGAGTGTATCCTCTCGCGCGTAGCCGAACAGCCGTTCTGACTCCGCGTTCACAAGTGAGACGATGCCGTCCTTCTCCACAATTGCGATCGCCGTACCGCTGTTCTCAAAGACCGTCCGGTACCGTTCTTCGCTCTCGCGGAGCCCTTTCTCGGCCTTTCGCCACCCGGTGATGTCCCGGATGGACTCGATTGCGCCCACTATCTCTCCTTCATCGTTGTAGAGCGGTGTCGCTATCCCCCAGAGCACCATCTCGCTGCCGCTATCCCTCCGCATTGTGGTCTCAGCCATATAGGTGCTGCCTTCCTTCCTGACCCAGGCGTAGTGCTGCTCGATGCTCGCGTCTTGCGAAAAGGCCAGATCGATGAGGATCGGACGCCTGCACCTGTAGAACGGATGCGCGTATTCGTAGTCTCCCCTGCCCAGCATTTCGCCGGCAGGGACGCCGGTCATCCTCTCCATCGCCCGGTTCCAGGCGATGACTCTCCCTTCGCGATCGATGACAAACGTCGCATCCGGTAAAAAGTCGATGATATCGGACAGGCGGCTCTGCAATTCCCTGGCAGCCTCTTCTGCCTGTTTCTGCCCGGTGATGTCCCGGAGGAAGCCCCTGATCCCAAAAGCAGCGCCGGACTCATCAACGATGGCAACACCGCGCTCTTCGAGCCACCGGATTGCGCCGTCCGCAGCAACGATCCGGAACCGCGTCGGGAACTCCCTGCCGGTAGCGATAGTCAGCGAGAAATCCTGAAGAACCCGCTCCCGATCCGTCTCGCACAACACCTCCGCAATGGGGCGGGAGATGATATCCTCTGGTTTATACCCGTACCGCCCGATCTGCGGCCCGATGTAGGTGAGGATCCCCTCTGCATCGATCTGGTAGGGGATCTCATGGGTCGCCTCTGCAAACGCTCGATACTCCGTCTCGCATGTCTGCTCGAACCGGGTGCGATCGGCTATCCGGAGGACTGCCTGCCGCAGGAGCGAGGCCTCCTCCCGCGAGTCACCGGTCTTCTCGATAAAGGAATCCGCGCCGTTGTGCAGGGCCTCCAGCACCTCGTCTTTTGTGCATGCATCCGCAAAGAAGATGAACGGCAACCCCGGGTGCCGGCTGCGAACCCCACTCAGGAGGGTGAGCCCGTCCATCCCGGGCATGCGGTACTCGCAGACGGCGACGTCGCAGTGTTTGATCCGATGCAGTGCTTCTTCTGCCGAAGAGACCCCGGTTACGAAGATGCCGCCGGATCGCTCCAGGTGCTGCTTTATCAGGCCCGTACAGCACGGGCTGTCACTGATCAGCAGTACACGAATTGTGCGATCTCCGCACATATTGCAAGCACATTGGGGTGATGGGTGCATATAACTTCTTGCCATGCGGTTTTTCAAGTACGATTGGGCTGGTGGAATGGGCGATGACGGGAACATACGGGCAGGGGCGAACCGCCGCGGGTCGGCACGGTTTGAGAGAAGATCCGGTGCACCCCGAAGGGCTGAGGCGACGGGCATGAACCCGGGTGCAGGACCCCTAAACGGCTCTCTGTCGATATCAGGCGGATTGCCGGAGGAATGGGCTGTCCCCCCCCTCCTCTGGGCGGGAGCGATTGTTCCTGCAGTCCACTTTCCCGGAATAGTCGGATAAAACCTGCCCCGGGATATCGATATCCGCTCAAGTATTTTCATCGGTTGAACCTGTAGCCCCCCCGGGGTTTCGTACACGTTTCACATGAAAATAAGGCCGGTTTCTTAAATGGAGGGCTTTCGAGGCTCAAATCAATGCGCCCCCGTACACGTCTTTCCACCGGCTATCCTCGCGGGGGGAGGCAGCGTGCGGGGAGGGGGGTCTCCCCCTCCCTGGTCCACTACACCGGGACAGTCAGAGAAAACCGGACCCGGAGTATCGGTGCAGGCTCAAGAATTTTCATCCGTTGCGCCCGTAGCCCCATCGGGGGCTTCATGGGCGTTTTATATGAACATGGGTGGTGAGCATCCCTGCCCGTGGTCATGCCGTATGCCTGTGGCCCTGGACTCATGCGGCTTCATGGGAAGCCCATTCGCCGGGGAGGCATACCCGCAGCCATGAAGTGCACGATTGCAATACCATGTCAGATCGATGTACATAGGCAATATATCCGCACCAAAGGTCCCCGGGAAGGAGCACCAGTCACCGTCAGATGCGGCCTTCATCGGGGCGGCATGCGGCCGGAGGGAAAAATCATTGTCAGGGGCAAAAAGCATTCCGCCGCATGCAGCCTCCCGCTGATCTCCCGCATGGAGCGGGGCCCGGGCTTTCCGGGCTCTCGAGGGTGTTAGAATCTGACCCTCGGGGCTTCGTTCTCCCGCATATTGTAGTCCATGGTCCAGAAATATGCCTCGCCGTGGGCGACGCGGAATACGGCGAGTCTGGAATCATCCGCGCCTGAAATGCCGATATCGAGAAGCCACGGCCGCTCCTGTATGAGCCGCTCTTTTAAGGCCGGGTCGTCGAGGAACTCGACCTCCCCTTCGACCCGCATCATCATTCCTGCACCCTCGGCAGGCGCGTAGAAGCAGAGTTCGACCTTTGGATTCTTCTTCAGCTGCTGCCATACGCTCTTTGGGGTGCCTGTATGGTAATAAAACCCGGTTTCATCGGCAAACCACATGGCAAACGCCCTGACCCGGGGCTGGTCGCCGTCCATGGTCGCAATATACGTCACCGGGTTCTCGGTTGCGAACTTCACGCAGTCGGACAGGTCCATTCTCATTCCTCATACATCCGTACAGGGGCTGCATGATAAATGTTTCCACGGGGTTTGGGAGGAATCCGGTCGGAATGCACCCCGGTTCGGTGCCCGCACCCCGTCAGGCTGCTATTGCCGCTCATCCGTGCCGGGGGGGCGTAACCCGCCCTTGGGAGGCAGGAAGCCCGTGGAGCGTGCAGGTGCAGCAGCCATTGGGCTGCTCCCGGGATCGGGCGATTCAGCCCTGATGGCATCAACAGAGAGGGGATCACCGGCAGAAGGTATTAGGCGATGGAAAGGAAATGATCAGGCTGGAGAAGAGTCGCCACACTTTTTTTAATGGCGAGGATGCAGCAGGTGAAATGTATGCTGATCAGGGACATCAGGGACGGAGTCTACGAAAAGGTGATGGACGGTTCGATCCTCTGCGAACTGCTGCACCCTGACCGGGAGAGAGAAGAGATTCCGATGCAATGCAGCATCGCGCACGCGATCGTCCCTGCAGGGGCATCGACACTCCCGCACCGGCTGCGGGATTCTTCCGAGGTGTACTATATCCTCATGGGCGAGGGGAGAATGCATATCGACCGGGAATCGGCGCCCGTCCGCCCGGGTCAGGCCGTCTTCATCCCGCCCCGGGCAAGCCAGCATATCGAGAACACCGGGGAAGGCGATCTGACGTTTCTCTGCATCGTGGATCCGCGGTGGAGGGCGGAGGACGAGGAGCTCGCATAGGGGGGGGCGAGTCCGGATCTGCGGGCGCATAGCGGCAGTACGGTACGCCATGATCAATAAGTCCCTCCCCGAGGATCCCATCGGCGTCGCCATGATATGCAGGCAATCCGCCGGGCGCAGTCGCCGACCCGGGCGGCACCCTCCCGCCGGCGTGCATCCCGATCATCGCCGCTGCTCAGCAGGCGCTCTCGCAAAAAAGACTGCTCTTCACTCCGTCAGCGGTCTGCCTGCCTGAGCGTGAACCGGAACGCCGCCCCCTCCTCATGCCGGCCGGGCACCCGGTCTTCGATCCAGGCTCTCCCGCCGTACCTCTCCGCAAGTTTCCGGACGATGAAGAGCCCGAGCCCTTCTCCCCTTCCCCGGGCCAACCCGCGCTCGAACCGGTGGAAGAGTTTCTCCTTGATCTCGTCCGGGATCCCCGGGCCAGTATCCTCGACCGAGACCAGCACCTCGCCGTCCCGCTTCTCCACCCGGACGGCGATCTCGACATCGGGCCCGCCGAATTTAACGGCGTTGCCGATGAGGTTCGCCAAGATCACCGGCAGAAGGTTGTCCGCCAGCACCTCGGCATGAATGTTCTGGTACCGGATCGATGCCTGGGGGTAGTTTCCGATCTCCTGTCTGATGATCGCATCGAGGTTCACCGGCACCAGTCCCGTCTCCTCCTGAGCCCGCCGGATAGTGGCGACGTTCCGGAGGATTTCGTTGCTTCGCTCGATGCTGTCGCGCAGCTTCTCTGCGTAGGTCTTCAGGTCTCCTTCCGCCAGATCTGCCAGGAGTTCGGCGTACATGCTCGAGACGTTGTTTGCGTTCCGGACATCGTGGGTCATGATATCAAGGTAGATGTTCGCCTCGTCGCGGGCTGCCTCGACCTCCCGGTTGAGCCGGATGAGGTCGTCGGTGCGGCGCTTCAGCTCCTCTTCCGTCCGCTTATGCTCGGTAATATCGATATTGAACCCGATGCAGTAGAGCGGCCGCCCCTCCCCGTCATACCTGATGGTGGCCCGCGTCTCGATCCAGCGAACCCTGCCGTCGGGATCGACAATCCGGTATTCGTTGTGCCAGTCGGGATTCCGATCGTCAAAGAGTCTCGGGATCGCCGCCTCGATCATCGGCCGATCTTCAGCGTGCACAAACCGCAACCAATCTTCGATTCCCCCTTCGAGCGGCTTGGATTTCATGCCGTACAGTACCGGGGTTTCCGTGCTGATCCGGATACGGTTCTCCGGAATATGCCAGTAGAACGATCCCATCCGGCCTGCCTGCTGCGCCAGCTGCAACCGCTCCTCATTCTCCTGGAGCATCCGGTTCAGGCGCTCCAGATTGTCACGCTGCTGCCGGAGCTGCTCATTCGCCGCCTCGAGCTCCTGGGTTGCAAACCGCAGTTCATCGTACGAGGCCTCCAGTCTCTCGGCATATGTCTTGACCTGCTGAAGCAGGTGCTTCTGCTGCTCTTCTGCATGCTTGCGATCCGTGATGTCGATAAACGCCCCGATGCAGCCGCGGACCCGCCCGTCGGCATCCAGCAGCGGGCTGGCGTTGCCCAGTATTGTGATATACTTCCCGCTTGGCAGCAGCACATCCACCTCGGAATCCCGCACCTCAATGCCCCGGGAGGCAGCCGTTTGTATCGGCAGTTCTTCGATCCGGAGCTCCCGGCCGTTCTTAAAGAAGCGCCGGGTGGAGTCCCGCCTGCCCGGGGCCGGAATGAATGATACGTTTTCGCCCTCGCGAGCCTCAAAGAGCCGGTTCGCTGCCCGGTTGCCGGTGATCGTGCGGCAGTCCGGATCCTGGGACACCCATATCCCGGCAGGGACCAGATTCATCAGTTTCTCCAGTTCCTCGGCATGCCGCCGGGCTCTTTCTTCGCTCTCGCGCAGGGCACGCTCGATCCGATTTCGCTCGATCGCATAGCGGATGGCGCGTACAAGCGACGGGCCACTCATCCCGCCCTTTACGAGATAGTCCTGCGCACCTTCCTGGAGTGCCCGAACACCGGTCTCTTCATCGTCAAGCCCGGTGAGAACCACTATCGGGACGTCTGAAGGGTGGCCGCTCACCGCCCTGACCGTATCGATCCCCTGGCTGTCCGGCAGCCCGAGATCGAGGAGGATGACATCGATTCCTCCTCCCGACAGCCGGGATAAGCCTGATGAGAGATTATCCGCATGGAAGATATCAAAAGATACTCCCTGCTGTTCGGAGAGCACCTCTCGAATGAGGTATACGTCTGCAGGATTGTCTTCTATTACAAGAATGTGCATTCTAGATCCCCGGCCTGTGCGGAAGGGTGACGATGGTGAACCAGTAGTTCTCAATCGACTGGACGATTTTTATAAAATCCGCGAATTGGACCGGTTTTTTGATGTAACAGTTTGCATGGAGGCGGTACGATTCAAAGATGTCCTTTTCGTCTTCCGACACCGTCAGTATCACGACCGGAATGATGCTCAGGGATGCATCCTGCTTGATCTCGGTGAGAACCTCACGCCCGTTTTTCCTCGGAAGGTTCAGGTCGAGAAGGATAAGATCCGGCCTCGGCGCCGATGCATGCCTGCCTTCATTCCGGAGGAATGCCATGGCCTCTTCTCCGTCCGTTACCACGTGCAGGTTGTTCAGCAACTTGCTCTCGAGCAGCGCTTCCTGAATGAGAGCAATGTCTGCGGTACTGTCTTCGACCAGCAGTATCTCAGCCGATCTCGGTGTGTGTGGATAGTCTGCCGTTTCGTTCATGGTGTCGACTCCTCGTTATTATTCGGGATGGAGAAGAAGAACGTCGTTCCTTCGCCGGGTACTGATTGTACGGTGATCTCTCCTCCATGCCGTTCGATAATTCTTTTACAGATGGCAAGGCCGATGCCCGTGCCCTCATATTCGCCTTTCGCATGCAGGCGCTGGAAGATCAGGAAGATACGGTCGGCGAATCTGGGCTCGATGCCGATCCCGTTGTCGGCAACGGAGAATATCCACCTGCCTTCAGCACGGGTGGCTGATATGTGTACTTTCGGAGCGATGCCCGGTCTCTGGAATTTTAGCGCATTTCCGATGAGGTTCTGGAATACCTGGGTGATCTGGGTGCCATCGGCAAAGATCTCCGGCAGGGGGTCATGTGTAATGATCGCCTTCTTATCCTGGATGGCCGAATGGAGGTTCAACAGCGCCTGATCAAGTGCTTTGTTCGCATCGATCAGGCCAAATTCGTGAGTACTGGTCTGCACACGGGAATAGGCGAGCAGATCGTGGATGATCTGGTCCATCTGTTTCGTGCCTTCGACGATGAAATGGATGTATTTATCCGCCCTTTCATCAATATGGCCCTTGTACCGTTTCTCCAGCAGTTCGGTGAAGCCGGAGATCGCTCTGAGGGGCTCCTGAAGGTCGTGCGAGGCGACGTAGGCGAACTGCTGGAGTTCGAGGTTCGACCGCTCAAGTTCCTGGCTCTTCCTGCTCAGCTCGTCCGCCGTTGCTTTGTGCTCTGCAATCTCTTTTTCCAGGTGCTGGTTGGCCACGAGCAACTCGGCAGTCCGTTCCTTTACCCGTTCGTCCAGCTCACGGTAGCTTTTCATCAGGGCCTCTTCTGCCCGCTTCCGTTCGGTGATATCGCGGGCAGCGGCAAAGACGCCTGCAACCTCTCCGGAATCATCCAAAAAGACCGTTGCATTGTAGAGGACCGGTGTGATCCGGCCGTTCCTGTGGCGGATCCGGAGCTCGTAGTCCCTCACCGCACCGTCCCGGAACACCCGCTCGTACCCGGCTTTTGCCCGCTCCGGTTCGGTGAAATATCCCGAAAAGTCGGTGCCGATCAGGTCTTCCCGGGAATAGCCGGTGACCTGTACGGTCGCATCGTTCACGTCGGTGATCTTTCCTTCGGGGCTGATGGTGACGAGCGGATCGAGGCTCGCCTCGAGCAGGCTCCGGTTGTATGCATTTGCCAGCCGGACGGTTTCTTCTGCCCGTCTGCGTTCAGTGACGTCACGGGCAATTGTTGACGCGCCTACCAGCCTTCCTTCCCGGTCTCTTATTGGTGAGATTGCCAGAGACACTTCTACCAGGTTTCCGCCTTTACTCATGCGCACGGTCTCATAGTGCAGGAGCGGTTCTCCCTGCCTGACTTTTTCCAGGATCTGGTCTATGTCATCGGCATGGGCCGGCGGGAGAAGCAGGGATACATGCCGGCCGACAGCTTCCCTTGCAGTATACCCATACAACTTCTCTGCGCCAAAATTCCAGCTTGTGATGATACCGTCAAGCGATTTCCCGATGATCGCATCGTCTGAACTGTCGACAATGGCTGCCAGCCGCGACCATTCTTCCTCTGCCTGTTTCCGTTCGGTTATGTCACGTGCTGCGGCAAAGACGCCCGCAACTTCTCCGGACTCGTCCAAAAAGACCGTTGCATTGTAGAGGACCGGTGTGATCCGGCCGTTCCTGTGGCGGATCCGGAGCTCGTAGTCCCTCACCGCACCGTCCCGGAACACCCGCTCGTACCCGGCCTTTGCCCGCTCCGGTTCGGTGAAATATCCCGAAAAGTCGGTGCCGATCAGGTCTTCCCGGGAATAGCCGGTGGCCTGCACGGTCGCATCGTTCACGTCGGTGATCTTTCCTTCGGGGCTGATGGTGACGAGCGGGTCCAGGCTCGCCTCGAGCAGGCTCCGGTTGTATGCATTTGCCAGCCGGAGCGCCTCTTCCACCTGTTTGTGCCCGGTGATGTCGATGCCCATCTCCATGATGAGGGTTGAACCGTCCGTGTCGGTGAAGGGATAGTCGAAGATGTGGTAATTGCGGCCGTCCGGACCGAGCCATTCCCACTCATGGGGGGCCCCGGTCTTCAATACGGTATATGTCTCGCAGTTCTCGCACGGCTCGCTGCGCCCGAACAGGTACTCAAAGCAGCGCCGGCCGCCCGACTCGCCGAAGCGCTCCCGAAAGAAGCGGTTGGCATGGGATACGTGATAATCCGGCGTCAACAGCACCAGGTAGGCCGGCAGTGTCTCAAGGACATCATAGAACCGCCGTTGTTCGGCCTCCACAGCTTCTTCCGCCTCCCGGCGCCTCGCAATCTCCTCGGACAGCCTGCGATTGGTCTGCTCCGGCTCCGCCATCCGTTCCTTTACCCGGGTCTCAAGATGATCTTTTGCTTCCCGGAACTCCTCATTTGCCTTTTTGCGCCCGGAGATATCGAAGAGCAGGCCGGCCACGCAGCGCGGGCGCCCCTCCGCATCGCGCTGCACGGCGGCTGTTATAGCGCGCACCCATCGCCATGAGCCGTCCTTTGCGCGGATGCGGTATTCCTGCTCGAAGCGCTGGATGCGGCCTGCCAGGAGATCGGCCATGCGTCCCGTCGCCTCCGGGCGGTCTTCCTGGTGGATCCGTTCGGTTAGCCACCCTGCGAAATCCGGGTACTGCGGCATCTCTTCAGGGGCGAAGCCGAGGATTTCTGCACACCGTTCGCTGATCCATCCCGACGATAGATCCGCTGCATGTTCGTAATAACCGGCCCCTGTGGCGCGGATCACTTCGCGCAGATGCTCTTCGCTCATCCGGAGAGTCTCCTCCGCCTTCTTTCGCTCCGCACGCTCACGCCGAAGGGATTGTATGGTGGATGTAATTCGGTCATGCGGCCCGGGCCCGAGAAGGCATCGTGCGTCTTCTCTTCCCCTTTGCGAGGGGGTTTCTCTGGTGAAGTGCTGTATTGTGCCGTCATAGGTCTTCGGGTGGGGCAGTATGTTTAATTAAGATCATCTGTTCATTGTGCAATAAGAGTTGTGATCGCGCCACTATTCGGCCTCTGCGGGTGCTTTTACGGCAGATTCGTCACGAGGAGCAGGGATATTTTCAGCCGGCGCATTCCCGGCAAACACCCCGGTCCTGCTCCGGATCGTCAAGACCATTGTCGAATAATTCTTCGCTGGCAGAAGCATATCGATATTGCGCGGTGATCCCGCTCCCCCTCCGCTCGCGCCGCAACGCCACCCGGCATGCGACCCCGGAGTATATCCCGGCAACTCCTCACCAGGCAAGATAAGCGCAGAAAGCCCCCTTAATGTCGGGCATCACTCTGATCACAGGTGTCTCCGGAAAAACGCAACCTGATCCCGCACACCCAGCTCGAACCCGTCGCCCGTATAGATGGCAAAGTGATCGAGGGGGTAGCGTTTCACCTCCGCAAGATCCCCAAGGATGGCGGCTGTCTCTTCGGCTGCCCTGATGGGCGTGAGGGTGTCATGGTCGCAGATCTGGAGCAGGACGGGGCATCGCACGTGGCGTGCGTACTCGATCGGCCGGTATTTATCGCCTCGAATGATGATGCGGGCGCATGCTTCGTTCACGTAGTCTTCGGGGGCGAGTGCTGCAAACGAATCGAAGGCCTCCGGGGCATGTATGAGGGCGATGCCTCCCGGTCTTCCGACGATGGGGATCCTGTGGGGTGAGAGGCCGAGCCGGGAGCGCACCAGATCCCGCTGGCCGTGCAGGATCATGCGAACCGATCTGCCGACTCCCATCCGCCTGAACGATGCCAGCGCTGACGCACGGCCGTCCATGCCGGGGACCTGGGCAGCCACACAGGCGATTGCGGGATCGCGCGCCGCGGTGACGATCACATGCCCTCCGGCAAGCGATGTCCCCCAGAGGGCGACGCGGGCCGGATCGACCTCCTCAACCCCCCGGGCACAGGCTACAGCGGCGGACCAGTCCTCGAGCTGGGCGGGGATCCAGATCAGCTGCCTGGGTTCGCCCTCGCTTGCACCAAAATACCGGTAATCGAAGGCCAGCACGGCAAAGCCGGCGTCCCGAAACCGGACGGCGTACGGCTCGAGTCCTGCATCCCTGGTACCGCCCAGCCCGTTGCCCATGACGATGCAGGGATACGGCGGCGGTACGTGCTCCGGCAGGTACAGCCATGCGGATAGGGCCGTCTCGCCGACAAAGAACCGGACGTCTTCTCTCGACGCCGGTGCCGGTGCGGCTTCTTCTGCGGGCCCGGGCGCTCTCTTCAGGGGCTGTGGGGGGAGATCGAAGCCGGGGAGGAGCGCTACCAGCAGGAGTTCGAGCACAAACAGACCGAGAAGAATGCCGATCCCGTAGAGTATCGCCGCGAGCACCATGCGCTTCTCCTCTTCCCTGAAGGCATTGAATGCTCAGGGATAAAGTCTTCTCTATGCTATGGTTCCTCTGAAAATCTATCTGACATGGATCCCGATCTCGATTTTCATGGCTGCGCTTGCACCGATACCGGTGCATGAGAGTTCCTATGGCATGAGAGTTCCTATGAAAATTCGGGCGGCTTCTGGAATAGAAGGTTAATGCCGCTCAATGATATTTCTTCCCTAAACGGCTTCACACCGGCAATCCTCGCGGGGGAGGCGGCATGCGGGGGGGAAGATCCCTTCCCCTGTCCTCATCTCCCATGCCGATTGTGCCCGCGGTTCACTTTCCAGGGAAAGCCGGTGAGCAACAGTATCCGGGATGCCCATATAGAATTTCTAGATCTTCATGGTTCTGCTTGTGTCGCTCGCCAAGACATGGCGGTTTGAATGCAGAACCGATTTTGGAAGCGCACCTGCAGTCAGGTACATGGAGATAGCCTCCCTCTCAAAGCGGCGTGGTTCTCAGAAGTCTGCCATAGTCGCGATCCCTGGGATGGTGCGGTTTCCTGAACCAGAGGTTGACTGACCGTTCTGACATTCATTCTTTTTTAAAAATCGATGGGGCAGAACCCAGGAATGAATAAACGGTGAGTCTATATACCCAGGAACGCTTCTAATCAAGTATATTACAGGAGTGACAGGGAATGGAGGTATGGGAGAGCCTCGTGGCAGCCGGGTGTCTGTTTGCGGTGATCGGCAGCCCTGTATGTCCGTGCGCCGGGGTAACACCTGCCCCCGCTGCATCGCCATCCATCGATCAGGCTTCGCCGTTCGACGGTCTTCCGATGAAAGATCTCATCGGAGGGCCATTGGCGGCATTGATCAGGGCGATGGAGCAATTGGCAAAGAGAGTGAACCCTGCGATGATCCAGTTCTTAATGACTGCCGATCTGGAAGAGTTTGCGGATGGGCCGCTACAGATGAGTCGTGAGTTGCACCAGACGATTAATGTCCGCATATGAGGAGGATACCGGTGCACCGGGGGTGAAAGATGCGGCAACCGCTGCCTGCCTCCTATCCGGTGCATCGATCTTCGTCGGTTGCGCTCCGGATAGGTTGCGGCTCCATCCGCCACGTGCATTGACCCCTGCTGTACAATCCACTCGCGGGTCGGGCATCTCTGCTCAGGCACAAATACCATGAACGGGGATATGGTCAGAGGAGAGACCATTAAGGAGACTTGATCCCATGCCAAAACCCGATCGCCTCAGCCATCTGCGTGCGTTGTTCCTCCCGTTTGCTGCGATCCTCGCAATACCCGCGGCACTCCTCTGGCTGACCGGTACCCTGCACCCATTCTGGGGGGCGCAATTCCCGCTCGATCTGCTGCTCCTAATGGCAGGTTTGCTCCTGATAGCGGCCGGGTGCTATCTGCTGTACGTCACCGTGCGCCTCTTTGCCACTACCGGAAAGGGGACGCTTGCACCCTGGGATCCGCCCGGGCGGCTCGTTGTCCAGGGGCCGTACCGCTACGTCCGCAACCCGATGCACTCTGGCGTGTTTGCGATCCTTTCAGGCGAAGCGCTGCTATTTGGATCGATCCCGGTTGCGCTCTGGGCGGCCGTCTTCATCGCCGGCAACCTCTTCTACATACCCCGGTTCGAGGAACCCGAGCTCGAAGAGCGGTTCGGCGAAGAGTACGAGCTCTACAGGCAGCACGTCCCCCGCTGGATTCCGCGCCGCACCCAGTGGATGCCGTCGGATGAGTCGAATCCGGCCGGATAAGCGGGTGAAGAGAATATGCCGCAGCAGGGGAGGGCCGCATACCCGATGGCATCGGGCCGGTCTCGAACCGAATGGTTCTTATACCCTTTGCTCTATGTTCGGGTATGCTTGGGGGGTGCATATGCCTGCCAGAGCTGAGATAACAGGATTGTGGATAGGTGGAGTTGATGCATCGAAGCGAAAGACGCTCGATGCGATATCGAAGGACGACCTGAAGAAGGTGTTCTATGGAATCAAGGGGTTCCGCCCGGAAAATACGCCTGCTCTGAGGCTGGTTGTTGGCCTCTTCATTGACAAGGAGCTGCACAAGTACTACACCACGACTATTACGAAGGAGAACGAGGGGAAGGAGCTGGCAAACTGGTTCGAATATCCGCCTGCACAGAGGACTCCCGGACGACATACCATCCAGTTTAAGATCGCCACCGCAGACAATGTGGATGACAAGACTCGAAAGGTCACGGGGTGGCCGCTCGGCGAATCAAAGGAATTTCCGTTTGAGATTGGCGCATGATGCCCGGACGACATCTTTTTTGCAAACCTCAGGAAGCCGCTGAGAAGCACGGGGTCATCCCAAAACCCCCATGAAGCCGTTTTCCGGTTACAGGCGCGATCGATTGAAAATCCGTGAGTTTTCTGGAGCATCATGGCCAGTATCTCCCTGGTCTCCCTGTATAGTGGGCCGAGAGAGGCATCCCAATGGGGGTGGGGGTCTCCCCCTCCCCGGTCCCCTCCCCCGTTGGGATGGCCACAACGGTCCACTGTCTCTGGGATAGTCTGCGAAAACAGGACAGTGTGTATCGGTACAGCGTCAGGAACTTTCATCAATTGAGCCTGTAGCCCCCATCCGGGGGCTTCATCGGCATTTAAGATGACCCCGCCATATAATTCAATACGGCCTCGAGGATACAAACCCTCAGGTATGGAGGGGCTCATTGCAATGCCTGAGTCTTCGACTCGATAGTGGCTTCCTTATCCCTTCTATCATCTATCTTTATCTCTGTAACGACCCTCTTTATGCCTAAGCCGAAGAGAGAGTTATGCGCTTTTTCAACTGCTTTAAAAATATCCCCCAGATTTTCAGCCTCGATTATCGTCCCCATGGCTTCGGGCTTAGCCCTGATGCTGCTTTGTTTTTCCAATTCCTTTAACGCAGCTTGTACGTACTTGCCGACTGCAGTGGTTTTTGTCCCAATAGGGATGATGCTAAATTCCGCGATGATCATTTTTCCCACCTTCGTATCCCCTTCCCTTCCGGGCATCACACTCGATAATCCCGGAAGCTTTTCGGATATCCTGAGTAGAAATCCTCTACGTCTATCTCGACATAAGAATATATGTAGATTTCACAGTATTCGGAGGCGTACTCATTCTGCTGTACTTTCTGCCGCGTATCCTGACATCCCATCAACCTGATCCGGATAAATACCTCCGCCCCCGTGATCCACTCCTCACCGATATCCAGCAGGATCCTCCGCGTGACGGAAGAGCGAGGTATCATCCGGGAACACGCCGCTTCTTTGAAGCAGGTTTTGAACACCTTTCCCTGGGAAAGGTGCGGAATACCCTGATTGGCCGTGATCTTCGTTTCGGTTCTTTGTTGATACGTTTGAGGACATGTGTGGTTCGGATTCTGCGCCAATGGTCCTGCGGTGCGGTTCGATCATTCAGCAATCCCAGAATGAACCGTTTCACGATATCCGGAGCGGTTCCGCTCCGGATGTGCCGGAGCCGCCCGGTTAAGATGCGCAGAAAAGGTTCACGGGGCGGAGGCATCCTGCGCAACCGCAAAAAATATCGGAGATCACCTAATCCAGAAGCACGACCGGTTTGATTAAGTCTCTGGGCTTCTCCTTCATCAGGAGAAGAGCCTCTTCCAGTCTATCAAAACCCCGAAAGACATGCGTTGCCATCAGCGACGGGTCCATGCGGCCGTAGGTTACCACGTCTGCCAGCCGCTCCATCCTCACCCTTCCGCCCGGGCAGAGGACGGTCGCGATATCCTTGTCCGCCATCCCAAACCCCCACCCGATGCGAGGGATCGGCAGGATCTCCTCGTCACCCATGCCCTCGCCGAAGTAGTTCACGTTTGAGATCATCGACCCGGGTTTTGCCATTCGAACGGCGTCCATCAAGATATCGGGACCGCCGCCGGCGACGATGACCGCGTCGACGCCTGTCCCGCCGGTCGCACGGATGATCTGCTCGGCAGTGTCGCCCTCCCTGTAGTTGATGATATCCGTGGCACCGTACTCTCTGGCCACCTTCACGGCGACGGGCCTCGTGCCGACGGCAAAGATCCGTCCGGCCCCCCGGAGTGTTGCGCCGGCGATGCTCGCAAGCCCCACCGGTCCGATTCCGATGATCGCGACGGTGGCCCCGATATCGATCCGGGCCTTCTCAGCGCCAGCAAAACCGGTGCTGAGCATATCCGGGAGCATGATCCCCGCTTCCAGGGACATGTCATCCGGGAGATGCGCGAGGTTGCTGTCGGCCGAATTCACGTGGAAGAATTCTGCGAATACACCGTCTTTGAAGTTCGAGAACTTCCAGCCCCCGAGAGGGCCGCCGGTCTGCGACGGGAACCCGCGCTGCACGGCTTCGGAGTCCCAGTCAGGCGTGATGGCCGGCACGATGACACGGTCGCCGGGTTAAAATCCCTGACTTCGCTTCCCACCTCGTCCACGATTCCGAGCGCTTCGTGCCCCAGGATGAGATTATGCCGCTCACCGATTGCCCCTTCCCATACGGTGTGGATATCGGAGGTGCACGGCGCCAGCTCCAGCGGCCTGAGAATGGCGTCCCTCGGACCGCAGACGGGCCGGTCTTTCTCGATCCATCCAATCTCCCCAATCCGTAGCATTGCAAGGCCTTTCATCTCCTCCTCCCCTACGGGCTGGCAATGAGGGGCGGATGCTATCAAAAAGTACGGGGTCCGGGGCAGGCAGGAGAACTCTGTTTACCGGGAGCTATCCGCACATCATCCATTCCTGCACCGTCGGGCAAACAACGATCGAACCCCGAACCGATGACTACTTCTGCCGGGCAGAAATACACATGTATGCGGTTATGCGAGCAGACAGAGACCGGATGGCGGAACTGGTGCTTAAGGACGCTGTCCTTATCTCCAGGCACGCCCGTATACGGATGTTTGAGAGGAACATCCGAACCGACGATATTATCGGGATTATCACGGACGGAGAAGTTATCGAGGAGTATCACGACGACGAACCCTGTCCCTCCCTGTTGATACTGGGCTTTATCGGGGAGAAGGCATATCATGCAGTGGCAATCTGCGATGATCACGTCAGGCTCATCACCACATACGCACCTTCGGAAGAGAAATGGACAAACGTCCGCACACGGATAGATACAAATGATTCCTGAAAAATGCAGCCTCTGTAAGGGTGCCCTTCACGAAGGAACGACTGAATTCATGGGGGGGTTCATGACAAAGTCATCGTCATCCGGGATGTCCCGGCATACATCTGTGACCGGTGCGGCGAAGCATACTTCACTGCAGAGATCTCGCGGAAGATCGACAGAATTATGGAAGAGGCGCATAGGGACACACTCTGTCTGCATCCACTTGCTGCCGGGGAGATGACGCTCACTGAGTGATGCCGGGTACCCGATCATTCTTCTGCGCAAGGCCCCCGGGGATAGCTGAAGGACCAAGATCGATGAGTGCATGGCGCCTCGCCGCTCAAACGGGATATACGGGCGATAGTCGTGTTGCCCGCCAGATAGACCAAGTAGAGACAAACGCGGTGAGATGCAAAGTTGATAAGCTGTAGTATTCTTGGAGAATCACCTGTTTGCGGGTGATGCGGTCTGGGGAATCAGATGTGAACGGTGGATTTGCCCTCCGTGCCGACCGCTGCCTATCGGAACAATACCTCATGTTCCAGGGTAATTATTTGCCGTTGCGAAGTGTATCTCCCGCCGTATCCCGGACTCAAAGGGTTTGCCGCTCCACTGGGGGATTATGAGCGCCAGAAGATCCAGAACTCGAGCGACAAATCTGTTGGGCTATAACCCCGCGCAAATACCACGTTTCGTCGTGTTATAATCAAATGTTTTGGGAGGCAGAAGAGTCGCCGGGAGGGATGCGTCAGGCGTCGGCATCGAAGGTAGCCTCTCGCATCGAGCTCCTTCTCATCTCGCGCGAGGCGTCTGCGACTGAGTCTGCCAGTGCGGGGTTTGGCCCAAATTCTCTCAATATATCTGATAGTCTCTTCTTTGGAGGAGTATACTTCAGGATCACTTCGGAGAATCTCATGTTTGATGAGCCCTTCAGCCGTGAGAGCCTCTCGTATGCATCATCGCTGATGCTGATCGTCCTGGTTTCCATGCCTGTGTATGTGCATGCATTTGTGTTCTTCCACCATCAGCGCCTACTGGTGCGGGACTCCCTGCACGATCTGCTGCCCGGGAAGTACAGCCTCGCCTGCGACCTTTTTGAGCCGTTCCGGTTTCTCGTCGATCTCGCAGCCTTCACGCTCATCAAGGCCGGCCGGGAGGAGAAGGGCGGTTTCATCTGGATTGAGCACTGCAATCTCCGGTTCTCTGATAGAAGGAGGGCGGGCGATCATATCCCCCGGCCCGGGGAAGAGCAGGGGTGTTTCCCCCTCTTTTCGGTGTCTCCCGGCGACTACCGGCGAATACGGTATCCGGCTGCCGTGAGCATGCTGATGACAGCGTCATCCCACTCCGTGCCGGAGAGCCCGTTCAACGTCGGCTGCATCCGCTCCCAGAGCCGGCCGAGTTCGTCGCTGTCAGGGATGAACGTCGTCTGGTACATCACGCGTCCCGCCCGCTTCCCCCGTGCATCAAGGATGAGCAGCCGCCAGCAGCAGTATTCGCGGCAGAGGTAGGGGCGTGTCAGGTGGACCGTGCACCATGCCTTTCCTGTCTTTCCATCAAATCTCAGAAAGGGGCATGCGTCCGGCAGTCCATCGATACTGCTCGCATCCTCAAAGAGGGCGATCTTGTCCGGGTCGACCCGCACTTCCTTCACATCCCCGGTATAGGCGTTGTGCACGATGAAGGTGTAGTTGCCACACTCTTCGATAGTCGCGTGGACGTCCCGCATGTGGCTGCAGCAGCTGCCGCACTGACAGCACTTACAGGCGATGGCGACCGCCCCCTCCGGAAACATCTGGCGGTTGGTGTATCGGCATGGTCATTATCAGGTATTTCTCATCGCAGTAATAAGATACCTGCCTGAGATCCGCCCGGACCACACCTGCCGCCGGGCCATCCCGATGCGCCGAAGCTACCGGGCGTTGGCAGACCGCCGGGTTCTCGGGCACGGGCATGCCGGTTCGCCGGTCAGCATCGCCTCGTTCACGGTGGACGCTCTGTCCGCCTCCACCTCATAGACCGGCACCTGCTCCCCCGGACGCGATCCCCCGCACTCAGCATCTCTCCCGCCGCATCTTCGGTCGAGCCGTTCTGCAGGCGGTGGACCTCATTGAACATCGCCCGGATCAGCTCTTCAAGCGCACGAGAGGCCCCGGGCAGCGATCGCATCTCTTTCCAGTGCCCAAGCCGCATGATGCCAATCAGGGTGATGCATTCCCGGAATCGCGATCGGTTCGGCCGCACGGCGGAATATGATCGGGGATCTCCGGTATGCCGCAGGCGTTAACATCATGCATTTCCCATCGCGGCGGGCGTTTTGTTCCTGTTCACCGGTCCCCTCCTCTGACCGGAAGTTCCAGCCTTTACGATGGCAGTGAGTATGGCGCTGGTGACGGTGAACGGTTTGCTGATCAGGCGTACGTCTGGAACAGCCGGCTCATTGTGTGGAGCGCAGGGTCGGAAGGGTACGATGCCAGATCAAAACTTTGATTAAGACATATATCTGATCCAGCAGGCAGCAACAGGTGTATCGGCATACAGCATGCAAACGACAGCGATCGGAGGGATTAGAGGCCGCACCTCCCGAACCGGATCAGAGCGGGAGCCCGCTGCCCGGACCGTATGTTGAAATGCCATTTTAGAGCATGGCACAGGCCGGTATGCGGATGTTCTGAAGTGGCCGTGAACTGCCGGTCTGGTGTGCCGTGCGCTGATATGTAAGGAGATCGATAATGCAGGATGTCCCGAAGCGTATCGCCATCGCTGGCGCGGGGGTTGCAGGATCCTTGCTCTACCGGGCACTGACCGACCTCGGGCGCACCGTGGACATCTACGATCTGCCCCATCGCAGGACCGCCTGCGGCATTCATTCCTGCGCCTGGGGAGTGAGTGCAGACTTCTTCCGGTGGATGCAGGGCGCTCGGGCAGACCCCGCGGCCTACATCGCGAACCGAATCACACGGGTCGACTTTGGTGGACAAACAGTCCCGGCGGAAATTTATCTCCTGGACAAACCCCGCCTGATCCGCGAGCTCCTGGATGGTGCCCCGATCCGCTCCACCCCGATTCCGGCAGGCTGGTACGATCGGGTGCTGGACTGCACCGGCGCTGCACGCGCATACCTGCCCCCGACCATGGAGCGGGATGTCCTGTGCGACACCATCCAGATGCGCATATACTCATCCGACTTCCCGGATGATACCATCCAGCTGCGGTACTGGAAGGTTGGATACTGCTGGCTCTTCCCCCTGGGCAATCACAGGTTCCATCTGGGTGCCGGCGGTTTCCCGAAGCAGTGCGGGGATCTCCACCAGATGCTGGAATCCGCGGGATTCCTGGATGGCAACGACCGGATGGCCGGCTGCCGGACTGAGCAGATATGCGGCTGCGAATCCACCATCCGCCTGACCGGTCCGCTCGGCGCCCGTCCCCATGTCGCACCCGATTCCCCATCTGGCTGCCCGGTCTGGGGCGTGGGGGAGTCGATCGGCACGGTCTCGCCGATCTCCGGCGAGGGCATCACGCACGCTCTGCAGTGTGCCGCGCTCTACCTGGCGCACGAGAGGGATGCCCGGGCATACTCCGAGGCGGTGGTCCGCGAATTCTCCCGGATGGCAAAAGAGCGAGGGATTCTCGAAAAGGCGATGACCGGCAGATGGTTCTCCCTTTCGGAATGGCGAGCAATTCAGCAGAACGCGGCACGGATGGGCATCCGCGTGGGGGTTGCAGAAATCCTGGCAGTGCTCCGGGAGCTACTCCGGCATCGCTGGATCCGTCTCGCGGATCTGATCCCCGGAGATCAGACGGCGCGGTAATTCCTGATCATGCAGACCGCAGCCGGTTCGTAATGGTTCCGATATATATGGGCCTCAATGCAGAGCGGTGGGCTGGCGTCGTCCTGTTCCGCCCCCCCCCGGCGCGCAAAGTCATCGAGGAGGCGAACCGCTGGTTCAGCAGGACGATGCAGTGCCAGGGGAAGGGGTATCCCTGGCATTACATCATGCTGCTGAAAGCCCGGAAGCTGGCTTGCGAGCTGAGACAACAGCCTTCGAACCTCATCCATGTCCGTAGGAGGAGCAGAACTCGCCACCCTGATAGGCGGGTGAACCGCCCCGCCCCCTTTGCACAACGCCCCCCGGACGCTGAACCCCTCCCTTCATCAACCCCTCCGCCAAATATCCACCCATGGACACCTCCTTCTGCCGCCACTACGTCGGCGACGGCACCCCGCCCTCGAACCGCCACTGCAGATCCTGCCCGCAGGCGGCCCTCGCCTGCGACCGGCTCTGGCAGCGGGTGCTCGATCTGGCCCGATCGAACGGCGGGAATCCGCTCCCGCTCCCCGGGACGCGTGCCGTGCTCTTTCCTCACCCGAAGAACCCGGATTTCGTCCGCCTGCAGGTCAACTGCCGATGGGGGCTTTCAAAGGAGGACTTCCTGCACTACATCGCCACCGGGCATGCGGAGATGGGCCGGAAGGGGCAGCGGAGCGACCCTCGCGCTTCGCCGAGCATGACCCGGCAGGAGCCCTACGTGCAGGAGATAGTCGCGCTGCTCGGCGGGATGGATATACCGGAGATCGAAGCGGTGCGGAAGGTGCAGAGGGGCTTGAGCCGGCGGTCACGTTAGAATCCCTCTGGTGTTTTCGGCGGGCGGATCTCACTGCCGGTATCAACCGCTGGTGTTAGCCGCTCGGCGGGTTTACGGGGCAGGTTTCAGTGTGAATTTGAACGCCGCGCCTTTTTCCGGGCGGCCCGGCACCCGGTCCTCGACCCAGATCCTGCCGCCGTATCGTTTCACGAGGATCTGCACCAGGTAGAGGCCGAGTCCCTTGCCGACACCTCGCTTTTTCATTTCGTACAGCTGGAAGATCTCCTGCTTATCTTTGTCCGGGACACCCGGACCGGTATCCTCGACCGATACCCGGACGACCCCGTCATCCAGTTCCGCCCGGACGGCAATCTCGACGTCGGGACCGCCGAACTTAACGGCGTTGCCGATCAGGTTGTTGAAGACTACGGAGAGAAGGTCATCGGCCTCGACCTGGTGATGCGTGCCGTTATAGAAGAAGATGCTGTCGGGATAGCCTTCCATTGCTCCCCGGACTGCTGCATCAAGGTCTGTCGGTTTGAGCCCGGTCGTTATCCGATGGATCCGGCGGATGGTTGAGACGGTGCCCAGGATCTCGATGCTCTTCTGGATACTGCGCTGCAGTTTCTTCACGTAATCGACCGACTCTCCCGTCAGGGACTCAATGAGCAGGTCGGCATAGAGTTTGGAGACGTTCTCGGTGTTGCCGATATCGTGAGTGAGGATGTCCAGGTACAGGTTCGCCTCCCGGTTCGAGATCTCCAGATCGCGGTGGAGCCGGCCCAGATGCTCGGCGTATCGCTGAAGCGCTTCCTCAACCCGCTTGCGCTCGGTGATGTCCGTGAGGATGGCAATGGCCCCGACGATAGCACCGCTGCCGTCGCGGATAGGAGCTGCTGACGTATCCACCCAGAGCGGTTCTCGGTCCAGGCGGGTAACCATCACCTCTTCTCCCTGCACAGTCTCTCCGCGCAACGCCCGGTAGTAGGGGGTCGCCTCCAGAGGCAGCGGCATTCCATCCGGCCGCTTGACTCCAAAAACCGCCTGACGTTCATCGAAATGGATAGGATCAAGAGATGTCGACGTTCTGTCGATCATGTTCCGCACCGCTTCGTTCACCCGAACAATAGCCCCGGTGCTATCGTAGATGATGACGCCCGATGCGATCGATGCAAGAGTCGCATCCAATTCGGTGGCTCTCAAATGCTCTTTTTCAACGGCAGCACGGAGTTTCGCCTCAGCCCGCTTGCGCTCGGTGATATCACTGGCGGCACCAAACCATTCCACGATTTTGCCATTTGCATCAAGCATCGGAATTGCACGCGAGTATGTCCATCCGATGCTCCCGTCTGCCTGCCGCACCCGGTGCTCCAGTTCGAACACGCTCTTTGTCCGGATGGCCTCATTGATGGCGGCAATCACATGCGGCTGATCTTTCCGGGGAATGTAGTCCTGAATCCAGGTGGGGTTTGATTGTTCCGTATTTGAGAGGAATCCCTGGCTTGTAAGCTGACGCATCTCGCTCCAGTCGGGGCTCATCCGATATAACACCTCAGAACTGGCCGTTGCCAGAGCGCGATACCGCTCCTCACTCTCTCGAAGCGCCTCTTCCGACTGCTTTTGCTCGGTGATATCGCGAACGATGCCTTCTCGAAAGAGAGGTTTGCCTTTTGCATCATAGATGATTCTGAACCGGTCGGAAATCCACCTGTACGTGCCATCCTTGCAGAGGAAGCGATAATCGGCTGTGCCTCCTGTAGCCGTGGGTGTAGCGTTTACCTTTTCAGCCAGGACCCGCGGACGATCATCGGGATGCACGCGCTCAAGAATTTCATCTACGGTCATGGCTAACGTTTCCTGCACAGTAAAGCCCGTGATCTGCTCAATAGCAGCACTATAATAATCGCTTCGGCCTGTCATCAGGTTTCGCCGGTACAGGGCGTCCAGAGACCTGTCCAGGATTGATCGGAACTTCTCCTCGCTCTCTTTCAGGCTCACTTCCGCTCGTTTGCGTTCGGTGATATCCCGGAAGAGGACCATCACTGAAGGCAGGTTCTCGTACATGATCGGGGTGGCAACAACCTCGACATCGATAGCCTGACCGTCGAGTTTCACGAACTTCTCTGCGAGCAGGGGCACGGTCGTACCCGTTTCCATCATCCGGCGGATACGTCCCCTGACTGCTTCGTGGTCGTCCGGATGGACGAACTGGAGGGTCGGTTTACCGAGGAGATCCTCCTGTCTCTCGGCTCCGAAGAGCGCGACGCAGGGGGGATTGACATAGACGACTTTGCCCTGGCGGTGGACCGCGATCGGCTCCGGCGCGAGTTCTACGAGGTTCCGGTACTTCTCCTCGCTCTCCTGCAAAGCCGCTTCGGCCCGCTTCCAGCCGGTGATGTCAATGCCCATACCTCCCACATACTTTTTGCCGGACGCGTCCTGGAAGGGGAACTTGAAGTTCCACCAGTAGGTAGAGCCTCCTTCCGGGTTGGGTGTCTCCTCCACAACCTCGATGACCCGGCCTTCCTTGAGGACGATCAGGTCATTCTTCCAGAACCGCTCGGCAATGGACCGGGGCCATAGTTCAAAGTCCGTTTTACCGCGCCAGTCCTCGAGTCGAGCATTGAAATGATTCGCCAGGATTTTGTTCAGGTATACGTGGCGCCCCTGTTCATCCTTCATCCAGGCGCCTGCGGGGCTGTTGTCCATGAACGCTGCAAACCGTTCCTCGCTTTCCCGAAGGGCATCTTCTGCACGCTTCCGCTCCGTTATATCCTGGTCAGTGCCAAAGACCTGGCAGGGCCGACCGGTATCATCCCTGACCAGCATCGCCTCACTGTGGATGTATCGGATCTCGCCACCCGGGAGGATAATACGGTAGT
Organism: Methanomicrobiaceae archaeon; assembly: GCA_020854755.1. GTDB lineage: Archaea > Halobacteriota > Methanomicrobia > Methanomicrobiales > Methanoculleaceae > JAHKLN01. The sequence goes on along the minus strand of JAHKLN010000109.1, from coordinate 24 downwards.
CGATACTGAGCGCACCCTCGCCTG
>JAHKLN010000099.1 GCA_020854755.1 Methanomicrobiaceae archaeon | reverse complement strand
TAAGAGTCTTGCAGCTCATTGGAGACCCTTATGGCCGCAATTTCTTGAATTAAGCGAAATTCTCGTGATTCATCGTCTCTAAAGTTAGCGCATATAGGGTCTCCCCCTCCCCAAAAACCCCTCCCCCTGTGAGGATAGCCAGTGGGAAGCCGTGTACGGGAACAGATTGAACAAGTACCGGGAGTCTCCCATTTCTGAAACTGACCTGGTTTCTGGGAAAATCCTTGAGTTTTCTGCGCATCACGGATTCGATATCTCCTGGCTCTCCCGGAACAGTGGACCGCATGGACAATCTCCGGGGGCGGGAAACCGTCTTCCGAAGCGCGCCGGATCGGGCAGTGCATCAGGGATATTGCCGGATCCGGGATACCGCCGCGCTCTCCCGGAAACCACCTGATATGCCGGCCGCACCTGCAGGCGGTATGCATGCCCCCGGGGCGGCCCCCTGCCGGATCAGCGGAGCCCACAGTCGAAGCAAGCGTCTCCTATGCCCGACCGCCGATCCACCCGGAGTCCTATCCGGGCGGCCGATAGGCAAACGCAGAAAAAAAGACGATAGAAAAAAGATCAGGTTATCCTTTTCTCTCCCTCGACTTGGAGCGGAGCTTCTCGTATCCGCACTTGCGGCAGCGCGTCGCACGCACCGCATTTCGTGCATTGCATTTCATGCATATCTTTACATTGAGTAATCGTGCCTCTGCTTCAGCGAACCTTGCCATGTGAAAACACCACTTCAGCTCTATTAGATAAGCTCTCCGGCCTCTTAACCGTTCTGCCCGCCCGCCTCACCGGCGAGCTCCTTCTCCATCCATTCGCGAAACGCCGCAAGTGCCCGGGCGCGGTGCGAGATCCTGCTCTTCTCGGCAAGCGGGAGCTCGGCAAGCGTCCGGCCCTCCCACTCGAAGATGGGGTCGTAGCCAAACCCTCCGCCGCCTCTCGGCGAAACGATGCTGCCTGAAAGGACACCGCGGAAGACCCTGATCTCCCCCTCCCGGGCAAACGCGATCGCCGTCTCGAACCGGGCGCTCCGGTCCGGCACCCCCTCCATCAGCTTCAGGATGCCCTCCATCCCGATGGTCTCAAGGACGTATGCGGCAAACGGGCCGGGAAATCCCCGGAGCGCATCGACGAAGAACGCCGTGTCGTCCACGACCAGCGGCCGCTGCAGCGCCTCGTAGGCATATCTGGCCTTCTCGCGGGCGATCCTGCCGATGTCCGAATCCCTGTGCTCGGGGCACTCGAGCGGCACGAAATCAACGGCGAGCAGCCCCTCAAAATAGGCTGCCACCTCCTCCGCCTTGTGGGGGTTGCTCGTCACGACCGCCAGCCTCACAGGTACCTCCCCCGCAGCTCCACCTCGCGCTCGCGGGCAAGCACCTCGGCTGCACCCGGAAACACCCCGGCGTACCCCTCCACAAACGCCTCCTTCAGCAGGGCATACTGATCGGTCGTGCTCTCGAGCGTCTGGAAGAAGACGTGCAGATCGACACCCCGGGCTTCGAGCTCCTGCGAGACGTGAGCCAGCCCGAAGTCGATCAGCACGCACTTCTGATCGCGCATGATCATGTTGCTCGTGGTCAGATCGCCATGGATGATCCCGGCACGATGCAGTCTCCCGACCGCTTCCCCCGCAAGCCGCACATGCTCCGGGTGCATCGCATGCTTCAGGAGCACGCCCTGCACCTGCTCCATCACGATCGTATCGGGCAGGATATCACGGATGATCGGCGTCGGGACGCCTGCGCGGCGGGCCATCGCGATCAGGCGGGCTTCCGCCCGGGTGCGCTCGGCAATAAGCCTCCGGTCCAGCGCCGGGTTCCGGTAGCGTTTCCTGCACCGCCGCTTTGCGGCCACCTCTCCCGTAAGATCGACGACCGCCTCGGCCCCGCGTGCCCTGCCGGTCGCTGCCTGTGCAGGGGTGCGGTCGGGGGGTTCGGGCACCCAGGTGACCTCCACCTCGTCCGCCCGGTACCCCGGCCGCACAAACGACTCCTCGACCGGCAGCGTCACCCCGTGCTCGAGCATCACCTTCCCGGTATAGGCGATCATCGCCCCGTTATCGCCGAGATAGACCGGTTCCGGGACATGGAAGGATGCGCCGCGATCCTCGCACATCATGCCAAGCATCTCCTGGAGCCGCCCGTTCGCGCCGACGCCGCCGACGAGCAGGACCTCCTCCTTGCCGGCATGGGCGAGCGCCCGCTCTGTCACCTCGACACACATGGCAAACGCCGTCTCCTGAAGGCCGCAGCAGACATCCTCGAGAGGGGCGCGGCTCTCCTGTGCGGCGCTGACCAGGCCGGAGAAGGCGAGATCCATCCCCTTCACCGTATAGGGAAGTTCGATATAGCTCCCCTCCCGGGCCAGGCGCTCGATGGCAGGCCCGCCCGGATGCGGGAGGTTGTGGCTCCGCGCGAACTTGTCCAGTCCGTTTCCGAGCCCGATATCCAGCGTCTCGCCGAAGATCCGGTACCTCCCGGATAAAAACCCGAGCACCTGCGTATTGGCCCCGCTCACGTAGAGCACGATAGGGTCCCTGCAGCCGGTCGCCCATCGCCCTATCTCCACGTGCGCCACGCAGTGGTTGACGCCGATGAGCGGCACCCCGAGCCCGATCGAGAGCGCCCGCGCAGCGGTCGCCGCCGTCCGGAGGCAGGGGCCGAGCCCCGGGCCCTGCGAGAAGGCGACGCCGCTGATCCTGCCGGGTTCGGGGAGGGCGCGGGCAATCACCTCCTTCATGACCGAGGCATGGTGCTGCGCCGCCTCCCGCGGATGAATGCCGCCCGATGGCGGCATATACGGAGACGAATAGAGAGAGACCAGATCCTCCCCGAAGACGGCGGCACTGATATTCCATGCGGTGCCCTCGATCCCGAGCACCAGCCCGGACTCATCCTCTGGTATACAACGGTTGTCGCTCATGGCACAGCAAGGGCTGATGACCTCCACCCGGGGTCATCGCCTCTCCATATGCAGAAAGAGGCTTATTTTTGAAATTCGGTATAACCGCACCTGCCGCAGGCAATGCGATCCGGGTGCTCGGCCATCAGGACGCCGGGACCGCAGCGGGGGCAGTGTCTTTTGTTCAGAACAGCCTTATCGCCCTGTATCGTATAGCAGGTACCTCTCCGGGCCATGCTCACGCCTCACTCTTCTCGGTCGGTACGCCGCGATCGAGCAGGTATTTGAGCTCCGTCCTCGCCCTGCTCTCTTCGTCGTCGTAGACGCGCACGTTGCCGGTCAGCTCCATCTTTCCAAAACTGGTCTTTAAGGAGTCCAGCACGGCATGACGCTCGTCCAGATCGAGGAGTGCGCACAGTTTCCCGAGAATGCTTCCTCGAGACGGCGTTGCACCTTCAAACGTGAGGATAAACGTGATCTCTCTCCGTTTTAACAGCTCATTTCTCTCATCGCGTACAAACTCAAATTCCATCGATATCCCTCAACTATTGTTGACCGGGTTATTTAAAATGTGGTGCCCGGGGTAATTGCGGCGAATGTATCATGCTTCGACGAACAGGTCCAGAAACGATGCCGCCACCCTCTTCGCCTCGTCATCAACGAGCCTGAGGACGACGCCCTCTTCAGGCTGGCCGTAGAGGATTGCCGCTCCCATGGGCGCGGCCAGAACGAGCGGGATGACTGCAAGATCCTCCTCGCCGTCGACAAAGATCACCGCAGGCGGATCCGTCACCGCATCGGCAATCGCCTCGATCAACTCCCGGGTGAGCGTGCCGGGGGGATTACGGGCGAAAAGCCGCCTCATGCGGAGCAGCGGGGTGCGATCGCAGGGCGCCCGCATGGTATAGCCGTCGATGATCGCCACGCTGGGGACGACGCCGGCCTTGAAGAGATTGTGCGTGACGACATCCCCCACCGTATAGACCACGCGCCCGGCGATTGCCGGAAGAAGGTCGCCGATGCCGGGATAGAGATCGCCAAACGGCCTCCTGAAGCAGTCCCTGTGCTTCTTTGGAAGCCTGAACATCAGCGGACCTTCAGAGCGTATTTGCCGGCCATGGTGATGTTCATCTTCTTTGCGATCTCGGAGTGCTCCGGATCGATGATCACCAGGTAGCCTGCCCAGTCCTCACTCAGGTTGGCGGTCGAACAGACAACGCAGGACTCCCCTTCGACAACCCGGTGGCATTCCCGGCAGACCCGCGTGGCTTTTCTACGCGCCGCCATGTGCCGCACCTCTCTCCTTCTCGAACTCCTCCTCCAGCCAGCGCTCGGTGCCGAGCCCCGCCTGACGCATGGTGAGGCCAATCTTGCTCTCACGCGGCTCGCGCTCGTTCAGCGACAGCGCAACGACACGTGCCCTGATGCCGTCGCCCACACCGATGAAGCGCTTCGATTCCTGACAGATGAGCCGCCCGTTCTTCTCGTCGTAGTTGATATAGTCATCGGATATCTGGCTGACGTGGAGCATCGCATCGATGGGGCCCAGGCTGACGAACGCCCCGAAACTGGTCGTCTCCACGACCTCACCCTCGATGATCTCCTGCAGCGAGAGCCGGAGCACGAGCGCCTCGAACCTGACATCATAGTAGATCGCACCGTCGCCCGGGATCAGCTCCCCTTCTCCGATATCCAGCACGTTCGTGACCGCAATGAAGATCCCGATCTCCTTGTCGATGCTCCCTTCGAGCTGTTCCTGCAGCACGTTCAGAATGACCCTTCTCAGGTCTTCGCCAAGACGGTGCGGCGGCACCCTCACCTTATCCTCAAGCGTCATCTTATAATACATATAACCATCTTATCCCCTGATCAGCTCAAGTTTCTTCTGTTTTCTCATCGTTACAACGCCTATCCCCCGCCCGAGGAGGGATTCTTTGAGCCGCCTGTCGTTGGTGACGACGATGCAGCCTTCCTGCTCCGCATACCGGATCACCCGATCGTCGACGTGCGGGAGCTCGCCCGTCTCCGGGACGATCAGGGCCCGCTCCGCCAGCGCCAGGCCGACCCGGGCCGCAGCGGCATCCTTCCCGTGCCCGGCGGATATCCGCTCCAGCTCCCGGATCACGCCCGGAAGCGTCACGGGCACAAAGTCGCCGAGCAGGATCCGCAGCTCCTCATAGATATCGATCCCGAACTGGACCGGCATCATGAAGGCGTTGGCATCCAGCAGCACCTTCACTCTGTGAGGGTTCCCATCCCGATCAGCCGCCATCGTCCGCCCAGCTGCCGGCTGATGGCGATCCGCGCGCCCACTTCCGCACATACCGGCCTCTTCAGTAACACCTCAACCTGGTTCTTCCTGGCATTCACGATCACACCCACCGTGACGGCAGTGCCGACCGAGAGCATGAGAGGTTCCTTATGCTTGAGCGGTTCGATGGCCTGTTCGCTGTCTGCGCCGACGACACGCTCCATGAGCGTGACGTCGAACTTCATCCGGTCCCAGACCGGCGGGAGCTTCCCGGCATGCCCGGCCACCTGCCCGGCAAGTGCATCACTCTTCGTCAGGGCTGGATCGAGCTTGGTTCCCACGCCGAGCAAGCCCCCGGGAGTCGCCTCCGCTACCCGGGTGGAGCCGGTGTTGATCGACGTGATCTTCGTCGTGATCGGGTCCCACTTCACCCGGTTCTCGACCTGGATCTGCCTTCCCGGACGGATCTCGATGTCATCGCCTTCCCGGAGATGCCCCCGCACAAGGGATCCCCCGATCACGCCACCCTTCACGTCCCGCCAGCTGCATCCCGGCTTATTGATATCGAACGAGCGTGCGATGAGCATCATCGGATCCACATCCGGATTCCGCTCTGGTTCCGGGATGTGTTCGTCCAGCGCCTGGATGAGAGCGCCGAGGTTGATCCCTCTCTGCGCAGAGACCGGGACAATCGGGGCATGCTCTGCGATGGTGCCCCTGACAAACCGCTTGATCTGTTTATAGTGCTCGAGCGCCTCCGCCTGCGAGACCACGTCGATCTTATTCTGGACGATCACGATATTTCGTATCCCCACGAGCTCGAGCGCCATCAGGTGCTCTTTGGTCTGCGGCTGCGGACAGGCTTCGTTAGCGGCAATGACGAGCATTGCACCGTCCATGAGCGCCGAACCGCTGAGCATGGTCGCCATCAGGGTCTCGTGGCCCGGTGCATCGACAAACGAGACGGTCCGAAACGCCCGTGCCTTCGTACCGCATGCAGGGCATTCGGGACTGTTCACGTAGGCGTCGGAGCCCTCGCACCCTTCGCAGATATAAAACGTCGCGTCGGCGTATCCGAGCCGTATGGAGATCCCCCGCTTGATCTCCTCGCTATGCCGGTCGGTCCAGGTGCCTGTCATTTTGCTGACGAGCGTCGTCTTACCGTGATCGACATGCCCGACAAGCCCGATGTTCGCACTGGGTATGAATACATCACGCAAAAATTCTCGAACCTCCTTATCCAATGTACCATGAAGCTACTTATACATAATCAGTGGTGATGACGTTTACTTTTTTCTCACCGGATAGTGACGATCGCTGATCCGGTCCCGCAGGTTTCGATGCGGTCGGCGGCATATTTCGTATGAAAAAGCATGCACCTATATATATACAAATTCAAACATTTCTATTAGAATACAACTTTGGTGATCAATGTATGACAACCGATGCCGAGCTCTCACGGATCGGGATCTCGCTCCCAAGGCCCCTTCTCGAGAAATTCGACGAGATCCTGAATATGAGAGGATACTCGTCCAGATCAGAGGGAATCCGGGATGCAATCAGGAGTTACATCACGCACTACCAGTGGATGTCAGATGTCAGGGGTGAGCGGCAGGGCGTGATCACGATGGTCTACGACCATGATCAGCGCGGGCTGCTGCAGACGCTCACCGAGATTCAGCATGAATACGCCGGCATTATCCAGGCGTCCCTTCACTCCCACGTGACCACGATCAAGTGCCTTGAGATCATCCTGGTTCGCGGTGATGCCGCACAGCTCAAGAGCATTGCAGAGAGGTTGATGTCCCAGAAAGGAGTGGAGGCCGTCAAGCTGACGACCATCCCGATAGAGGCCTAGCCGCCGCCTTCACAGCTCTGGTCGGTGGTCATCCAGGCCTCTTCCAGGGTCTTTGTGACCTCCTCTTCCTTTTCGGCATACTCCAAAAGATCGATCCGCTCTTCCGCCCTCTTCTCGTCAGCACTGCCGGCCTCGACAAGCATATCCACCCGGTAGAGGAGATGGGTGCTGTCGAGCTCTGCAAACAGGCAGCCGTCGATCTCCGTTACCCGGAGCACCTTCCCGGTTGTCCCGGTACGGGGGTAGCGGACGAGGGCGCCGGTTGCCACGTCAGATGCGTCCATGGGTGATCGTGATCCTGCTAAACTATTAAACCTTCACCCACGAGATCGTACGTGATGAAGTGCACGATTCGCGAGGTCAGGAAACGCTACTTTGACGGCACTCACCGCTCCAGATCCCCGGAAGAGACGCATGCCGAGATCCGCCCCCTCATGAACCGGGCAGGAGTGACCGAAGTCATCGAGATCACCCGCCTCGACCGCCTCGGAATCCCGGTATACAGCGCCATCCGCCCGAACGCTGCCCGGGGTGCGGTGAGGGTGCACGCCGGCAAAGGGAAAGAGCCGATCCACGCCGAGGTCTCGGCGATGATGGAGGCACTCGAACGATATTCCGGGGAGTACCACGGCGATCACATGGAATACGCCACGATCGAGGAGATCGGCATCGCGCGCGCGGTGCACCCGGACGACCTCCTCCCCTCCCGGCCGATGGAGCAGGGCGAGAAGCTCCACTGGACTCCGGGATGGGACATCTTGAACGATGAAGAGGTCTACGTGCCGAGCAACGCCGTCTTCCACCCCTATGACAGCCTCGGGATGGCCATGCCGCTCTTCCGCAGCGACACGAACGGACTGGCGGCAGGCAATGTGCTGGAGGAGGCAATCCTGCACGGGCTGCTCGAGGTGATCGAGCGGGATGCGCTCAGCATGGCAGAGGAGAGACGCTCGCTCGGGCAGCGGCTGGAGATCACCCACGACTGCGCCGCACGCCAGGTGCTTGACCGGTTCGAGGAGAACGGCATCTCGATTCACCTCTGGCTGCTCGATGGAAAGACACGGATTCCGACTGTTGCCGCAGCGGCGGACGACACGGTGACCCGGGATCCGGCGATGCTCGTCATCGGATCCGGATCGCACGCGAACCCCGAGATTGCAGCCCTCCGCGCCCTGACCGAGGTCGCACAGAGCAGGGCGAGTTACCTGCACGGCGGGAGGCCGGACCCGCAGCGCGAGATGATCATGCGGAAAGCGGGATACGATCGGCTGAAGCGGATCAACCGCATGTGGTTTGCTCCCGCAGACAGCGCAATCGATCTCTCCGGCCTCGATGATCTCAGTACCGCGTACATCGACGGTGACATCAGGCTGGCGCTTGAGGAGATCGCGGAGCATGCCGACAGGGCCTGCGTCTGCGATCTCTCCCGCACGCCGGTGCCCGTCGTGCGCGTCATCGTGCCGGGATTTGAGACGTCCTATATGGACAAAGGACGGCGGCGGAACGCCTGAAAGAATCTCAATAAAAACATACGTTTTTTAGAAAGGCGACGATCTCCAGCGTACTCCGGCGTGCCGGAGGCGCCTCCGGCGAGATCCGCCCGCCCTGCAGTGCCGAAAAGATATGCGAGATCGCCTGCCCGTGCGAGGGGCCGTATCCGCCCTCCAGTATCAATGCGAGGGGGAGATCGGTGGCATCGACCATGATGCCGGCAAGCACCTGAAAGTCGGCGGGCGAAAGATTCATGCTGCCGGTCGGATCATCGGAGAGCGAATCCTGCCCGGCCGAGATGATCAGGACGTCAGGCTCAAAGCGCCTGATCGCGGGAACGAAGACCTCCTCAAACACGAGCAGGTAGTCGGCAATCGTCGCCCCGGGGTGGAGGGGCGCATTCAGCGTGTATCCCCGCCCTTCCCTGCTGCCGATCTCATCGATCCAGCCGGTGCCCGGAAAGCTGTTGGATTCATGGACCGAGCAGTAGAGCACTCGATCGCTGTCGTAAAAGGCGCTCTGCGTGCCGTTGCCGTGGTGGAGATCCCAGTCCAGGATTGCCACGCGATCGACGGACTCCAGCGCGCGTGCCGCTGCAACCGCGGCATTGTTGAAGATGCAGAAGCCCATCGCCCGATCGGGCTCCGCATGGTGGCCGGGGGGGCGGACCAGCGCAAAGCAGTGTTCTCCCTGAAGCGTCCGCTCAACCGCCGCGATGGCGGAGCCCGCAGCATAGCATGAGACATCGAACGAATGGGAGGTGAGGTAGGTGTTCGAGTCGAGATAATAGGTGCCGTGCGCGAGCTGCCGGATCCACCTCACATGCTCCGGCCGGTGCACCCGCTCCAGGTCCCGGATGGAGGCCTGCACCGGGCTTCTCCAGGTGAGGCCCGATGGGACGCCGGAGAGCACGTTCCTGAGCCGGCTGCTCGACTCTTTGTGGATCCTCAGATCATGCCGCGCGAATATATCACCGTAGATGACCGAGCACTTCATCCTGTTTCCTTAATTCACAATCAACCCGGTTTCTGAAATAAAAAGACCCTCTACACTCAACTCAATCCGCCCCCCCCACACGGCTTCCCGCCGGCTATCGCCTCACGAGGGGAGACCCCCTCCCCGGGCGGGGAGGCGATGCCCGCCGCGGTCCACTGGAACGGGATGACCGGCGGGAAACCGGATCCAGGGCCTATGCACCGAATACATCAGCGTTCATCCGCCGGACCGTGGCCTCTCCGGTATCTCGTCTGCGTTCACCGGATCGTGCGCCCCTGCTGGATATCCTCCTCACTGACCTCAAACACCATAGTCGTTCCGGCGATACGGTACGGGCCTTTTGCGGTGACACTCTCCGGGCCGCCCGAGGTGGCATACGGCACGACGAACTCTCCGTTCACGCTCTCCTGCCGGTAGGTGAACTCTCTGCCGGTACTGGTGACCAGGGGGAGCTCTATGATCCCCTCCCCGGATATCCGCGCCCCGGGGACGTATTCGAAGATCTTTACGTACCTGATATCCGGGGCATCCTGGCCGGAGCCCGAAAGGACGTTCCGGGACGACTCGAAGACGAGCCGGTAATGCTGCAACGCGGGTACCGGTTCAAGCGGCTGATAAACGGTGTTGCTCACGATGGTCGCATGCTGACCGGCAGGGGCGTTTTTGTTATACGCGGCCGCCGCATCTGCCGCCGCAGATGCGTTCATCTGCTGGGCGCGGGTGATGACCGGGAGTGAGGTGCGGGCCGCTGCAGCATCGCGGTACTCGATATACCAGACGGAATCGGGCTCCGCCATGGACCCGTCGTAGATGTGGAGGCGGGCGACCATCGTCTCGTAGTACTCCTGCGTGTTGAGCGAAACTGCGTTGTAGGTGCCCGGATCGGTCGGGGATGCGGTGAGGAACCTGTCCAGGTACGGCGCCGTTCCCGCCGTGGAGTTTGCCCAGGTGGCCATCGCCCAGAACTTGCTGCCGGGATTGGCCATCAGGAAGTCGGTAATGACGTACCGGCTGCCCCGGTCGTCCAGGATCGCGTTTGCGGCCTCCTCGGTCGGCGACATGAAGTACGCCGCCGACCCCGTCGGCCCGGCCACGCCCCGCTGGAACGGGTTCGAGTTCGGGATCCGCTGCGAGACGAACGTGATCCAGTGGCCGTAGTCCCACCACGACATCACCCCGTATGCCCCGGGAGGATAGTCAAACGCCTCCCTCTCGTAGAAGCCGTAATAATCGATGCCGGGATCCGGCGTATTCTCCCCGAACCAGTCCAGCGCCTCCCGCCACTGCGAGTCGATCCCCCCGAGGCCGGGGCTTGATGCGAGGGCGACCGCCGTCGTAAGCGAGAACGCGACGAAGAGCACCCCGAGCACCGCGACCACGGCCACTGCCGCCACCCGCAGGTGGTCGGGGCCCTTTCGCCCGACCGCCTTCTGCTGCTTCTTCGACTTCCTCTCCTTCTTCGACGGCTTCTGCCGCGCATCCGCCGGAGGCGCATCGGGAACGGATTTAGGCGCGGTACGGGCCGAAATGAGCGCCCGGACGTCCTTCCACCCGGCGTTCAGGACGAATCCGATGAAGACCGCTGCAAGGAGCGCGACGTTCGCGGCAAGGTAGTACTCGTACCGCACCTTCGCAATCGTCGAGACCAGCATGACCCCTGACCAGACGAGGCCGAATACAAGTGCAGGGCTCTCCTCTCTCCAGCTACGGTAGACCAGCGCGACAAACCCCCCGGCCATCAGGGGGAGGGACCAGTGGAAGGCTCTCCACGCATGATCATAGCTCCAGGGCTGCGCTTCCTGGACCGTCAGGGTGATCGCCTCGCTCCCGAAGAACGAGACGAAGTTGCCCACCAGGTAGGTATAGAAGTCAGGCACGGCCAGAGCGACGGCAGCCGTGCCGACGACCGCAATACCGGCGACCGAGGCGGGATAGAAGTACGCCGCCCGTCCCTTCAGGACGATTCCCAGCGTGTAGAGGCCGATCGTCCCTGCCAGAGCGAGCAGGTAGATATAGACATGCATGATCGAGTACTGCGCGATACTGAGGCTTGCATGCGGGATGCCGAGCGCGAAGATGCCGAGTATGGCAACAGCGAAGACGCCCGCGTTCAGCACGAGCAGGTAGTCGCTCGATCGGCCGGCGTGGAAATCCCAGAGGAACTGGATCAGCGTAAAGACCGCAACAATCAGCGCATACAGCGCCATCGTCGGCATGACGAGGATGCCGAGGAAATAGGCGAACCCTGCAAGAAGCGCGAGCGCGCCGGGCATCATGAGCGTCTCGGTGCTCCGCAGGTCAACGGGATGCCTCCTGCTGTAGGCAAGGGCGGCGATATAGGCCAGGACGAAGATCGTCCCGAAGAGCACCTCCCCGATATGGTGGTCGACAAACCCGAAGATCGAGCGGTAGAAGTACGTGCCCCCGACCACGGTGATAAAACCTGCTGCAAGCACCCCGGTCTTCCGGTCGGCGATCGCGGCGCCGATAAGGTACATGATCGGCACCATTGCAGCGCCCATCAATGCCGGCACCCAGCAGGAGATATACATGATCTCCGGCCGCGTCCCCGCCCCGAACAGGATGCAGAGCCCGGCGATGATATAGTTGAAGAGCGGCCCCCAGTAGACCACTTCACCGTCCGGGAAATGGGTCATCGGATCGAACCACGCATACCGCGGGAAGTTCTCGAGCAGGTGTTCGACCTGCCTTACGTGGTACCAGGGGTCGTTTCCCAGCAGGTTCACGCCGGCATCGGTCACGATCGTGGATGCGGGGAGCGCCCGGATCCAGAGGCCAAAGAGCGTAAACGCGATGATCAACCCGAGTACGAGGTGTGTCTGGTATTTGTTCAGATCGAGGCGAGCCATCTGTTACTCCTTCCAAGAGGTATTTCGATTCGAACCAATATATAGGTGGCAGATGGCCGTTGCACCTGCCTCACCGGGATCCCTTCTCTGCAAGCACGGAAGTAAATATCGCCTCGAACTCCCGTGCCTTATTCTTCCAGGAATGCTCTTCTATCCTGATGTCGTAGCGGGGCGATCGCTCCATCAACTCGCCCGTGATCCTGACGAACTCGTCCCTGTCCCGGTAGATGAAGAGGTGACCGCCGCCCATCCCGATCACGTCGGGTATGGGGGTGGAGAGGATGGGCTTCCCGCAGGCCGAATACTCGAAGAACTTGTTCGGCAGCGCGATGTCCACCCACTGCGGCGGGGCGAGCGGAATGGTGCAGACATCCATGGGCGCGATGTAGGCGGGCAGCGCCCGGTAGGCAACGGTCCCGGTGAAGACGACGCGATCGGCCACCCCGAGGCGCGCGGCGAGCCGCTTCAGCTCGTCCTGATAGTCGGTGAAGAGCGACCCCCCGACGATCAGCAGGCAGGCGTCGTCGCGGCGCTCAAGGATCGCCGGGAGCGCCCGGATCAGTTCGTCGAGCGCATACCAGCGCTCGACGGCGCCCGCAAACCCGATCACGAACGCATCGGCGTCGATACCGAGGGCGGCCCGCTGCTGCCGCCCGTCCATGGGCTTAAAAAAGTCGGTATCGACGCCGTTTGTGACCAGCGTCGTCTCGTAGCCGAGCCTCCGCAGCTTCGTAACAAGGCCCGGGGAGACCGTTGTGATGCGGTCGCTGTGGTCGAGGTTGTACCTGGTGATTGCATAGACGCCGTTACGGATCAGCCATACAAGCCCCCGGTTCCGGTAGTAGGCTGCAGCAGAGTCGGGAAACCAGTCCGAGAGATCGAAGACGACCGGCACCCCGTACTTCCGGGCTGCGCGGACCATGGCCGTCCCGGCAAGCACATGCGCGCCGGTCACCAGATCGATCCCGTGATCGCGGATGATCTCCCGGATCACCCGGTAGTGGCAGGGCGCGTTCAGGGTGTAGTGGAGGAGAGGCTTCTGTACCGGAAACCGGGTCGCTTCGTGGACGGTCAGCCGCGTCTCCCTCGCCTCCCCCTGGCTCACGTGGAAATGCGGCACATGCACCGCATGCCGGGTGGCGAGCTCCTCGAAGATGGCGTGGTGGCGTGAGGGGACCGGGTGGTGGAGATAGTCGCATGTCGAGATCAGGAGAATGTTCATGGCAATCCTGCTGTCTTGGTCGTATCGTTTTGGATGCGGCATGGGGGCGTTCGCCCTGCCGGACCGATCCTGGACGGCCGGAGGGCCGGTGTTGTATGAAGATACAATCCGCGTTGAAGATAACAATATCCGGGCTTCCCTGACATAGGCCCCCACGCGCACGGCTTCCCCTTGCCTATCCTCGCAGAGGGAAGGGGGAGACCCCCCTCCCCGGTCCCTATCCCCCGTTGTGACGCCCCCCGCGGACCACTGGAAGGATATGGCCGTTGGGAAACCGGATCCCGGGTACCTGCATCACGCTCAAAGATTTTCATCCGTCGTGCCCGCGGCCGCAGAACGGCCCCGTACCCGGTTTCACATGAAGATGCGGCCGGTTTCTGAAATAAAATGATCTCGTCGCCCAATTCGATGCACTCCCCCACACGGCTTCCCGCCGGACATCCTCATAGCGGGGTTTTTCCCCCGGGCGGGGTGCCGATGCCCCCCACAGTCCTCTGGACCGGGACAGCCGGCAAATACACCAGGTCAGCAGCACCTGCACCCGGTCATGGATGTTCATCGGTCGAGGCTGTGGCCCTCAGGCCTGCATACCCGCTCCACATAGCACCGCGGCGATAGATAAAGATTACCGCGCATCATCGGCGATCAGGGGGCGCCGGCCCGGTCATCCGGCGTGCCCCTCTGCTACCGCAAAGACGGCATCGCAGATGTACCGGAGTTCTTCGCCGGTCAGGTGCGGGGTGACGGGCAGGCTCATCACCGAGGCGGCAAGGGTGTCGGAGACAGGGCATTTGGCGTTGCAGCCTGCGTCCCGGTAGACCGGCTGCCGGTGAATCGGGATCGGGTAATGGACCGCCGTCCCCACTCCGCGTTCCTGCAGCGCCTGCATGAACTCCTCCCTGCCCACCGGGAACTCCGGGGGCACCTTTACCACGTACTGGTGGTAGACGTGCCGCACGCCCTCCTTCCGGCAGGGCAGCTCCAAGCCCGATGCTTTCAGGTGGCGGTCGAAGTATTCGGCGTTGGCGATCCGGCGCTCATTGAACCGCTCCAGTTTTCCGAGCTGGACGAGGCCGATGGCAGCGCCCAGGTTCGTCATCCGGTAGTTGTAGCCGAGCGTCGTGTGCAGGTACTTCTGGCTCTGCCCGTGATTGATCAGGATGCGCACCCGCTCGGCGAGCGCGGCGTTGCCGGTGGTGACCATCCCCCCTTCTCCGGTCGTCATGTTCTTCGTGGGATAGAACGAGAAGCAGCCGAGATCGGCAAGCCCGCCCGCCCGCTTCCCGTGATACCCGGCACCGTGCGCCTGCGCCGCGTCCTCGATGAGGAGGAGGCCGTGATCGTCGCAGATCTCGCGGATCGGCCGGACATCGAAGGGCTGGCCAAAGAGATGCACGCCGATTACAGCCTTTGTATCGGGGCGTATGCATGCGAGAACGGCGTCCGGGGTCAGGTTGAAGCTCCCCGGATCGACATCGGCAAAGACCGGCAGGGCCCCGCACATGCTCACGCTGGTCGCGGTGGCGATGAACGAGAACGAGGGGACAACCACCGTGTCGCCCGGACCGATCCCGGCGGCGAGCAGGGCTGCATGCAGCGCCGCCGTCCCGGAGTTCGCCGCAACGGCGTGCGGCACGCCGCAGTACTCCGCAAACCGCGACTCAAACTCAGCAACCACCGAGCCCTGCGCGAGCATGCCCGACTGCATCACGCGTGCGACGGCCTCGATCTCACCCTGCTCGATGCAGGGTCTGGCTACGGGAATATGCATGCTACCGCTCCGCTCCCGGGGGAAGGTGCCTGAACCTGGCCGGGGCGCCGACGGCAAGCATCCGCGGCGGCACGTTCTTCGTCACCACCGCACCTGCGGCAACGAGAGCCCCCTCCCCGACCCGGATGCCGGGGAGGATAGTGGCATTCGCGCCGATCACCGCACCGTCGGCGATCACCGGCGCCTGCAGGGATGCGTGCGGCCCGGGCGGATACCGGTCATTGGTCAGGACCGCGTTCGGGCCGATGAAGACCCGATCCCCGATCGTCGTGCCGGTCGGGAGGTAGACCATGCTCTGGAGGCTTGCGTCATCGCCGATGGACGTATGCCCCTCGATGATCGCCCCTGACCCGATCGCCACCCGGTCTCCGACGGTCGTCTGTTCGCGTATCAGGACGTTATGTCCGGTCTGGAACGCATTTCCGATCGTTACGTCGCAGTAGATGATGGTGCCCGAACGGAGCACCGCATCCTTTCCGATCACTGTTCCCACAAAGTCGCTCATCCCGACCTTGTCCCGTGACGGGAATCCGAGAGTCACCGGCTCAAAGATCCGGGCTCCCTCTCCGATGGTATTTCTGCCGTACTGAATCATTCAACGGTCACGCTCTTTGCCAGGTTTCTGGGTTTGTCGACATCCCGCTGCAGGGCGCATGCGGTATGGTACGAGAGGAGCTGGAGGACGACCGAGGCCGTCAGCACCTGCACCAGCGGATGGGTGTCGGGCAGCGGGATAAAGACATCCACTATCTCCTCAAGTTCTTTGTCTCCATCGGTGCCGAGTGCGATGATCGGCGCACGCCGCGCCTTCATCTCCTTGATGTTGGAGACCATCACCCCGTAGGTGCTGCCGGGCGGGCAGACCGCAATGACGGGTGTCTGTTCCGTGAGCAGGGCAAACGGGCCGTGCTTCAGTTCACCCGCGGCGTAACCCTCCGCATGGATATAGCTGATCTCCTTCATCTTGAGCGCACCCTCCATGGAGACCGGGTAAAACGGGCCGCGCCCGACGAAGAAGACGTGCTCCGCGCCCTTGCAGAGGGCGACCGCCTGCTGGATGTCGCGCAGCAGCACCTCGCCGATGGCAAGGTGCGCATGGGAGAGGACATCGGCAAATGCACCCTCGCACCGGGCGTCGAGCAGCTCCATCAGGGCGGCGAGCTGGGCGGTGTAGGACTTGGTCGCGGCGACGCCGATCTCGGGCCCTGCCCGCATGAGCAGGGTCCTGTCGGCGATCCGGGTCACCGTACTCCCCTGCACATTGGTGATGGCAAGCGTGGAGCAGCCGTGCACCTTCGCCATCTTCAGCGCGGCAAGGGTGTCGGCCGTCTCCCCCGACTGCGACACGGCGATCACCAGGCCCTTCAGCGGCGGGGGATAATACTTGAACTCCGACCCCACCTCGACCCGGATCGGGATGTTGCAGAGGGACTCGGCCAGGTACTTGAAGATCAGCGCCGTATGGTACGAGGTGCCGCAGGCGACCAGCGTGATCTCGGAGGCGTTTTTGATCATATCCGCAACATGGTCGTCCAGCCCCGCCTTGATCGTCTCGTAGAACGCCTGCGGCTGCTCGAAGATCTCCTTCTGCATGTAATGGGCGAAGCCGCCCTTCCTGACGTCCTCCACGCACCAGTTCACGAGCTCGACGGGGCGCTCGACCCGCGCGCCGTCGCAGTAGATCGCCACCTCTCCTGCCGTTATCTCCGCGATGTCGCCGTCCTCCATGAACACGATCCGCTCGGTATGTTCAAGAAGCGGCATCATATCGGATGCGGCAAAGAGCTCGCCGTCACCGATCCCGAGCACCAGCGGGCTGCAGTCCCGGGCAGCGATGATCCGCTGATCGTCGGCCGCGATGACGAGCAGGGCATAGGAGCCCTTGAGCAGGGGAAGCGTCTTCTCGACGGCCTCCCGCAGGTCTCCGTTGTAGTGCTCCTCGATGAGGTGGGCGATCACCTCGGTATCGGTCTCAGAGGCGAACCGGTGGCCTCGTCCGACCAGCTGCTTCTTGAGCTCGGCATAGTTTTCAATGACCCCGTTGTGGACGAGGGCAATTCTCCCCGAACAGTCGGTGTGGGGATGGGAGTTGATGTCGCTCGGCTCGCCGTGGGTCGCCCACCGGGTGTGCCCGATGCCGACGTAGCCCGCCAGTGCGACAGCATCGGACTCGCTGTCAGATATCCTGCCGCGCTTCTTGAAGAGGTTGATGTCGCTGCCC
Organism: Methanomicrobiaceae archaeon; assembly: GCA_020854755.1. GTDB lineage: Archaea > Halobacteriota > Methanomicrobia > Methanomicrobiales > Methanoculleaceae > JAHKLN01. Next base: position 9,309 of record JAHKLN010000099.1, on the reverse strand, counting down.
ATGGTGGCGATGCCGAACGAGTCGTACCCCCTGTATTCCAGCCTTTTTAAGCCCTGCATGAGAAGAGGCGTCGCTTCCCGCCTGCCGATATACCCGACGATCCCGCACATACTACATCACCCTGGCGCCGTCCTCGATCAGCCCGAGTACGACCCTGCCCCCCTTGATGATGACATTGTTACCGACGACACAGTTTTTAAAGGTTGTGAAGGGCGCCGCCCTGATGCCGTCGCCGAGTACCGCCCCGAATTCTGCCCTGATCACCCCGTCTCCCGCCTCAAAGAAGGTTTCTTCCGGGTGCGTCGTGGTATGGTCGCCGAGCACGCAGCCCTGCCCGATCACGGCCTCCACGATCCGTGAATGCGAACCGATGCGGACGTCATCCATGATGAGCGAGTCCTTCACGGAGGTGAAGGGCTCGATCTCGACCCGTGAGCCGATGCTGGTATCCGGCATGATCACGCAGTTCGGGGCGATCTCGCAGTCGTCGCCGATGATCGCTGGCCCGTAGATGACGGTGTTCGGCCCGATGGTCGTACCCTTCCCGATCCTGACCAGGCCCCGGAGCGTGACGCCGCTGCTGATCGTGCCGCCGGACTGCGGCGCAATTCCCTTCAGCATCCTGCCGTTCATCTTCAGGAGATCCCACGAGTATATCGCATCCTGCCAGTCATCGGCGGGTATCGCACGGATCCGCTCATCGCTCTCGAGCATGCTCATGATGACATCCGGGAGCTCGTTGCTCTGCAGGTAGTCAAAAACATCGGGGTTAAACGAGTAGATGCCGGTGCTGACGGTGAATGCAGGTGCATCCTCCGGTTTTTCGATGATGCTGCGCACCCATCCGTTCCTGATGACCACCACCCCGAAGTTCGACGGGTTCGGGTGCTCCTTGACGAGCATCGCATTCCGCTCGTTCCTGATCCGGGCGATCGACTCGGCGTTGATGTAGTTGTCACCCGGAAGGAGGAGGAAATCGCCGCTTATCTCACTCTCCGCACACTTCAGGGCATGCGCTGTGCCCAGCTGCCGCTCCTGGACGACGACCTGGATCGGAACATCCAGCTGGTTGAGGTACCTGATGACATGCTCCTTCCGGTACCCGACCACCACCGTGATATCCCGGATTCCGTTTTCGAGGAGCGCATTGATCACGTATTCGATGATCGGCCTGTTTGCCACCGGTATCATCGCCTTCGGCCTGCTCCGCGTGAGCGGCCTCAGCCGGTTGCCTTCCCCCGCTGCGAGTATCACTGCCTGCACCATACCACCTACCTGATCACCGTATCGTCCTCAAAACATCCTTCAACGAGAGAATGCGGCGCGATTCTTGCATTGCTCCCGATCACGCTCCCGACATTTACGGAGCAGTTGATCCCGAACTGAACGCCGTCGCCCACGATCGCCCCGAACTTTTTCCTGCCGGTGTTCCTGCCGCAGACCTTCACCGGGCCGCGGTCATGCCGCAGGTTCGCAATCTTCGTGCCTGCGCCGAAGTTGCACCCGCACCCGATCACGCTGTCCCCCACATAGTTGAAGTGCGGAATCTTGGTGCCGGGCATGATGATGGAGTTTTTGATCTCGACGGCATGCCCGATGTGGCAGTTGTCTCCGATGGAGGTGGATCCCCGGATGTATGCATGCGGGCCGATGATACAGTTCTCGCCGATCGCACAGGCTCCTTCGATGTATGTTCCCGACCGTATCACGCTGCCTTCTCCGATGGTGACCGCAGGCGAAAGCGTCACCCCGGCCTCGACGCTGCCGCGCTGCTCGTGCGCAATGGTGGCGAGGAGCGCCTCGTTTGCGTCCAGGAGATCCCAGGGCTGGCCGACGTCGAGCCAGTAGTCGAGAAGGCATGCTTTCAGTCCCTGTTCGCTGATATATCCAAGGAGGGCGTCCGTGAGCTCAAACTCCCCCCTGCCCGAGATCGTGATGCCCTTGAGGAGATCGAATATGTCGGCATCGAGCAGGTATGCGCCCGCATTGATGAGATTGGTCCTCGGACGGTCGGATTTCTCCTCAAGGCTGGCGATCCGGTCCCCCTCGAGCGTGACCACCCCGTAGTCCTCAGGATGCTCGGTGGGATAGACCGCCATGCAGGGAGCGTCCATCCTGCATATCCGCTCGATGTCGTTTGTTCTGAGGATCATGTCCCCGTTTAGGAGGAGGAATCTGCCGGAGACCATGCCCGATGCCGTTCTGAGGGCGTCTGCCGTCCCGAGCTGATTTCGCTGCGTGACGTAGGCGATCCTGACGCCATAGGGTCCGCCATCCCTGAAATGAGACCGGATCTCGCGTTCGCCATAGCCAACGACGAAGATGAAATCGCTGATCCCTGCATCCCTCACCGCCAGCACCAGGTGCTCCATCATCGGGCGGTTTGCTATCGGCAGCATCACCTTGGGCCGCTTTGCAGTCAGAGGGCGCATCCGTTTGCCCTCCCCGGCGGCAAGTACCACGCACTGCATCCTGTATCACTTCTCCTACCTTAATGCGGCTTTTCCCCTTTTCAGTCTTTCCTGACCCTGCCGCATCTTTTCGCGTGCTGTCTCCGGCGTTCTCCCTTCCGCCGTGATCCGGATCTTCGGCTCCGTCCCGCTTGCACGGATCAGGCACCACCCCTCGTCGTCGGCGAACCTGATGCCGTGCGTGGCCTCCTCGGCACCGAGCGCAGAGAGGATCTCGCCCGGATTCTCGACTGCAAACGAGTCCCTGAGAACGGTATAGCGGGGCATCGAATCCAGCTCTTCGGCGATGTTCCAGACCGATGCGATCTCGCAGAGGAGCGCTGCGGCATAGATGCCGTCGGGGCAGTAGGAGTGATCCGGGAAGATCCAGCTGCCGGAGGGTTCGCCGCCGAAGTCACCCCAAGAGAGGAGCTCTTCCGATACAAAGGTATCGCCGACCGGCGTCCTCCGGACCTCGGCGATCTCCTCGATGGCCATCGAGGCGTCGACGGTGGTCACCACCCGCCTGCTGCCGAGATACCCGGCAAAGAGCATCAGGAGGTGATCCCCGTCGATATACCGCCCCCGCTCATCGAACGCCATCATGCGGTCGGCATCCCCGTCGTGCACCACGGCACAGTCCGCTGCCTGGGCCCGGACCATGCCGCCGACGTAGGGGATGTTGGCCTCGAGGGGCTCCGACGGGCGGGAGAACCTGCCCGAGATGTTGCAGTTCAGCCCGATCACCCGTGCGCCGGCAGAAGCAAGCAGATCCGGGGAGATGGCGCTTCCCGCCCCGTTGCCGCAGTCAAGCACCACCCGCACCTCCCGCTCGAGGTTGACTCTATCCAGTATCGCCTCCGTGTGGGCGAAAACTGCATCTGCCTCCCGTACGCATCCCTGACGCGTCCAGTCCTTCCAGTGGCGGCCTGTAATCAGCCGCTCGATCTCTGCCTGCTGCCTCCGGGTAAACGACGATCCGTCCGGGTTGAGCAGTTTCACGCCGTTATAGGGTTCGGGATTGTGCGAGGCGGTGATCATGCAGCCTGCGCCGACGTTCCTTGTCCAGAAGGCGACCGTCGGCGTCGGTGCGACACCGCAGGTATAGACATCCGCGCCTGCCGAGAGCATCCCGGATATGACGCTGTGCTCCAGCAGTCTGCTGGTCGTGCGGGTATCCCGACCGAGAACGACCTTTTGCGAGCCGGCAGCGACCGCTGCCCCCACGTGCTGCGCCAGATCCACGAGTTTCATATCGAACTGTCGCCGTATGCCCGAAGAGCCGAACAACATAGAGATTCATCATACTGTTTTCCTAGAAAAAGGTATTTATCGCCCATAGGGGCACCAGTGTTCCAGATTGAGCAGACCGGAGACGCCTGCGGTTGAAGGGCCGACAAAGATCACCCGCTTCTTCCCGAGGTGCGCGTGAATGGCTGCGAGCCCTTCGTCCGATATGAGGCCGTCTCCGACAACCAGGAGGAGATCGGCGGATGCAGGATCGTCGACGAGCTGATCCGCCATATGCTGCCTGATACCGGGTGCGGATCCGATGGCGCAGATCCGCAGCCCGGCAAGCTCCTCTCTGAGCCCGGCAAGGCAGGGGGCGTAGTGATCCTTCGGAATGCACGCATACGTCCTGCGTGCGATGCAGAGGAACGCCGATACCGCATTGACGATTGCGCATGCTGCCGCCCGCTGCTGCTCGCTCCCGAGCGGTGCGGCGTACATGAAGGAAGGCCGCGTGGTCGCCCGGGTGGGGAATTTCGTGACGAACTGGCCCGCCTTTCCGCCAAAACAGCCCTCCATGCAGACGCCTTTCGGGTACTGGCAGACGTATGCGTCATGGTTTACCGTGAGCGTGACAGGGGTGTCCTCGCACCCGCTGCCCTGAAGCATCGATTCCAGCTTGCTGATTGCATCGTGTATCAGGCTCATAACTCCTCCTCTCCCGGAAGGCTGCAGAGCACTACGCGTGCGGGTGAGCCGTCCAGGCCCTTCAGCCGCAATGGCAGTGCCACCATATAATAGTCACCCTCCCGGACCTCCGAGAGATCGAGCAGCTCGAGAACGACAATGCCCGCGCCGAGCAGGCGGCGGTGCACGCTGCCGTCCCCGAAAAAACCCTCAATAGACGGCGTATCGATGCCGACACAGACGATCCCGGCCGCAGCGAGAGCGTCGGCCGCGGCAGGCGTGAGGGCGGGATACCCCTCCTCAAACGTCTCATGGCCTGAAAACCAGGTCCTGATCAGCAGCCTGCTCGCACCTTCCATCCGTCCGGCCAGATCTCCAGGCTGGATTGCGCCATCCGCATGCTGCAGATCCAGCACCCGCGCTCTTCCGATCAGATGCGAGAGCGGGATGCAATCGACGGTCAGGCCGTTCTTCAGGTAGTGGGAGGGGGCATCGACGTGGGTGCCGCTGTGGGTGGAGAGCGAGAGATGGGAGATGAGGTACTGCCCGCAGTCCTCCTGATGCATGCGGGGCACATGATCGCCCGGGTAGACCACCACGTCCTCCGCAAGCTCCCTCGTCACGTCATAGAAGATCATCGTAGAACCGTTCCCGCCATCCGTGGCGGCCGATGAGCGGCACAAAACAGACCCCGCCGAACGTAGTGCTCGTCACTTCGCCCCCGCGCTTGATGAGCCTGACCAGATCCTGGACATCCCGGTTGCCGACCGGTGCGACCAGGCGGCCGCCTTCGGCAAGCTGCTCGATCAGCGGTTCCGGAACGCCCGGTGCGGCAGCGGTGATCATGATCCCGTCGTACGGCGCCTCCTCCGGATAGCCCTGCGTCCCGTCGCCGACGATCACCGTGACGTTGGCAATCCCTGCCCGCTGCAGGTTCTTCCTCGCCTGTGCCGCCACCTCCGGCAGACGCTCGATGCTGACGACCCGATCCACAATCCGGCCGAGGAGGGCTGCCTGATAGCCGCTGCCGCTGCCGACCTCGAGCACCCGGTCGCTCCTCTTCAGCTCGAGGAGTTCGGTCATCACCGCAACGATGTAGGGCTGCGATATCGTCTGCCCTCCGCCAATTGGAAGGGGGCGGTCCTGGTATGCGAGCCGCTGCAGATCCGGCGGGACGAAGAGGTGGCGGGGCACGGTGCGCATCGCCTCGAGCACCTCCGGGTCCGATACGCCCCGGGCCCTGATCTGCCGCTCCACCATCTCATGGCGCTCTTGCATATACGGGTCGGCATCCGTCATGGGCCATCACGCACTAAAACCCTGATTCGGCCTTATCGATCGCTTCATCTATCTGTTTCTGCAGGACCGCGGGAAGACCGCTGATCTTTACATCCAGGAACCCGCGTATAATGGTTGCGGTTGCCTCTTCTTCGTCGAGCCCGCGGGACATCAGATACTCGATCTCGTGCCGGGCGATCTTGCCGACGGCGGCTTCATGGGAGAGCTCGGTGCCGGTCAGCTGCCCCTCGATCTCCGGGATGGCGTGAATGGTGCCGTCTTTTAAGATCAGTCCCCTGCACTCGATATGCCCCCGCGTCCCGTTCTTCGCGCCGATCACGTGGCCCCGCGATACGATGGTGCCGCCGGTCGTGATCGCCCGGGTGACGAGCTCCGCGCTCGTCCCCTCGGCGGCAAGCACCGCCCGGGATCCGATATCGAGGTGGGAGCCGGGCATGCCCATGACGATGCTGCTGAACCGTGCGATCCCGTCCTTCCCGACGAGATGCGCCGCCGGGTACATCTGGATCCTGTGGACCGGCTGCATGCAGACGTAGTTGGAGAGGAAGATGCCTCCTTCCTCTATGATGGCGGCGCTCCTCGGGAAGACGTTGATGTGCCTGCTCCAGCTGTGGATCATGGTGGAGGTGACCTTGGCGTTTTTGCCGACGTAGAACTCCGAAACGCCCAGGTGCGACCCCCGTTCGGTATGCGTGGCGCTGGCGCACCCTGATATCAGGTGGATCTCTGCCCCCTCCTCGGCGATGATGATGTTATGGACATGCTGGACCCTCCCGCGCTGCAGCAGGAGGCACGCCTGAAGGGGCATGATGCTGCGGCTTCCCTTCCGGGCGATGATGACGACGCCCGCCGGCTGCTCCTGCCGGGCGACGTACTTCGTATACTTGTCCTTGTCCCGGGGCACCGCCTTCCAGGCGTAGTCTGCCAGCCAGTCGTATTTCTCCAGGGCGGCGGCGATGGGGATGACCTCGATGCCCTCGGCAGCGCAGGAGGTATGCACCACGTCCTGATCGATCTGGAAGAAACTGCCGCACCGATTGGTCATCTCCAGGTCGAGGCCGGTCAGCGCAAGCCGCTCCCTGTCCTCCTCCGATAGGCTTTCGATCTCGCCGCTGTCCTTCGTCATCGCCGCCCTCCGGAGATCTCCTCCCGTCCGGCGCTGCCGGCTATACGCGAACGCATGCGGGGCATCTGAAGCACTCCCGGTATCCTTTCTCCTTGACGACTCTCAGGATCTCCCGCGGGTTTCCGTGGCAGCGGATCTGCCCGTCGATCATCACGTGCCCCTGATCCGCATCCAGATAATCCAGGATGTAGCCGGTATGCGTGATGATGAGCCCGCTCTTATGGCGCTCGACCATATGGATATCCTTCTCGAGCAGCCCGGCAATCGCCCCGCCCATCAGGGCCATATTCTCGAGATCGACGCCGCTCTCCGGCTCGTCGAGCATCACAAGATCCGGCTGCTGCACCTTCAGCTGCAGAAGCTCGCTCCGTTTGATCTCGCCGCCGGAGAACCCTACGTTGATGTCGCGGTCAAGGAACTCGTCCATATTCACGGAACGTGCATACCGGAGGATGTCTTCCTCGCTCAGCCCTCTCGAGGTCGCCGAAAGGAGCTTGCCGAGCTTCAGCCCGGCGATGGTGGGGGGGCGCTGGAACAGCATCCCGATACCCATCCGCGCCCGCTCATTGATGGGGAGGCGGGTGATATCTCTTTCTTTAAAAACGATTGACCCGCTGGTGACGGTTAAGTTGCCGAATCCCATGATAGCCATGAGGAGGGTGCTCTTTCCCGATCCGTTGGGACCCATCAGGGCATGGGTCTCCCCCTCCCCGATGCGGAGGTTGATATCGTGGAGCACCTCTTTATCCCCGACATTCACGTGCAAATCAGTGATTTCCAGCATACGGCATTCTATTAGTGTATTTGTCGATAGATGCAATAAACACTTTCCAGGAGGACTGCCGGATCGCATCCCGCCGCCACGGCGCGGGATCCGGCCGCCGATCCGGGTCGGGAGATGCCAGAATGATTTCCGGATGCCGGATCGGCGGGCCCTGCCCGCGCTTCCCGGTGCGTTCACTTTCGCCCCGCGCCCCGCCAAGACTCATAAGCCAGCCTTCCCCAGTCTCTCTTATGAGTGGAAGCACATTCACCTACCTTGCCGACCGGGCCGCCGGGTACTCCACCGTGATCCGGAGGAGCCAGATGAGCAAGGCCGTCTTTATGAACAGCACGGAGCACCGGCGAAAGACCCCGGCAGCGGCCAATGGCTATTATTAAAAGTTCTCGCAGCCCATAGTGGTGCAGGGTTTCTTGCAGGATGAGGCGTGAGAAGATACCGGACAAGCGCCGGAAGGAGGAGATCCGGGGAGGCACCAAGGGTGCAAAGCACTCGGTCTCCACTCCCGATCCGCCGGGTATCAGGAGGTTTGAGAATACCATCTTCTGCGGGGATGCCGGCGACGTGCTCCGTCTCATCCCGGACCGGAGCATCGACATCGTCATCACCTCCCCGCCGTATAACTTCGGACACGACTACGCCAGCGACCCGCATGACGACACCCGGGAATGGAACGAGTACACCCGGAAACTCGGCGGCATCTGGGCCGAGTGCTACCGGGTGCTCAAGCCGGGCGGCAGGATCGCCGTCAACGTCCAGCCCCTCTTCTCCGACTATGTCCCGACCCACCATATCATCTCCCGCCAGCTCCTGGATCTCGGGTTTCTCTGGAAGGCGGAGATCCTCTGGGAGAAGAACAACTACAACGCGAAGTACACGGCGTGGGGGAGCTGGAAGTCGCCGTCCATGCCGTACCTGAAGTATACGTGGGAGTTCATCGAGATCTTCGATAAGGAGACCCATAAGAAGGCCGGACGGCGCGAGGATATCGACATCACCGATACCGAGTTCAAGGAATGGGTGATCGCGAAATGGTCGTTCCCGCCTGAGTTCCGGATGAAGGAGCACGACCACCCGGCGATGTTTCCTGAAGAGCTGCCGCGCAGGGTGATGAAACTCTTCTCATATCGGGGCGATATCGTGCTCGATCCTTTCAACGGAGCAGGCACGACGACGCTGGTCGCGCACCGGCTCGGGCGGAGGTTCATCGGGATCGATATATCGGAGCAGTACTGCAGAACGGCGCTCTCCCGCCTGCAGGGTGCCGGTTGCGAGGCTGCCGGATACGTCAGGTATGAAGACGTTCGGGATGGGGCGGCGCTATAGCCGCACGCTACAGCATTTTTATTATCTGCAGCAGCCGGCCCGTGTTTTACCCGTTATGGGATGAGATACATTCTGTGCCGGTATCACTGGCTGTATCTGACCCCGGATACTTCGTTCAACCGGAACGAGGGGGCAATCGCCCCGGGGAGACCGGGGAGGGAGATCCACTCCCTCCCCGCGAGCCGTCTCCCCTGTGAGGATAGGCCGTGGGAAGCCGTGTATGGAGGCGTGAAAAATTGAGCGATATGAACCTCCCGTTTCACAAACGGGTTTGATTTTCATAGGAACACTCATGCGCCGGCGATCGGCGCAAGCGCAGCTATGAAAATCCCTTGCGTTCTGTGCCGACACCCCGGGTCAGGTTTCTCTCCTCTGGTTCTCCCGGGACAGTGGACCGAGGAGGGCAATCG
>JAHKLN010000012.1 GCA_020854755.1 Methanomicrobiaceae archaeon | reverse complement strand
TTTTTTTTTTTTTTTTTTTTTTTTGTTGGGTCGCCCTGGCCCCCCCTCCGCCCGCGGCGTTGGGGGGGGGGGGGGGGGGGGGGGGGCGCCCCCCCCCCCCCCCCCGGTTCCCACCCCCCTGGTGATTGTTCCTTCGGTCCACTCTACCGGGATGGTCAGAGAAAAACGGACCCGGGGTAGCGATATCCGCTCACGAATTTTCATCCGTTGTGCCTGTAGCCCCATAAGGGGCTTCATACGCGGTTTATATGTAAGTGGATGGTGATCTTCACCATCCGCTCGCATCCTGTATTCCTGTGGCCCCGGACTCATGTGGTTTCATGGTTCCTGAATCTACGGACCGCACAGGCCATGGATATGGAGAAGAACCGAGATCAAATCGATCCTCCCGATGATATCCGACCCGAAGAAACAGAGAGTGTCGGGCCTCCTGGACTACGCGGTGCGATGAATCTGCCGGAATTATCCCTGGTTCCCGTGCAGCGCACCTGCCCTCAAAGGTAATCCCTTGCCGGCACCTCAAGGACATACGCATCACCACCATGCCGCTCAGACATCATATGCCATATGTATCAGGTTTGCGCAGACCACCCGGAGCATGAGTTTCGCAGGTGAAGGGGGGACAAATCTGGAGAACTGCTCCCATGCCTCCCCGATCATATCCATTGCCTCCTGGGTACAGCTCTCCAGCGCTCCCGACCTCTTGACGAGCGCTATCCCTTCGGCAAGGACCGCTTCGTCCTCCCTCAAGGCAGGGATGCAGAGAATCTCCTTCAATCTCTCAGATTCAGGGCCTTTAAGCATCCCGATTGCCCGGATGATCGCATACGTCGGTTTCCCGGCCTTCAGATCCTCCCCCTGCACCTTCCGCCAGTCCGGCGAGTCGCTGACGTTCAGTACATCGTCGATGATCTGGAAGACGATGCCCATCACCCGCCCGAACGCCAGGCAGGCCTCCTTCTTTTCATCGGCGAGATCCAGGAATATCGCCGAGAGCACCGCAACCCCTTCGGTGGCGGAAGCGGTCTTGTACGAGTACATCTGCAGGAGCTGCGCATCAAGGCTGCTTTGGAGCCAGCGGTCGAGTTGCTCCCGCGATATGTTGCCGGCACCCGATCTCCGGCACGAAGAACGCCCACTCGACCGGATACTGAATGTGGGTCGTCGGGCTCTCCCAGAGCCGCAGCGGTTCGAGTCCAAAATCCGAGAAGTACCTGGCTTCCTTTCCCTCAAAAAGGACGCAGAACTTCGCTTCCGTCCTGCCGGACTCGATACTCTTCCGGTGCAAAAAGACCGGGCTTTGGCCGTCGTCGAGGTTCACGGCGCACCAGTCCCATCCGAGGGGGTCGCAGGTCCTATCGCCCTGCCGTTCCGTATCGGCTCTCTCTATTGCAAACCATGCATCCCCGCCCGCCTGGCAGTCGAACCATGCCTCTCCTCTGATCTCTTCATCGCCATAACGCCCTTTCAGCGCCAGGCGGGGGCAGGTCACGTACTCCATGCCGATCCCCTCTCCCTGGGGGAGCAGGCCGGGGATGTCGACGAATGGAACTTCAGGTTCAAGGAAAAGGGAGACCGGCTGCTTGTTCCCGGGATCCAGGAAGGTTGCCGATAGCGCAGATGGAGCAAACGAGAGTGCAACAGTCTCCCATGCGATCGCATCCGAAGATATCCTCATCGGGCTCACCGGGCAGGAAAATGGAGGGTACAGCCCGTATTCGGCGATCTCTTTCTGTATCGTCTCTGCAATGCACCGATTGATGCCGAAGTTCTCCGGGAGATCCGCAAGCTTCTCCAGATACCAGGCACGCGAGGTCTCATCGAGGAGAATCTCCTTGCCGTGCTCTCCCGTTTTAGGATCGATGACGGAGCAAAGGTACATCGAGCCCGGCGTACCGTCTTCCGGCAGGTGTAACGAGAAGAAGCAGACGACAAAATTCCTTCTCAGGCCGGTCTCTCCGCGGAAGTAGCCCTGGACATACCACCATTTCACCAGCCGGTCTTCATCATCGGGTCGGTTGTACACAAAAGGGTGAACGGAATAAGCCCTATCGCTGATCGGTCCGGTAACGGCCTTCTCCTCCCTGATCTAAGGATCGGACGAACTCGCTATATAAGGTTTGGGAAACCCCATCGCAGGAATGCCGCCCTCGCCGTTACCTCCCCACAATCCACACCGCCCCATGGCTGCCGTCCAGAACGACCTCCTGTCCGTCCGAGAGGATGGAGGTGGCGTTCTCGACGCAGACCACACAAGGTTTTCCGTACTCGCGGGCAGTGATGGCGGCATGCTGCAGGAGCCCGCCCACTTCCAGGATGACGCCGCCTGCTGTGATGAACCACGGCGTCCATCCCGGATCTGCTGCGGCGATCACCAGGATATCCCCGGGGTGGATCTCCTTCTCTCCGGGATAGCGGAGCACTTTCACCGGACCGCAGGCCGTTCCCCCGGAGACGCCGTAGCCTGCGAGCCCTCCCGGCCCGTGCCCCTTCAGCGGCCGCCGCCGGATATGCCCCCATGAATCGATAAGCGCAGGGAAGCGGTGGTGCCTATCGAACCGCCGGTACCCGGCCCGGTTACTCTCCACCCTAGCCCTGAGATCTGCATCGGAGTTCAGCAGGCCGGACCGGACGTCTTCGATAGAGAGCATGAAGACGTCTTCTGCAGTATCGATCCTCCCCATGGATGCCAGCTGCCGGCCGATCAGGAGTGCCCTGCTCCGTACGAGGCCTGTCACCATAACCAGATAGTACTTATGATCCTCGCGCAGCCCCCCGAAGGCGGCGAGCACCCTGCAGAGGTGCCTGAAGTACAGGGCTTTCAGAAGGCCCTGCTTCCTGCAGTGCGCATAGAGGTCCGCATACGCCTGCTTCCGGTCCTGCTGCATAAGGAGAAACCGCTTCTCCGGGTTCTGCTCCCGGCAGCCGGCCGGATGGACGTTCCTGATCTGGGTCAGGAGAAGCATCCAGTCACCCGCATACCCCTTCGCGGCAGGGTCGATCTCACGCGGGCCCCGACATCCGTAGACCTTGATGAACCCCTCCCATGCTTCCATGAACGACACGGGCATCTCTCCGCGGTGTATCCGTTCTGCAAGGGCGGGAAGATCCTCGAGAAGAAGAGGATCGATCTGCGTTGCCAGCCGATGCAGGGAGCGGCCCATCTCTGTCGTGACGTTCTCCGGATGCGCCCGATCCAGCCTGTCGGCGAGCGCCCTGACTTCAGGAGGTTCGGCCGCAAACATCCGGCGCAGGAGCAGGCGGGCGGCTTCCGCATCGATCAGCGTGGCGCCCGTCGACTCTTTAACGAGCCGAACGATCAGCCGGCCGGAACCCTCGCAGAACTCCTGCAGATCCGGGGTTTTTGCGTCGAGGGCCTCAAGAGTGGTTTTAAATGCAGAAATCTCTGCTGCATACCGCCCCTGCAGGACATCCGGCAGGAGAAAGCCCAGCATCGCTCTCCCGATCAGATCCTTTGAACGCCAGAGCGAACGGGGAACGATCCAGGCCATCATCTCAGGCTTCTCCGGATTCCGCCACTCCTGCGGATCCAGGTCCCGTATCGTTTCCGCCGTCGATGCATCAAGGCCCTCGAACTGCAGGGCGATCATCCAGGGCTTCTCCAGCCAGAGGAGGTTGGATATATTGAGGTACAGCCTCCCGCCGATCGCCTGCCCGAGACCGCCTGCGATGCTGCTGCCGATGCCTCGAACGCCGGTAAGCTCTTCCAGCGTATAGGAAAGGATACGATCGAGCCACGAAGACCCAAACGGCGTTAAAGCCCCCTGCATGCCGTGCTCGATCAGGGTAAGGTCCATGTACAGGCGTCGGGGCTCTCCGGGAGAGGTCAGCAGCCTCTCGTCAAGAGGGAGTAGCGCCGTTATCGGTCGGGCCTGCAGGAGATAGCAGGTATCCCCCGAGAGCGTCCATTCGATATCGACCGGGCAGCAGAAGAGCCTCTCGATCTCCCGCGCCAGATCGCGCAACAAGTAGATCTCCGCTTCGGAGAGCGACCACTCGCCGTTTCTGTCGCCGGCCCGCTCAATTCTTGTCCTGCCCGGTGAGAAGAAGAGCGACACCTCTTTTGCGCCCTGCTGTCTCTGAAGGATCTCGTCCTCGTACTTGGAAACGATGAAGAGATCCGGCGTGGCGCGGCCCGACACGATGCTTTCGCAGAGGCCGAAGTTCGCATTGATGACAACTTCGTATCGGGAGTTGTTCTGTGGGTTTGCCGAGAAGGCGACCCCCGATACATCACTCTTCACCAAGCACTGGACGATGACCGCCATCCCGGGATCACGACCGGAGCGATCCTTCTCTTGCCGATACCAGAAAGCTCCGGGCTCAAACCAGGACGTAAACACGTCTCGTACTGCCGATTCCAGCATCTCTTCCCGAACGCCGAGTCTTGTTCGGTACATGCCCGCACACGCGGTATCGGCCATATCCTCGTCGGCCGCCGAAGAGCGGACGGCATACAGTCCAGAGCCGCCCGGCAGCCGTGCCAGCGCCCGGCGCAGCATCCCCCGCTGGAATCCCGAGTAATCAAGCGTGCTGCACACTGCAGATATCCGCCTGATCGATTCATCCTGCAGCCCTTCGTCGGCGGCGAGCAGATTCTGCCAGGCATCGTCCTTTCGTAGAATTGCCGTCCATTCTGCAAAAAAATCCACAGTCAGGACAACACCCGGCGGAACGGGAAGCCGGCTCTGACCAGCCGGTGCAGCGATGCAGCTTTCCCTCCCATGATGGCTGTGCAATTATCGCCATCCTTATCGCCGAGGAATACGACGGGACTGCTGCGACTGCTCATATTGATCACGAAACGCGGCTTTGTGACAGGCATTTGTCCTGTCTCCAGTTATATGCGTTCATATGGGCAGGAAGCCGCGGGCAGGCAGGATAGGCAGTCCCGGCACTTTGCTGGCGCCCGCCTACCCCGCACCGCTAGGACAGTAGCATCCCTCCTGCGCGGGATACCCCAAACGGCATCCGAACACTGTTCACGATACCGCCCCTTCAGAAGGTGAAGGGGCCGGTGCTGCGAAGCATCCATATGCAGGCGGATATGCCTCAGAACGTCAGATACACTCTTTTAGCCGCTGCATCCCTGAGTCGGTCAGCCTACGCGGCCAGGGTTCCCGAAGATACCGCAGGCCCATCTCCCGGGCGAGGCGCTCCCAGATCAGGTGGTTGAAGAAACGGCTCCCAGCGTCTGGCGGGATCTGCTCACAGGAAGCGATCCCGAGGAACGCGATCCTGGCGTGGAGGTAAAAACCATAGTCGCCTTCAATCTCCCGATATTTCGCCCGAATCGCGTCCGGGGGCGGCCACCCGCGATCGCCCGGCGCAAGCGAGTAGGTGAACCGCTTCCCGGCGATCCGGATCTCCTTCAGGTTCGCTTCCGCTGCCTTTGCCACGTCTCCGAGCGAGAAGGAATTGGTATACTCACCGGTATGGTTGTGCGTCAGGATGTTGTTCTGCATCAGTGCGAACTCCTCTTCGGAAAAGCCCACCCCGAAGATGTAGCGCTGCGTGATCCCGCCTTTCAGGAGGGTGTGGTGGTCCAGAAAGATGTACGCGACCTCGTACTCCTTGCACCGGATCCTCTCTTCGCACTCGACTATGTCTCTGCAGGGCGGCATGGATTCAGATCCCGGTCGGCAGGGTGGGGAGCGTCTCCTGATAAGGGTTGTCAGGCAGGGATGCTCGACCGCGGAGGAGCCATGACATGGAGGTTCACCCTGCAGGATGCCGGAGACGGAGGAGAGGCCAATCTGCCCGACTGATATGAGCCCACGGATGGCAAGCGCATATAAAGTGGCGGCGAGCGCTACTATAGCTGTGCTGCGAAGTACGAACTCCCGGGTTGTGCTTGTTCAGATTGAAAGGAAGCAGGAGGTTTGCTGCCAATCCTTTCGGCAATGCGTTAGGTTGCGTTTCGGCGTTCCATGTTGAATATTCACGCTCAACCCGCCGGGGAGGAGCAAAAGCAATATCCGGTCTGATCGGTCTGCGGGCAGCCCTCCTGCCGCCGGGCGGCGTGCCCGGGGGGCAGGGTGATCAGGTCAGGTCAGGTCGCCGGCCCGGCACCTTCCGGCATACATGAGCCTCCTGTGGCAGAAGCGAACGTGGAAGCACCGGATATTTGTGAGGGATATCGGATGCCGTTATGGCGCGGGAGAGGGCGAAGAGTGTTCACCTCTGTCAGGCGCTTCTCGTTCAATCCTCCCTCACTAAGAGGGCCGCGATCTCCTTCTCGATGGCGGCAGTCTCTCTTCCCTCAAGAATACTCTGCTGCAAGCGCTCGAGCGCCTCGACGAGGTCTTCGATCGCGTAGGGCACAATAGCGCTGCTTCCCGACTCATCGCGCTCCAGGTAGGCGACCTGGAGGAGCGCATCTTTCAGGATCTCAAGGCGGGTCTGCCGGTCGATGATGATCTGGAACTGGTGGAGGATGCGGTCAGATATGCAGACAAAGTTGCCATGGAGGGATGCAAAGGTGAGGATCTCGTCGACGGCGAGGACGTCCGTCTTCTCAACGGTGATCTCCAGCGCCGCCGGCGTGATATCTGGCGGATTGGCGGCTTTTTTTGAGAAATTCTGCAGGATCCTGATCTTCGTTCCGACTCCTCCTTCAGTGAAATCCAAGATACATTATAGCCTGAAGAATAACAGGGTTTTGATTCCTGCGACCGGCGCAATCTGCTGCAGATTCCTTCCAGATTTGAAGTTTATTTGAGTTCATTGCACCATAATAACCGGCCTGCCGTTCCAGGGTCATCCAAAACACCTCTGATGGGAGTGCCCTTCAAAAAATCGGCTGCAGAGAGATCGGCCATGCTTGCGATTGGCGCATCTTTTGGCCCATGGCGCTTCTATCTTCTGCGAGATTGCACCGGGCTGGATTCGGCTCTATCTCAGGGTATTTGTTTCTTCATTGTGCAAGGGCTCTCCTGCCGCCGCTCAAAGCCTCTTACGGAGAGCCATTCCAGATATCCCACATATTCTTCCAGCCATCTGCGGTTCGCTTCCATACCACAACGTATTTGATCTTCTGCTCCGCAGGCTCTCCGCCCTCCCGGCTGACTTTCAGGACGCCCGTGCCCATCTCGCAGACATACTCGCCGCTCCCGACGAGTTCGATTGTTGTCAGCGCCGCCTCTTTTACACCGGACTGCATGGCCGTTCTCCAGAACGCCTCGATCGCCCTCTTCCCCCGGACCATCTCCGCGCCAGGAGGTAAAACGACGGCATCTTCGGCGAACCCGGCTGCCGTTATCGCGGCATCACCCTTCATGAATCCCTCGGAGAAGCGTCTGTTCACTTCATCGATCGCCTTCCCTGCTTCGTTAATCATACCCTGTCCTCTCACCACTATCCTTGACCGCCCCGGGCAGGGGCATTCCTGCCTTGAGAGCCACACGATATAAAGCTGCCTGCGCCTGATCTCTGCATGGCATATTGAACGCCCAGCCCGACAGGGGATTTTCGCTCCCTCGCCCGGACGGTTGATTGAGCAGCATCACCAGGGGGCGGATTGGTTGCCAGGTCAACTATTTCGTTCTGCAACACCAACTTGATAGATACACGGACCCCCTGCAGCCGGGCGCGCTGCGGGGGGTCAGGCGATTCCAGACCATGACGGACTCCCCACCACGCACCGGACGCCCCCATCCCGGGACCGAAGGCACACGCACCCTGCTCTCCGACCCCAGAACCGCGATCATCAAGCTCTCCTTGCCGATGATGGTCGCCATGACCCTGCTGACGCTCTACAACCTGGTCGATGCCTTCTGGGTGGCAGGCCTCGGAGCAGATGCGCTTGCCGCCATCGGATTCACCTTCCCGCTCTTCTTCATCGTCATCGGCCTGGCAAACGGCCTGGGCATCGGGGGAGGAGCGGCGATATCGCGGATGATCGGCGCACGGAACAAGGCAGGAGCCGACTGCGTCGCCGTGCACACCATGCTCATGATGGTGCTGCTTGCCGCCGTCGTCACCGTGCCGATCTATATCTTCGCCGGCAACCTCTTCATCCTCCTCGGGGCGGGCGATGCCGCCGGCCCTGCGACCGATTACGCCCGGGTGCTCTTCCTTGGATCAGGGTTCATCCTCTTCACCAACGTGGCCTATGGCATCCTCCGGAGTGAAGGGGATGCAAAGCGGCCGATGTACGCGATGGCGGCCGGAGCGATCGGCAACATCATCCTCGACCCCATCCTGATCTACGGGCTTGACATGGGCATCGCCGGGGCGGCCTGGGCGACCGTTCTTTCTATCCTGGGATCAATGCTGATTCTGGCCTTCTGGCTCTTTGTGAAGAGGGACACCTATGTCTCCTTCAGTATCAGGGGCTTTTCCCCGAAGAGAAGCGTGATTCGGGATATCCTCAGGGTCGGCCTCCCCGCATCCATGGAGCAGATGACCATGGCGGCTACCACACTCCTCCTGAACGGGATCATCGTCATGGTGGCCAGCACAGACGGCGTCGCCATCTACTCCGTCGGATGGCGGGTGGTCATGATCGCCATCACCCCGCTCATCGCCATCGCCACTGCGGTGGTGGCCGTAACGGGAGCGAACTTTGGGAGCAGATCGTATGCCGGCATGGAATCGGCACACCTCTATGCGGTCAGGCTCGGGCTCGGGATCGGTGCGGGGATCGCGGTGATGACCTTCATCTTCGCCCCCCAGATTGCGGCGATCTTCACCATCTCCGATGGTGCCGCACGGCTCGCCCCCGACCTTACGGCATTCCTCAGGGTCATGTGCCTCTTCTACCCGGCTGTGGGCTTCGGCATGTTCTCGTCCTCCCTCTTCCAGGGAACCGGCAAAGGACTCAACTCGCTTCTGGTCAACGTCCTGCGGACCGTCGTGCTGACCGTCGCGTTCGTCTGGGTGCTCGCCGTCTCGCTCGGGTTCGGGCTGGAAGGCGTCTGGTGGGGGATTGCCGCGGGCAACATCATCGGCGGGCTGACCGGGTTCGCCTGGGCGAGGCGCTACACTGCAGCCCTGCTCGCAGAAAATGGAGGGGCGTAGTGGATGCCCCCCCGGGCGGGATGATCTCCCACCTCTGCTGGACCACCGGGAGACCCGTGCTTGGGACGCGCAGGTTCGATACGGCAACGATCCCCCAGACCTGATATGGAGGGCTGCGTCAGGCGGGTGCGGGACGAGGCGGATCGCCGGGACGGGAGCCGCCCGCTCCCCTGACCTGACGGCATGCCCCTGAATCGATCCGGCATGGGACCCTGATCTCGATGTCTGTGGTCGCGCTTCTGCTTCTCTCCGGCGCATGGCGGTTCCTATGAGAACCGAGCAGGTTGTGACATGGAAGACCCTTCTCCTCCTATGCACGGCCTAATCCTCAAGGGGGAGACCACCCCGGTCCCCGTCGGGATACAACCTGGTCCGGGATACCTGTAGCCGGTTCATCGATGCATCGATTGCGCCCGCTGCCCGGGGATTCATCTCCGATCTCCGCATGCGCCCGTCCTCCCTCTTCAGGGGAATCGGCAACGGTCCAGACGTACATCCAGCCACCGTCAGGCGAACCGCCGCGTTTCCCTGCCCGCCCTGCCGGGAAAGATCCAGGAGCCGGTTGCGCCGCCTGCCGCCGATGCCCTCCCTTATATAGGAGGGGCTGCCTACTACGCCCATAATGCAGAACCGCGTCGATCTGCTGGTGGTGGGTGCGGGGCCGGCAGGGAGTACGGCTGCACGGTACGCGGCAGAACAGGGGGCCGATGTCCTTCTCATCGATAAAAAGACAGAGATCGGAGTGCCGGTCTGCTGCGGGGAGCTCCTCCCTTCACGCGATCTGATGGCGAGTGCATTTCCGAACGCACCGGGGCTCGATGAACTCTTCCCCATCGAGCCCGCCCTCGTCCGGCGGAGGATCAGGCGGATCATCGCCACCTCACCCCGCGGGCGCGGGTACGAGTTTCCCATGGACGGCTGCACCGTCGATCGCGACGCATTCGACCGCCACCTGGCCGACGCCGCTGTCTGCAGGGGAGCCGTACTGCAGGCGGGTACGAAGTTCCTGCGGCTGGACGGCCGCCGGGTGACGACGTCGCAGGGGGTGTATGAGGCCGACGTCGTGATCGCCGCGGACGGCCCGCTCTCACCGGTCTGCCGGGCGGCAGGAATGGCGCGGCACCTGAAGCTTGCCCCTGCCGTCACCTGCCAGGCGGCGGGTGAGTTCGGGGATGCGGTCCGGATATTCTTCGGCAACGGTGTCGCACCCGGCGGCTACGCCTGGATCATTCCGAAAGGCGGGCGGGCGAACGTCGGGCTCGGCATCCAGTCGCCCGGCACGCCGCTCCGCCCGCTGCTTGACGCTTTTCTGGCGTCAAACGGGCTCGCTGCCGACTCCATGCAGGCCGGGTTCGTCCCCGTCTCGGGCCCGGCGTGCGAGACCGTCAGGGGACACGTCCTTGCGGTCGGGGACGCCGCAGGCCACGTCGTTGCGTCAAACGGGGGAGGCATCACGATCGCCATGGTCTGCGGCAGGATGGCGGGGCTTGCTGCGGCACGCCACCTGCTCCGGGGCGACCCCCTCGCCGCCTACGAGCGGGAATGGCGCACTGCTATGGGGAGAGAACTGGAATCGGCCGCCAGGGCGAAGAGATGGATGGATCTCTCGCTTCGTTCCGACTTCCTGCTCGAGCAGGCGATGAGCATGCTCGGTGCCGGGGGGCTCGAGCGGCTGATGGTCTACAACGGGATGGGGAGACCCCGCCCTCCCGCCCGTGCATGATCGCCACCCCGTCCATCATCACGTTACCTGCCGCAACGCACGCCGATGACAAAACCGCCTGCCCATCGCGGGATACTGCCCATCCCGGCCGGGGATGCAGCCGCTGCGGGGACTTCAGGAAAGGAGGGGTAGGTTTTTCTCTTCATGGGAGATATCGAGCCCTACTAGATCCACAAGAATCTGGGGTGATTATCATGTCCGAACCGTTGCCTGTTGAGAAGTACCGGAATGCGTGCAGCACAGATACCATCACATGCGCCAGCACCGAGGAGGTGCGACCGCTCGAGCAGATCATCGGCCAGGAGCGTGCGCTGCGGGCGCTTCATTTCGGCCTGGAGATCCGGGAGAAGGGTTTCAACGTCTATGCCGCAGGGTTTCAGGGCACCGGGCGGTATAAAGCCGTCCGGAGTTTCATCGAAAGCCTCCGGCGGGAAAAGCCCGTAGCCAGCGACTGGATTTATGTCAACAACTTTGAGAACCAGTACGAACCCAACGCCATCAGGATGCCGGCAGGGACGGGGAGCCGGTTCAAGAAGGATATGAGCGACTTCGTCGATCAGGTCAGGCAGGTCCTCCCCAAAGCGTTCCAGAGCGACGAGTATGCCTCACAGCGGGAGGAGACAATCGGATCCCTGCAGGCGAAGAGGAACGAGCTGATCGAACGGATCAACCAGAGCGCCCGGGAGAAGGGGTTCGTCATCACCCCGACGCCCGTCGGCGTCATGACCGTTCCTGCGGTGAACGGGCGGCAGATCTCCGAGGAGGAGTTTGCCGCACTCCCGCCGGAGAAGAAGGAGGAGATCCGGCGCAGGAGGGAAGTGCTCGATGCGGAGGCCAGAGATCTCCTCAGGCAGATCCGGGAGATCGAGACGCGGGGAGGGGAGGCAATCGAGGAGCTGAACCGCAAGATCGCGGTCTTCGCGATGGAACCTCACGTCTCGGCCCTCAAGGGCATCTATGGAGAGATAGACGAAGTCTCCGCATACATCGACGCGGTGCAGAAGGATATCCTGGAGAATATCGGCCAGTTCCTCGGGGTGGAGCAGCAGCAGCAGCAGCAGCAGCAGC
>JAHKLN010000018.1 GCA_020854755.1 Methanomicrobiaceae archaeon | reverse complement strand
CCTGGAAAATGTATTTATCGCCAAAATCTCATTGCAAATAGACTTTCGGGGGCAATCGCGGAGAGCTCGTCAACTGCTTGAAACTCAGCGGTATCAACAGCAATTCATTGCGCCCATATGATAAGTTAACGCTAATGGGGTCTCCCCCTCCCCGGTTTCCACCCCCATGAAGATTGTCCCCACGGTCCACCGTCCTGCGAGATCCAGGAACTACAGAATCCGTGATGCGCCAGAAAACTCATGGAGTCTCATCAGTTGCGCCTGTAACCCCTCCCGGGGCTTCATGGGCGTTTTATATGAACAGGATGGTGAGTGAATGTCACCATCCGCTTCCATCCGGTATGCTTGTGGCCTTTGAGGGTTCATGTCGTTTCATAGAAATCTGTATGCCGAAGTGGGGCATTTTCATATTTTTATGGTAATAATTTTACACTAATTCATATCAAAAGATTCTTTAGTAATACTGACCCATCATCCCGGTATGGAGGTGATATCCTGACCGGGTGCCTGCTCTCCTGATGCAACCAACCGGATTGATCCCTCTCCTGCTGTGTTACCGCACGCACGTCCTCGCCCGGGGGAGGCCCGTTTATATACTCTTTTGCCTGTGCTCCGGGTGCCACAGCAGGTATCCTTTCATCCGCCGGCGTTCAGGTGATCGCCGACCTCCTGCAGGTACCGCACAAGCCTCTTTCTGAATTCGCCGGGAGTGATGGCCCCGGCCTCGTGCCGATCCAGGAGCAGGATCCTGTCCGCGCCCGCCGTCAGTATATCGAGCGAACTCGCTGCAAAGAGCAGCGCCGTCTCCCCAAACGCCTCCCTCCGGGTGGCGACGAGGGTGGAGAGCGGAGTCACCTCCCCGGTATGGAGACAGCTCGGGATCAGAAGGTTTGTCGCCGCCCGGTCTTCGTCGAAGATGAGCAGCGGCGCACCCTTCCGGAGTGCGGTCTGGATCTCGTGCGCCATCACGAGGGATCCGCTGCCCTGCCCATAGATGTACTCGGGCTCACCCGCAAGACCGGGTGGAAGGGATCTGAAGAAGAGGCTGACGTCAGCGCCTGCAAGGTACCTGCCTCCTGCCTCCGCCCTGGCGATTCCCCGCACGCTCACAAGGTACTCGCGGCCGTCCCCTGCCGCATGATCGTCCTGGCCTGCCACGACGCCCTCCAGCAGGGTGCTCTTGCCCTGCGCGTTGGATCCGGTGATCGCAAAGATCTCGCGCCGCCGAAGACCGAGGCCGGTGACGATCCTGCCGCTCCCCTGCACCTCCACCTCGATCGGATCGAGCTCTTTCGGGCAGCGGAAGGGGATGTTTACCCCCTCTTTCGGGCCGGCGATACGATGATGGCAGCGGAAGTCGGTGAACCGGCGTGCCGGTCGGACACCGTCACCGATGAACGAGACGAGGCCGAGTTCCGGGAGGCGGCTGCGGAGCGCCTTCTGGTCGATGGAGAGTTCCCAGGCAGCAACCAGCCTGTCGTCAGGAACGCTTCTGGCTGCCTTCTCTATCCCCTCGAGCAGCGCCTGCAGGTCTTCGGTGATCGCGCGAATCGTACCGGGAGACGGCGGACCCGGGTACGGCACGCCCCCCCGCGCGAGAAGGCGGATGCCCTGATCCGTCAGCCGGTTCTCGTGATCCGGCCTCCAGAGGTCGGTCCCGATCGCGCCCGGCGACGCGATCAGGGTGACAGGTTCGATATTCTTTCCGCAGTGCCGGGGAAACCTGGTGCCGGCGCCTGCAATCGGGCCGAGAGCCCTGTCGGTTCTAGTACCGGACTTGATCGCCTCGATCAGGACGCCGATCGCCCCGTCGGCGCCTGCGGGATCGCGGCGCACGGGCTCGGGCAGATGCCGGTTGAGGAGGATGGGCATGCAGAACCGGAGTGCGGTGCCGTCGAGCGAGCGGACCAGGTAGGTGTTGACAGGTTCCCGGATCCCGCGCCCGTCGATGCGCACCCTGCTGCTGCCGAGATCGGCGATAATCGATCGAAAGTACCTGCTCCAGCGCTCGTCCGCCATTCCGTGCTCTCCCCTGTTCCCATCCATACATGGTTCCCGGTCCTCTTTTTGCCTCCGGTTGCTGCCGGTGTTAATATGGGCGGAGCGCCTATACTCTCATCATGGAGCTGACCATCCTTGCGAGCGGCAGCAAGGGAAACTGCGCCTATCTGGCGGGCGAGAGCGGGGCGCTGCTGATCGATGCGGGGCTTTCTGCACGGGAACTGCTGCGGCGGCTGCATGCTGCAGGCTGCGATGCGGCCCGTATCCAGGCGATTTTAGTCACCCACGAGCATACCGATCACATACGGGGCGTCAACGCGCTGGCACGGAGGCTGGACGTGCCGGTCTATGCCACCGGGGGTACGCTCGAAGAACTCTGTTTCCGCTCCAGAGCACAGGTATTGGATGCAAAACGGTGCATCTGCGGCCAGCAGTTCCGGGTGGGGGATCTCCTCGTCGAGCCCTTCGCCACCTCTCACGATGCGAGAGAGCCCTGCGGCTACTGCATCAGCGACGGCGACGTGCGGGTCGGGTGCTGTACCGATACCGGCATCGTCACGTCCGGCATCATGGATCACCTCAGCTCCTGCGATGCCGTTATTCTGGAGAGCAACCACTGTCCCGACATGCTCAAGCGCGGACCGTATCCCGAGTTCCTGAAGCGCAGGATCAGCTCGCAGCGCGGCCACCTCTCGAATGCGGCTGCCGCCATCTGCCTGCAGGAGCTTGCGGATGCGGTCAGGCATGTCGTGCTCGCCCACGTGAGCGAGGTGAACAACACCCCGGAGCGGGTGCTGGCGCAGGCGCGGGGCGGGCTCGGGCTCTTCACCCACGTGCAGGTCTCGGTGGCGGCGCAGCATCCCGATTTATCGGGTTCCGGGGCTGTTCGCATCCGCATGTGACGGTGCCTGCTCCTTCCATCGCAGGCACCCATATTTTTTCAGGGAGCGCCATGCCGCCCCAGAGACAGGGATGGTTCTTTCTTGCGACCCGATACTCCCATCGCTGATCCCATTCGGCGGAGGTCGTCACTGCCGCAATGCGTTCCGCACTCCCGGATTGAGCTCCTGCCAGACGCGGTGCAATCTCGCGTCGACCGCGCATCGGCGGACGCTGCTGCCGATAGACGGGAGTCCCTGAATCACGCCAGAAAGAATGGTGCATTTTCGCAAAAAGATATCTGGCTTCGATCCGGATCGGTATCGGGGACGCTTGGGGCCTGATCTGCTCTGCTACCGCTCACGACTTCCCGCCGCTATCCTCTCAGGGGGAGATCCCCTCCCCTGTCCAGTGCAACCAAAACAATCGGAAAGAAATTATCCGGGATGCCCGCACCCGGTTTCAATCCTCGTGGATGGAGAGGATCAGCCCGATGGTGGATCCGTCTTCGCCGCTGATCGGCTCGCTTGCAAGCAGGATGGGGCGCGCATCCCCGCTCCTGGTGATGAGGGCGAGATCAGAAAACGTGCCGTTCTCCCCGGAGCGCACAGTCGAGAGGAGATCCTCCACCGGCATGCCGGTCCGCCTATCGACGACGGTTACGATGCGCTGCAGGGGATTTCCCGATGCCTCCTCCCGCCGGTATCCCGTCAGCTGCTCTGCCGCGGGATTGATCAGGACGATCTCGCCTTCGGCATCGATCGTGATGATCCCCGGATCCCGGGAACGCGTAGCGGGACCGCCGGCTCCCATGCTCGTGTTCAACGATTCTTCAGCGGCTTTGCGCTCCGTTGTCTCGATATACTGCAGAAGCCGCTGGAGTTCGTCGGTCCGCTCCTGCACCAGTTCCTCAAGGTGCCTGCGATGCCTCTGGAGTTCCGCCTCGGCCTGTTTGCGGAGCGTGATATCGCGAAACGCCACGATAGCGCCGATCAGCGCACCATCCTCCGGAATGATGGGTGCCGCATGCCCCTCGATAGAGACCTCCTCTCCGCTCCGGGTGATCAGGATTGTGCCGTCTGGCAGGGCCACTGCGGATCTGTCCCGAAGAACGCTCCTGACAGGGTTCTCCACCAGTGCGGGGGCGGCCTCGCTCCTGATGGCAAAGATCTCGGCGGCATCCGCACCAACCGCCTCGTGCCGATTCCAGCCGATGATCTCCTCGGCGGCGGCGTTCATGAACGTGATCCTCCCGCTCGTATCGGCAGCGACCAGTGCATCCATGATGCTGTTCATCGCCGTGTTGAGCCATTCTCTTCTCTCTTTCTCCCTTCGCTCCATCTCTGCGCGGTACAGCGCCATATCGATGGTGCTGCAGAGCTCCCGCTCCTCAAAGGGTTTGATCAGGTACCCGAACGGCGCCGTCGCTCTGGCACGCCGGAGGGTCTCGTCATCCGCGTATGCAGTCAGATACACGACTGGGATATCGACGATCGATCGTATCCGTTCGGCTGCAGCGGTACCGTCCATCTCCCCCTTCAGGACGACGTCCATCAGGATCAGGTCAGGCCTCTCTGCGACGGCCAGATCAACCGCCTGTTCGCCGGACGGAACGGCTGCGATGACCTGATACCCCTGCGCCTCAAGCATCTGCCTGATGCTCATCGCGATGACGGACTCGTCCTCGACGATCAGAATACGCGGCCGCTCCATAGAATTCAGCCCCGCTCCTTAACCGGCAGTTTTGCAAACCGGATGGTAAACCGGGTTCCCTGATCTCTTGCGACCTCCATACTGCCGCGGAGCTGCTCTGCCAGGCTGGAGACGAGCTGCAGGCCCAGGCTCTCCGCCGACGCGATCTCGATTTTGTCGGGGAATCCCACCCCGTCGTCGCTCACTTCGAGGGTGATGCCTCCCGCCTCATCCTTCCGCAGGTTGATTGTTATCGTCCCGCGCCTCCCGTCGGGGAACGCGTGCTTCATGGCGTTGGAGACGAGCTCGTTGACGATCAGGCCGCAGGGGATCGCCTCGTCGATCCCGAGCAGCAGATCGTCCGCCCTGATCCGGAGGCGCACCTGGTCAGGCTGGATGCCGTACGAGTGCAGCAGGCTCTCAGCAAGCTCCCTGATATATCCCCCGAAATCTATACGGGCAAGGCTCTCGGACCGGTAGAGTTTCTCATGGATGAAACCGAGCGATCTGATGCGGTGCTGGCAGTCCCTGAATGCATCCCGCGCGGTTTCATCGTCGGCATACCGTGACTGGAGCGCAAGCAGGCTCGATATGAGCTGGAGGTTGTTCTTGACGCGGTGGTGCACCTCCTTGAGGAGCACCTCCTTCTCCTTCAGCTGCGCCGCAATCTCCCTCTCCGCACGCTTCTTCTCGGTGATATCCCTGACGATGACGAGCGCCTGCCTCTCGGGAAGCGGCACCACCCGCGCCTCGCAGCTCCGCATGCCGCCGGGCTGCATGAACGAGAACTCCAGGGATGCCGGGTGCGGTCCGGCATGCGCCTGCAGAAGGGCATCCTTCACCTGCTGCCCGATAGCGCCGGAGAGCACTTCCTGTATCTTCCTCCCGAGGAGCTCGTGCGCCGGCACCGGGAGATGAGAGGTCTGGCCGCCCCTGCAGCTGATGACGGTGCCGTCGAAGTTCAGCCTGAGATAGAGGTCCGGAAAGGCGTCGATCACCGCTTCCAGCTCCGATGTGGCCTGCCTGAGCGCCTCTTCTGCGCCGACGCGCGCGGTGATGTCGTGGAATGCCAGCACCATCCTGCCGCCCGGAAGCATCGTCGGCCGCACTTCCATCTCCCTGACCCTGCCGTCGCCGCATACAACGCTGAATGATGCGGGAGCGGCCTGTCCGATGACTGTCTCCCTCCAGAGATCGGCCGCAATCTTCCGGTACGACGGGTTCGGGTGAGCCTTCGCAAGCCATGCGTCAAGGGAAGGCAGATCGCTCTGGGTATACCCGGTCATGCCGGTGAAGGTGTTGTTGACGTGGCTGCATGACCCGTCAGCCTCGATCAGGGCGAGCCCGTACGGGGCATCCTGCAGGATTGAGCGGAGCGTCCGGGGATCGATGGCAAATTCTTCTCCGCCCAGGGGACGATACGTGTCGATGCGGAAGCTGCACGGGCCGCCCGGCCGGATGAGGCGGCTTTCGTATTCGAGTCTTCTGATACCCCGGGACGGGATTTGCACCCGGAGCTCGAGAGGAGGGATGTCGCGCTGCTCCTTCTGCGCCTTCCTGACCCTGTCGCGGAGATCGGCAGCCTCAATGATCATCGGCTCGATACGGGATGAGACGAGCCCCTCGAGCTGCATGCCCACCGCGTCGTCCCGGCGGAGATCGAAGAGCGCTTCCGCCCCCCTGTTCACCAGGCGGATGCTTCCAGCCTCATCGACAAGTATGCATCCGTACGGCAGATCGTCAAAAATCCGGGAAAGCCCGGCCAGATCGGCACTCTCGAATGTTTTATTTGATATATCCATCGTTTTATTCTCCCCTCCATTATATGAGATAAACATCTTTTGGTAAGAATAAGTTTTCCGTTTGATAAATACAGCGCCGCCAGGATGTTTATGTTTGTGGAGGGAGCGTGCCCTGAAAGGAGCGACGGCTGCCGGATGGATGCGCCTCCTTTTGGTCATCTGCATTTCCCGTGAAGATCGATCCGGCATGGAAGCCCGACATCGACTTTCATGGCTCTGCCTGCGCCGCCGCGCCGCATGAAGGTTCCTGAGAAACACACATGAGGCGCTGTCTCAGGCTTAACCAATGAAAAACGACAGGATGCAGCGAGGTTCCGGCCCGATTTCGGCTACAGGGAGAGTATCCAGGGAAAGTGGACCGTGGGGACAATCGCCTGGGGGTGGGG
>JAHKLN010000070.1 GCA_020854755.1 Methanomicrobiaceae archaeon | reverse complement strand
CCGTAAAAACGGCCTCATACGCGGTTTTACATGAAAATGCCCTTGAAACCGAAAACGGAGGCCGGATCAAGGATTTTCATCGGTTGCGCCTGCAGCCCCTCCCCAGGGCTTCATACGCGGTTTTGCATGAAAATGCGAACCGCCTATAAAATGGAAGGCTCTTGGCGCGTAACTCAATTCCCTCCCGTACACACGGCTACCCCCCGGCTACCCTCGCGGAGGAGGGGTTTTTGGGAGGGGGGAGACCCCCTCCCCTCGGTCCACTGTCCAGGGATGGTCAGAAAAAACCGGACCCGGAGTGTCTGTGCAGCGTCAAGAATTCTCATCAGTAGTGCCTGTTGCCCCCTCAGGGCCTCATCGCCGTTTCGAGGCGAGCTCTTTTGATAGCGTGGGAGGTGCTGGTATGGCCTCATTCGGTACTATTATACCCCGCCATGGCAATCCTCCTCGAGGTGATCTGATGCCGAATGGATTCGGAGGTGCGGGAAGGCAGCGGCGGGGCAGGCCGCCGATGGCCTGCGTCTGCCCAAAATGCGGCAGGGAAGTCGAAAAATCGGCCGGTGTCCCGTGCAGGAGCCAGAAATGCCCTGAGTGCGGCACTCCGATGATGGGGAAGTAATCCGAAGCGGCCGTTTCCGGCGGGGGCGGGCATTCCGTCTCCGCGAGGTGATTAAGCCCGTAGAGGCGCCGTGTATCGGCAGGATACGGTGAAGTCAGGCAGGAACGCCGTCAGTATCGGGGCGCTCACCCGCGACCACGAAAGGGCGAGATGCGGATCCGGAGGCGATCCCGGATGGGACCCGTCGAAGTCCCGGCCCTCTATTCTCTCCTCCGCAGCCGCTCGATCCGCTCCGCCACCCGCCGCCGTGCCTCTTCAGTCGCTTCGAGGTTTCGCCTGAACGCTATATCGATGATATCGCCCTCCCGGATTCCCCCGGGCAGGAGGCCGACCGGGAGGGTGAACCGAACAGGCTCGTCGCCGCAGAGGAGGACGGCGACTCCTTCCTCTATCCGGTCGATGGTTGCGGTCAGGCGCTTCTCGTCCATCGCTACCGCTCCCTCGTGGCGACGATTGTGCCGTTTGCATCCGCCAGCGTCGCAAGATCGCCGTCGTTGTTCCAGACCGGCGATTCGCGGCCCCAGTAGAGGTCGGTGGCAGTGTCGTTGCCGGGACCGGTGTGGACGGTGACGTCGGCGCCGGCGTCGAGGATGAAGAGCGGGAAGACGTAGGTGTTCCGCGTCCCCTCGTCTGTGATCGTCCAGGCGGTCAGGTTGACCGGTTCGGGCTCGCTGCTCGTGATTGTGAAGGTCTCGTTCTCGAGATCAAGGCCGGTGATCGCGAGTGCGGGGGCGGTGGCGTTGGCGGCAGCCGGGGTGGGCATGGCGGCCGTGGCCGTTACGGTGGACGCGCCCGTGGCGATTGCCATCTGCTTGCCGTCGGTGGCGACGACGACGGTTCCGGCCTCGTCGGTCCGGTAGATCTGCGAGCCGGCCGCCTGCAGGCGGCCCATCGCTTCGTCGTGCGGGTGGCCGTAGTCGTTTCCTTCGCCGACCGAGATGATGCTGACGGCGGGGCTTACGGCGGCGAGGAACTCATCGGACGAGGCGTAACGGGTCCCGTGGTGCCCGACTTTGAGGACATCGGCATCAAGGCCGAGCCCGGCGGCACGCATGCTCTCTTCTGCCGGGAAGCCGGCGTCGCCGGTGAGAAGGAAGGAGATCCTACCGTAGGTGATCTTCAGGACGACCGAGTCCTCGTTGAGGTCGCCGGCGGGTTCTCTGGCGGGATTCAGTATCTCGACCCGCAGGTCGGGATCGAGGTCGAGCGTCCCGCCTCGCTCCGCCACAGCGTAGGGGATACCAAGGTCGTCGATCTGGATCAGCAGGTTCTCATAGGTCCTGGTCGTGTGCGGCTGGCCCGAATCGACGAACCGGCCGACAGGGAAGGCCGATAGCACCTCTTTCATCCCGCCGATGTGGTCCGAGTGGGCGTGGGTCGCCACCACCACGTCGAGTTCTTCGACGTCGTTCTCTTCCAGGTAGGCGACGACCGTTTCGCCCTTCCCTATCTCGCCGGCGTCGACGAGCATCGCCTTCCCGCGG
This sequence comes from Methanomicrobiaceae archaeon, assembly GCA_020854755.1. Classification (GTDB taxonomy): domain Archaea; phylum Halobacteriota; class Methanomicrobia; order Methanomicrobiales; family Methanoculleaceae; genus JAHKLN01. The sequence goes on along the minus strand of JAHKLN010000070.1, from coordinate 14,873 downwards.
AACCGGATCAGGATAGCGTCGCCCTGCCCGACATCGATGACGTGGACGTGGAGATCGGCGCCGGGGAGGGCGGATACGATCAGCGGTTGTGAGTCCTGGCCTGTGAGCCGGGAGAGCAGGTCGTCCGGGCTGGCGCAGCCTGCGGCAAAGCAGGCGAGAATGCAGGCAGAGACTGCCAGGCATACCAGGTAGCGGGAGGCGGTCGGCGGCATGTATCTTCCATACCGTATCGCTGCACGGTAATAAGTACTCTGCGTCCGGCAGATCGAATCGCAAAACTGCCGCAGGGAGAGGGTGTTGCTCGCTTCCGGCTGTCCGGCGCTCGCGTTTCTGCTGCCTGCCGCAGCCGTCGGTCTCGGGAGTGCGGTCATGCTGGCAGGCGTAGCGGTCTACCGCATACAGAGCAGGCGCCACCTGTAGCCCCATCCCTGTCATGCTCCATCCCTTCTCGGGCTGTTCCGGGATGTCGGCCGCAGGGTCACGGTCACTATGCTGCCGGATGGAGTTTTTGCGGCCGCCTGCGACCTCGCTGAAGACCTCGTATCCGGGAGCGGTGCCCCATTCCCGGTTTGTTGCCTGCAAAAGCCTGATATGCCCGATCCCTGGCCTTCGGGTGCGTTCGGGACGGCACCGGCGTCGTCTGATATACCCGGAACGATATCTTTTTGCGCACCGCCGCCAAACCATTCGAAAACGGTTTTCATGGCTCGCAATCCGCCGATCATCTACTTAAATAACGCCGCAACGACCTGGCCGAAACCCCCGGACGTGCTGGAAGCCGCCCGGCGATCGCTTGCCCTCCCCGTCTTCGGATCAGGGCGGACCACCGGCAGCCAGGGCGAGGATTACATCACGCTGGCACGCGAGGCGCTCTCCCGCCTTCTGGCAGCCGACCCTCCGGAGCATGTGGTCTTCACCCAGAACGCGACCGATTCCTTAAACCTCCTTATCCAGGGATTTCTTGCCGGGCAGGAGGCCGGCTGCCACGTCCTGACGACGGCGCTCGAACATAACTCGGTGCTGCGGCCGCTCCACGAGTGGGAGCGGCAGCACGGCATCCGGTTGACCATCATCCCTTTCGAAGGATGCTTTGTGAGTCCTGCTGCCGTTCGTGCGGCTATAGAGCCCGATACCCGGCTCATGGTCATGAATCACGGGAGCAATGTGCTCGGTTCGGTGCAGGAGATCGCCCGCATCGGGGAGATCCTGCACGATCACGGGGTCTATTTCATCGTGGACGGTGCACAGACCGCCGGCCATATCCCCGTCAATCTCCGGGAGCTCCCGGTCGACGCCTACGCCTTCACCGGCCATAAGGGCCTCTTCGGCCTTCCGGGTGTCGGCGGGTTTTACCTGCGGGATCCGGAGGCGATCGCCCCGATCCGGTTCGGGGGGACCGGGACCGACTCCTTCTCGCTCCTCCACCCCCGCGAGATGCCGGAGCGGTTCGAGGCAGGCACCCACAATTACCCCGGGCTTGCCGCTCTTGCTGCAGGCGTAGATTATATCATGTCGGCCGGGGTGGAGGCGATCGCAGCAAAAGCAGAGCGCCAGACCGGGTACCTTATCGGGGAGTTGAGAAAGGCACCCAACATCACGATCTACAACGACCGCCCCTCGCTGCCCATCGTTTCATTCAACATCCAGGGCATGGAGAACGATGACGTGGGGTTCATTCTGGCCCGCGGCTACGGGATCATTGCCCGTACCGGCATCCACTGCGCCCCTCTGATGCACAGGGCGATTGACGGGGGGGTCGGCTGCGTGCGGCTCAGCCTCTCCTGGCTCACCACCGACGACGAGTGCCGGATCGCGGCGGAAGCGGTGCGGGAGATTGCAGATAATGCGTATTCTCAGGTCAGTTCGCCATAAAGCCTGTGCAGACGGCTCTCTCATGAAGGAGTACCTCCTCGACGCACCGGTGACAGAGGATTTCTTCGCCTATCTCGGGAACTTCGGGGACGTTGAAGCCCTGCCCCATGTCGGCGACGGCTTCTATAAATTCGAGAAGACCGACTGGTTCTCTATCAAGGGTTTTGCCGGGGACACCACCGTCGAGGTCAGGTTCAAAAAAGAGGTGAAGGAGATGACGGTGGACTTCCTCTACCAGCTCTTCTCGACATATCGTGAGGGTGCGGTGGATCTCTCCCTGCTGAAGCGGAGAGAGGCTGCGGTCGGGGAACGGGTGAAGACGCACCTCTATGGGCCGTGATTGACGGGAACGCAATGCAGTGCCAATACTCCCGAACAGCCTGAAAGGCCGCCGCCTCGCCGCTATATGCCGCCCGATCGGTGAGCATCGGGATGATCTTGTGGTAGCGGTAGAAAGAGTCCGGCCAGCCGTGCGTGAGGATGATAGGGAGCGGATCGGGCCCCTTCCCGCTCTCGTGGATGAAGCGGAGCTCCGTCCCGTCGATATCGGCGGTGTAGTGGGCGAACCGGTTCGACTCCGCTTCGCGGGCCCGCCAGTCGTAGGTGTGCAGCCAGTAGTCGGCGAGCTCCTTCATATAGCTCAGGTTCGTGCCTTCGACTTCGTCGGGAAAGCGGATGTGGGCAAGCCGATCCCGGAGGTCGTCCAGGATTGGTTGGGGAGTATCGATGCGAAAAGGATGCACCGGCATATCAGTCACCACGCAGGGGCTGCCGTAGACAAGGAGATAATCCTCTCGTCTTCGGGACTGCGCTGTCGTTATGAAGAACCGGGCAGAAGGGCCGCGATCCTGCGCGCGAACGGCTGAACCTGGCCGCACAGGGATCCCTGGCACCGGCCGCCGCGGCGTATCTCGACCCGGTCGACATATAACCCTTACAGCCTAGCCGAGGGGGAACGAGGACTCAAGAAGCCACGGATGTAACAAAGATCCGGAAAAAAGTGAGTACGCCGCCAACAGGACTCGAACCTGTGACATGCTGGTTAACAGCCAGCCACTCTACCAACTGAGTTATGGCGGCACAGAATGTTGCTCTATTTAGTTGCTCTTGAGCCATATTAAAGATTGCGGGCATTCTTCTGCTTTATTGATTCCAGCAGATCGATGAGATCGCCAAGCTCGGTGTCCAGGTGCTGGAGGAGCTCCTGTGCACGCGGCGTTGCAACCGCGCCTGCCGGCGAAGCCCGGATATACCCATCCTGCTCGAGGATCCGGAGCGAGTAGCGTATCCGGTGATGGGGCAGGTGCAGGATCTCCGAGAGCTTCATGATGCCGATCGGCTGATGCTCGACAACCGCACAGATCACCTCCAGATGGCGCGCCAGGAGCTCGATCTCGGTCCTTACCTTTTTGATCATGTCTCTCTGGATCCTACTGCGCGAATGCTCAAATCTCTATCGTTACGCCTGCTGGTACAGCCATGACTTTGTTTCCCGGTACTTCCTCGAGAAGACGAGAGCGGTCAGCACCGCCACCGCAACGAGCACGCCGCCGATTGCCATCCCGGCAGTGGTCGATGAAAACCGGATAAAAATAAATACACCCATTGCGGCGCAGAGGACGATGACGTTGAGCATCACGGTCAGGATGATAAACTTTCTCTTAAAGACTTTTTTCGACTCCTCATCCATTATTCATACTTGGGTACGATGGTAAAAGTACTTGTGGTTTGACCGGAAGAGTACATAGAATGAATGGGCTGGATACGGCGATCAGAGAGGCGGATGCGGCGGCATACGTCGTGTACGCATCGTCACAGGATGCGAACATGCGGTATCTGACGCGCTTCAGGACGACGGATCCGGTGGTCTACATCAGGAAACCGGGCGAACGGGGCACGCTGATCGTACCGCAGATGGAGTACGAGCGGGCCGTGCGCGAGTCCCCTGCGGCTGTGATCACCCGATCGGACGCCGGGCTGCTGGATTTCATCAAGGAAGGGGATAGCCGCATGCGGGCGACCGCACGGATGATCGCCGGACAGGCCGGCGGGCCGGTGCTCGTTCCTGCGCAGTTTCCGCTCGGCCTGGCCCGGGAACTGGAAGCGTTCTGTCCGGTTCTTCTCGATGCCGGCACGGTCGAGTCGATGCGCGCGGTAAAGACCTCCGACGAGATGGACCGGATTCGAACCGTGCAGCGTGCTGCGGAGCAGGCGATCGATCTCGCCGTCACCCTCATCCGGAAGTCCCGCGGGAACGGCGGGATACTCGTCCTCGACGGCGAACCGCTCACCTCCGAGCGGGTAAAGACCGAGATGCACCGCTTCCTGTTCGGTGCCGGGTGCAGGGCGGTCGATACCATCGTCTCCTGCGGCGGCGATACCGCCCTCCCGCACCATGCCGGGAGCGGGCCGCTTCAAGAAGACGAGCCGATCGTGATCGATATCTTCCCGCAGGACGAGGCAAGCGGCTACCATGCCGATATGACCCGGACGGTGGTGAAGGGTGAAGCGGCGGCCGAGATCATCGAGATGCACCGGGCCGTCAGGGAGGCCAAGGCGCTCGGGGAGTCGATGCTCCGTCCCGGCGTCAGCGGCGCCGAGGTCTACCAGCGGGTGGTCGACTTCTTCGGCGAACAGGGATATGAGAGTACGACAGAAGGGTTCCTGCACAGCCTCGGGCACGGTATCGGGCTCGAGGTGCACGAGCGCCCTTTCCTCGGGCCGCAGGGCGAAACGCTCTCTGCAGGCAACGTGGTCACGGTCGAGCCCGGGCTGTACTACCGGGGGATCGGAGGAGTGCGGATCGAGGATCTGGGGGCCCTGGACGGGCAGGGATTCCGCCGGTTCACCCGGTACGGCGAGGAGCTGCTGATATGATGGATGATGAGACGTTCGCGATGTACCGTGAGGCGGGAGTCATCGCGGCAAAAGTGCTCCGCAGGGGGGCGGAGATGGTAAAGGAAGGAGTCTCGATACTCGAGGTGGTCGAGGCGACCGAGGCGATGGCGGTCGACGAGGGCGCGATGCTTGCATTCCCCCTGAATGTCTCCCTCAACGAGGATGCGGCGCACGATACCGCAACGCCCGGCGACGAGCGCACGTTCTCCCCGGGAGATCTCGTCAAGATCGATCTCGGCGTGCATATCGATGGCTATATCGCCGATACCGCCCGGACCGTCGACCTCGGCAGCAACGGGCTGCTCGTCGAGGCGTCGCGGAGCGCTCTCGAGGCGGCGATCGCACTCGTCCGCCCGGGCGTGACGACCGGAGAACTCGGGGCGGCAGTCCAGCAGGAGATCGAACAGCGGGGATACCGCCCCGTCGCAAACCTCACCGGCCACGGGCTTCACCGGTATGATCTGCACGGTCCCCCGACCATACCGAACATCGGCATCTCCGGCGGGGCCACCCTCGAAGAGGGGATGGCCTTTGCCATCGAGCCCTTCGCGACCACCGGGAGCGGCCGCGTCAGTGAACGTTCAAGAACCGAGATCTACCAGCAGATTGCGCAGAAGCCGACCCGCCTCCCCTCGGCCCGCCGCATCCTTGAACTCTCACGGAAGAGCCACGGGCTGCCGTTTGCACGCCGGTGGGTCGGCGGTGACAAGGTCGAGATCGGGTTAAACACCCTCGTGCGGTCGAAGATCCTCCACCCCTTCCCGGTACTCCACGACGTTTCGGGCTCGCTCGTCTCTCAGGCAGAGCATACCATGATCGTCACCGAAGACGGATGCGTGGTCACCACCCGCTGAGATATGCTTATTGAATCTACGACCATACAACTACTTTCACATCTATGCCCACCCACGAGGACATGAGCGAGATCCTGCAGCTGATGGAGATCCTTCTTTCGGCCGAGATCTTCAACCAGCACCAGGATCTGGACATAAACGATATGACTCCCGGGTGCCGGGAGTTCTTCGGCGCCGGAAGCGACGGCAGCCCGGAGGTGAAACGCCCGCTCATCGTGAGCGAAGGTATGATCCGGCGGACGCTCGGCATCCCCGACGCCTACAGGAAACTCTCAGACAACCCCTTCGTCGGCTACGAGGAGTTCGGGCAGCGTCTCCGCATCACCGCGCTCGAGCCTGCGGCTGCCTGGTTCCTGAAGAAAGGGGGCGAACCGTTCGTTATTAAAAATCCCGCCCTCGCATACTATTTCGAGCGAACAGGCATGGTCAAAGCCGATTACCGAAGCATCAGGGAGCAGAACGTCCGGTTCGAGGATACGAAGGCGTACCTGGACGCGAAGGTCGCGCAGGTGGTGGGGGACAGCGAGGAGATGCGGAATGCCCGCGATCTCATGATCATAAGCGCCCCCGAAGAGCTCAGGCACATGGCACGCACGCTCGTCTGCACGCCGCGGCAGGAAGAGATCGTCAGGAAGATCAGGATCGTGCTCGCAAACAGGGAGTTCCTCAATCGAGGCGGCATCTCTGAGTTCGGCAGGCTCCTCTTTGTCGGTCCGCCGGGCACCGGGAAGACCTCCCTTGCGCTCGCCATGTCGGGCAGCCTGCACATGCCGGTTCTCGAGGTGCGGCTTGCCATGGTCACCTCCCAGTACCTGGGCGAGACCTCGAAGAACGTCGACCGCATCTTCGATCTCGCAAAGAAACTCGCACCCTGCATCCTCTTCATCGACGAGTTCGACTACGTGGCAAAGAGCCGGGTCAGCGACGATCACGGCGCGATGAAACGGGCGGTCAACATGCTCCTCAAGAATATCGATCAGATCAGCCTTATCAGGCACGGCGTCCTTCTCATCGGCGCAACGAACCATCCCGGCCTGCTGGACGAGGCGGCGTGGCGGCGGTTCGACGAGGTCGTGGAGTTCCCGCTCCCCGACGAGTTCATGCGCCGGGAGATCCTCCAGAGAATCGCCTCGCCCTTCGAGTGCACCTGCGACTTCTCCGAGCTTGCCGCGCGGACGGACGGGCTATCGGGTGCCGATCTCCGCATGATGATGAAGGAAGCGATCCTCTCCGCGCTGATGCGAAACGGAAGCCGGATCGATCAGGAAGATATTGAGAGGGGCCTGCTCACTGTCGAGGAGCGGAACCTGATCCGGCGGGCAGGGACTGCATAGCATGGAGATCACGGTGCTCGGGACAGGGGACGCCATCGGCACGCCGAAGGTCGGGTGCTCCTGCGAGACCTGCACGGCCGCCCGGGCTGCCGGACGATCACGGCTGCGCACCTCCCTGCTGGTCGAGGCAAAGGGAAAGCGGATACTGATCGACTCGTCTCCCGATCTCCGACAGCAGCTGCTGCGGAGCGGATCGCCGCATATCGATGCGGTCTTCTGGACGCACGGGCATTACGATCACTTCATCGGCTACGGCGAGTTCTATCGCGTGCAGAAGATGCCGCCTGTCTACGCCGCGCCGCCGGTCCTCGCCTACAGTGCAAAGTTCTTTCACTTCCTCCCTTTTAAGCGCTGTCAGGCTGAAGTATACACGCCTTTTGACCTCTTCGGGGTCAGGTTCACCTTCTTTGAGGTGCACCATCCGCCGGGGTATGCCTGCGGCATCCGGATGGAGCATGACGGGGCGGCGGTCGCCTATACCTCCGATACCACAAACCGGTTACCGGGCAGGACCCGGAGGCTGCTCGAAGGTGTCGATCTGCTCTTTGTGGATGCCATTGCGCCCGCCGGGTATGAGATTGAGAAGCACATGAACTATCCGGAGGCCTGCGCACTGGCAGCAGAGGTCGGCGCCCGCGATTTCCGGTGCGTGCACATGAGCCACCTGGTGCCCTGGGATCTGCCTCATGCCGGCACCGACATGGAGCGCTTGCTGCTTGAATAAGGGTCTTCCCGGGACTCACCCATACCTATATGCTGCCCCGGCGACCATACCTACGTAGCTATGGCCATTAAGATGAAAATACTGGAGCTCCTGGACGACAAGGTACGCATCCTCTTTGAAGGGGAGGGCCACACCTATATGAACGCGCTTGTCGACGAACTCCTCCGGGATCCCGATGTCGACGTGGCCCAGTACCAGATGGTATTCCAGTTCTCAGATCCCGAGCTGCTGATCACCACAAATGGCAGAAAAGAACCGCTGACCGCCCTGCGCGAGGCTGCGGAACGGCTTTCATCCGTCTCCGGGGATCTTCTCAGGCAGGTTTCGGCCAGAACCGCGGCATAGGACGGGCCGGGGCATGAAGGGGAGCGCCGAGGGCTTCAACCGGATTGCAAACGAGGTGTTTGCGCCGATCTATCCTGTTATTGCCGGGCGGCTGCTCGCGTGGTCCGGGGTGCGGGACGGCATCTGCCTGGATATCGGGAGCGGGCCGGGCCTGCTTGCAATCGCCCTTGCACGCGCGGGCGGCCTTCCCGTCTGTGCGCTCGACGCCGATCCGGCGATGGCCCTGATCGCCCGCAAGAATATCGCCCGGGCGTCCCTTGATGCGCAGGTCATGCCGGTCATCGGCGACGTCCACCGGATGCCTTTTGGGGATTCGTCGATTGCTCTCATCGCAAGCCGCGGCTCCATCTACTTCTGGGAAGACCGCCCCATGGCGTTTCGCGAGATCGAGCGGGTGCTTCTGCCCTGGGGCGTCGCCTATGCCGGGGGCAGCTTCGGGACCCCGGAGCTGCGCGAGCAGATCTTTGCGGAGATGCGGCAGAGAAACCCGCACTGGGATGAGGACGTCCTCCGCCGGAGCGCCCGGGCGGATCGAAAAACCCTGTATGCGGAGCTGGAAGAGAGCGGTGTTTCGGAGTTCCGGGTGATAGAAGAGGAGGCCGGGATCTGGGTGGAGATCCGGGGGCAATGACCGACTATGCCGCCCGCTCGGTGAATGCGATCGATCCTGCAATACGCGTAATCCGCACCTTTACTGTCTGGCCGGGCTTTGCGTTCGCCACGTACATCGTGTAGCGGCCGAGTTTCACCACGCCGTCGCCCCGTTTGCTCAGGAACTGAATGGTGACGTCGAGGACCGCGCCTTCGGTCAGTTTGTTCGGGTCGGCCTCCGCCTGCACCCGCCGCTTCCTGACCGGGCGATGGCCTCCGCAGGCGTCGCAGCGGAGCGTGAGTATGCGGGTGTCCTTGACGAGCCTGGTATCGGGCTTTCCGCACTCCGAGCAGATCACGTAGTCCTCGACATACCCCCTGATGATCGCGTTGATCTGATCGGTATCGAACTTCCCGTTGAAGACGGCCCGGGTGCCGTCGGTCTTTCCTGCCGTTCCCAGTTCGCCCAGGAGATGCTTCATCAGGTGGTCCGGATCGCGGCGGAGTGTGCTCGCGATCTCCCCGAAGTTCTCGAGGATGGTCGTCTTCCCCTCGATAAAGACCCGTGCGGTGGGGACGGTGAACCTCTCCGTCGTTGCCGCCGTCCCGGTGATATTGGTATATGCCTTCTTCAGAAGGTCTTCATATGAATCGGTCATACATATATATTGGCGTTGCAGGGTGAAAAAGTGGTCGCCCACCGTTTTCTGAAGACATGCTTATGTGGATGGGCGTCTCACCTTTCCGCATATGCTGACGGCGAAGGATCTTGCCTTCCTGCAAAATACCTTACAGCGCGACCTGACAGACGTCGAGATTGCCTGCTTCGAGAACCTCTGGAGCGAACACTGCAGCTATCGGTCCACAAAGCCCCTGCTCAAAACCCTCCCCACCGATGGTCCGGGTGTGCTGCTGGGTCCGGGAGACGATGCCGCCATCGTGCGCTTCAGCGATACCTGCGCCATTGCAATAGGGATGGAGAGCCATAACCATCCGAGTTACGTGGATCCCTACGACGGTGCCGCCACCGGGGTCGGCGGGATCGTGCGGGACGTCCTCTCCATGGGCGCACGCCCGATCGCCCTCATGGATCCCCTCTATTTCGGCACGCTGGATAGCGAGAAGAACCGGTATCTGCTTGAGCATGTGGTCGCCGGGATCGGGGACTACGGCAACTGCATCGGTGTCCCGGTCGTCCGCGGGGAGCTGGTCTTCGATCCCGGTTACAGCGGCAATCCGCTCGTGAACGTCGTCTGTGTGGGCGTCGTGCACCCGGATCGCTACCTGACGGCAAGGGTCAAGAAGCCGGGCAGCCGCCTGGTGCTCGTCGGGTCGTCCACCGGACGCGACGGGCTCGGCGGCGCATCGTTCGCGTCGCGCGATCTTGCCGAGGATGCCGAGGCGGAGGATCGGCCGAGCGTCCAGATAGGGGATCCGTATACCGAGAAGCTGCTGATCGATGCGATCCTCGAGATGGCGGAGACGGGAAAGATCCTCTCCTGCCGCGACCTGGGTGCGGCAGGGCTTGCGGGGGGCTCGAGCGAGATGGCCAGCACCTTCGGCGCCGCCCTTGCCGCCGATCGCGTCCACCTCCGCGAAGAGGGCATGACCCCCCGGGAGATCATGCTTGCAGAATCGCAGGAGCGGATGCTCATCGAGGTGGCGGCAGAAGACGTCCCGCTCATGGGCTCGATTGCAGAGAAGTACGACCTGCGGTGGAGCGATATCGGGGAGGTCATTGCAGAGCCCCGGTACATTGTGACGTTTTATGGAAAGGTCGTCTGCGATCTGCCGATCGATCTCCTTGTCGGAGGCGCACCCTGCGCCGTCTGGGAGAAGAGACCCTATGTTGCCGAAACCCCCTTTGTCCGGCCCGAAGGGAGCATCAAAGACCTTGCCCTCCGGGTGCTCTCCCATCCCGAGGTCGGGCGGAAGGACTGGGTGGCGGAGCAGTACGACAAAGACGTCGGCCTCCGCACGGTCTCCCACGGGTACGACGCCGCCGTGCTCCGCCTTGAGGACAAGGCGCTCGCCCTCTCCTGCGGCTGCAATCCCCGGCACATCTACTTAAAGCCCTATGAGGGGGCGGCAAACGCCGTGATCGAGAACGCAGGCAACCTCGCCTGCGTGGGGGCAGAGCCCCTCTGCATCGTCAACTGCCTCAACTTTGCAAGCCCGGTCCACCCCGAGATCTTCTGGCAGCTGGAGCAGTGCGTGCTGGGCCTCGGCGATGCGGCGCGGCAGATGGGGATTCCGGTCGTCGGAGGGAACGTTTCGCTCTACAACGAGAGCGATGAGTTCGAAACGCAGATCAAGCCGACGCCCTCCATCGGCATGGCGGGCAGGGGGGAGATCCGCAGGCGGCAGCCGCCGCAGGAAGGGGATCTGCTTGGGCTCATCGGCAGCACCCGGCCTGACTTCGGAGGCTCGATCCTGGATGCCGTCACCGGGTGCGGCGGCTCCGCACCCGATATCGCGGATCCCGGGATCGTGGGGAGCATCCGGACGCTCGTCAGCGAGGGGGAGGTGGCGGCGGCCACCGATCTCTCGCAGGGCGGCCTCCTCGCGGCGCTCGCAACACTCGCCCCCCGGTCTGCCGTCCGCCTCCCGGGCGACGACCCTCTCGAGGCGCTCTTCTCGGAGACCTGCGGCCGGTTCCTCGTTGCGTTCAGGGAGGAATCGGCCCTTTCCGGGATAAACCACCGGGTGATCGGCAGCGTCGGCGGCGATGCGCTCTCCATCCGCTGGGACGGCGGAGAGCTGGCGCTCACCCCCGGCGAGATCGAGACCGCGCTCTCCTGCCTGCTCCGGACGATGCGGTACTGACCGGCGCTGCAAACCCGGCCAGTTCCCGTATCTTCCTTTCGCTCGTTATTTCTCCATCCCGGATCGCCGCCGACCCGATCACCTCGGCACCCCGCTCCCGCAGCGCTGACGCCATCAGGGCCAGTGTCTCTCCCGGCATTCCCCCCGACGTCGCAAAGACGACGCAGTTCCTGCCCTCGCAGTTCTTCAGAGCCGCGATTGCGGCATTGATGGCGGGAGTCGGGTGGAAGGCCCGGACCGGGCGGCCGATGTAGAAGAGGTCGTAGGGCGAGAGATCGATCTCGGCAGGATCGATCTCGGCTTTCTCTCCCCGGTACACCTTTGGGGCGCCGGTGAGGTGCCTGCCGATCTTCGAGTACCGCGCCGGGTCCCTAATCTCTGGCACCGCTGGCCGCGGCGGCCTGTTCGGCCACCTTCCGCGTGTTGCCGTCTCGGAGTGGTGGATGATACAGATGGGCATACAGGGTACAGGAAGAAGAGATCCGATAAGGCTTGCGCCGATCCGAAAAAAGAGCGGGGTGGATCTACTTCTTGAACTGCGGCATCATGTCGCGGACTTCCTTTCCGATCTCCTCGATCAGGTGCTCCTCGTCTGCCCGGGTGAGCGCATTCATGACCGGGCGGTTCACCAGGTTCTCAAGCATCCACTCGCGGGCAAACTCGCCGCTCTGGATCTCCTCGAGGACTTTCTGCATGGCGAGATAGACCTCGGGGCCGATCACCCGCGGACCGCGCGTCAGGTCGCCGTACTGGGCGGTGTTGCTGATCGAGTGCCGCATCTTCGTAAATCCGCCCTCATAGATGAGATCCACGATCAGCTTCAGCTCGTGCACCACCTCGAGGTAGGCCATTTCAGGAGCGTATCCGGCGTCGACGAGCGTCTCAAACCCTGCCCTGACAAGCGAGGTGACACCGCCGCAGAGCACGGTCTGTTCGCCGAAGAGATCGGTCTCGGTCTCATCGCGAAACGTCGTCTCGAGCACGACGGCCCTGGCGGCACCGATGCCGTGCGCATAGGCGAGCGCGATCGCCTTTGCATTGCCGGTGTAGTCCTGCTGGACGGCGATGAGCGCGGGCACCCCTTTCCCCTCCTCGTATGTCCTGCGGACCATATGGCCGGGCCCTTTCGGGGCGACCATGATCACGTCGACGTCGGGCGGGGGAACGATCTGGCCGTAATGGATGTTGAAGCCGTGCGAGAACATCAGGCAGTTGCCACGGGTGAGGTTCTGGTGGATCTCCGCCCGATAGACGGCGGCCTGTGTCTCGTCCGGGAGCAGGATCTGCACGACGTCCGCCTTCCCGACGGCTTCGGCGACAGGAAAGACGGAAAACCCGTCTTTTACCGCCTGCTGCCAGCTGCCGCCGGGCCGCAGGCCGATGATGACCTGATATCCGCTGTCGCGCAGGTTCAGCGCCTGCCCTCTCCCCTGAGATCCGTAGCCTATCACGGCTATGGTCTTATTTTCGAGAATGCCGGGGTCTGCATCGGACTCATAGTATTTCTGTACCATAGACTATCATTCTTCTATCGGCAGCAAAGTTGATAAAGATTATATGATAAAACAAGTGAATTTTGTATGGAGTTATTTTAAGGTTCATACCTGACAACGTTACTGTACCCATTAATGAGGATTTGTAATGGTATTGCCAGATGTTCAGTCCACCTGCCCTGATGTCAGGATAAACCTGACCCGGGTCGGTGTCAAAAATGTCAAGAAGCTGGTTGAAGTGGCGCGGCCGGGCAAACGGCCGATAATTCTCATATCGACGTTCGACGTCTTCGTGGACCTGCCGGGAAGCCTGAAGGGTGCAAATCTCTCGCGCAACTTTGAGGTGATCGACGAGGTGCTGCAGCAGGCGATCGACGGCGACGTGATGGTGATCGAGGAGCTCTGCAGTGTGGTGGCGAGAAAGTTGCTGGATCGCCACGAGTATGCCGACAGAACGGAGGTGAGAATGCAGAGCAAGTTCATGGTGAGGCGGGAGACGCCGGTCTCCGAGACGAGCTGCCACGAGGTGGTCAATGTCCATGCACGGGCGGTCGCACAGCGGAACAACGGCTCCCCGATCATCAGGAAGAGCATCGGCGCAGAAGTCACCGGGATGACGGCCTGCCCCTGTGCGCAGAATATCATGAAGGATTATGCCATGCATGTCCTCCAGGAGATGCAGATCGACGAGGATAAGATCGCGAAATTCCTCGAAGAGGTCCCGATGGCCACCCACAACCAGCGGGGACGCGGATTCCTCTGCATCGAGACCGATGACGACCAGCACGTCAGCCTTGAAAAGATCATAAGGATCCTGAAAGATTCCATGAGCGCACGCATCTACGAGCTGCTGAAACGCGGCGACGAATGCCATGTCGTCATGGAAGCCCATAAGAATCCGCGGTTCGTCGAAGACTGCGTCCGCGAGATGGCGAAAAAGGTGATCGTCCAGTTCAGGGATCTTGCCGGAGACTCGATCGTGATGATCAAGCAGACGAACGAGGAGAGCATCCATCAGCACGACGCCTACGCCGAGCGGAAGGCGACGATTGCAGAGCTGGTGGCGGAACTCAAGAGCGAGATCTGAAGCCCGGGCACCGGGTGCAGGCATACGACAGCGGAATCAACCCGGTTGCCGTCTCAGCCTCTCCCATCGGCCGAACCTGCCGTATCGATACACGGCACCTGATCCGGGCCCCGGAGGGCAGCAGCAGGAGATCCTACGGCTGTCTCCTTGTGAGGAGTCGCCCCCATTGTTTTCCCGCATGAAAGATTTTTAGTGATTTTCGGGCAACCATCGTCGGCCGCTCCCCTGCAGCCGTATCGAATCTGCTGCCGAGAGGATATCAGCCACCTGGATATGGCCGCAACGGGCGGCAGGCGCAATTGATGCAGATCGATGAAGTCGGGGCAGGTACCTGAATCGATGTTTCCCGGCGGCTCTCCGTTCCAGTGGATCGCGGGATCCAGGTATCACGGAATCCGTGATGCTCTATAGAACTCATGGATTTTCATCGGTAGCGCCTGTGGGAGTAATACGGCCTCATCGGGGTTTCACATGAAAATCAGGCCGGTTTCTGAAATGGAGGTCTCTCGCCGCTCAAATCAGTTCGCCCCCGTACACGGCTACTCCCCGGCGCTTCATCCCGGGAAGCGGCCTGTGGGGAGGGGTCTCCCCCGCCCCTGCCCCCACCCCCATGAAGATACTCCCAACGGTCCATTGTCCCGGGACAATCCGCGAAAACAGGACGCTTCGTATCGGTGCAGGCTCATGAATTTTCTTCGGTTGCGCCTGTAGCCCCTCCCCGAAGTCTCATACGCGATTTCACATAACATGCAAACCGTTTATAAGATGGAAGGCTCTCGCCGCTTCAATCAGTTCGCTCCCGTGCACGGCTTCCCGCCGGCCATCCTCACAGGGGGAGGGGTTTTTGGG
>JAHKLN010000074.1 GCA_020854755.1 Methanomicrobiaceae archaeon | reverse complement strand
TCGCCAAAATCTCATTGCAAATAGACTTTCGGGGGCAATCGCGGAGAGCTCGTCAACTGCTTGAAACTCAGCGGTATCAACAGCAATTCATTGCGCCCATATGATAAGTTAACGCTAATGGGGGGAGACCCCCTCCCCGTCCGCCCCTCCTCCTGCGAGGATGGTCGGGGGAAGCCGTGCACGGGAGCGAATCGATTTGAGCGGGGAGAGCTTTCAATTTCAGAAATGGTTCACATTTTAGATGAAAGTGGGTGCTGCTTACCACCCACCTTCATTCGGTATGCCTGTGGCCCCAGGGCATCGTGTGGTTTCATGTGAAAAGGAGGGATCGATCGTCCGCCCGGGCCAGATCCCGCGCAGAGACGGGCTGCCGCCTGTGCCGGCGGCGGAACTGAAGAAACGAACAGCGGGCTTGGAGGGATTTGAACCCCCGACCATTAGCTTAGGAGGCTAACGCCCTATCCTGACTAGGCCACAAGCCCAGAGATGTGAATATAGTATTTTCACACAAAAACGTATAAGTGTATCTCACCAACAGATGTGATGGCAATATGGAGGTTGTTTGGGTAACCGAGGGGAGCACGGCATTTTCTGTCCCGAAACAGGATCCCGAGCACCGGTTTCCGCCCGGCAGCGCCCCGATCTTCTATAATCGCCGGATGGAGCTGAACCGGGATGCGACGATACTGCTCCTCTCGGTCCTCCGGCCGACCGATTACCTGGATGCAATGGGTGCAACCGGGGTCCGCGGGCTGCGCGTTGCGCACGAATGCGGCATCCGGGTGACGATCAATGACCGGGACACCCGGGCGGTCGACCTGATCCGGCAAAACGTGCGGCACCTCGGGCTCGATCTCGAGGTGTCGCATGAAGACGCGAACGTGCTCGCCAGCAGACGGCGGTTCGATGCGGTCGATCTGGATCCGTTCGGGACGCCGGCTCCCTTCGTCGATGCCGCCGCCCGCAGTGCACGCCGCTTTCTCTTCGTGACCGCGACCGATACCGCACCCCTCTGCGGGGCGCACTTGAAGGCAGGGATGCGCCGGTACTTCTCCCGGCCGATGAATACCGAGTACCATGCCGAGGTCGCCCTCCGCACGCTGATGGGCTTTGCCGTCCGCGAGATCATCAAGTATGACCGCGGCGTCGAACCGGTCTTCTGTTTCGCACGGGAGCATTTTCTGCGCCTGCATCTCCGGATCACCGGCGGCGCTGCGGCGGCGGATCGGACGCTGGCGCATATCGGGTACGTCATGCAGTGCCCGGCGTGCCTGTACAGGACGGAGCAGAGGGGGCTCATCCCGGATCCGATGCGGTGCGAGTGCTGCAATGCCGCGCTGATCCCGATCGGCCCGCTCTGGTGCGGAAGGATCAACGACCCGGAGATCCTTGCGGCGATGCGCAGTGTCGTGGAGGGTCTGGTGCTGAACACCGGGCCGCAGTGCGCACGGCTGATCGATCTCTGCCTGCAGGAACTCGATACCTCCAGCCACTATGACTACCACGTCGTCGCGAAGTCCAGAAGAGTATCCCCGGCGGGGATCGAGCGGGTGGTCGAGCGCCTGCAGGCGCTGGGGTACCGTGCGGGCAGGGCGCACTATTCCGGCACAGCACTCAAGACCGATGCGCCGCTTCCCGTAATCGAGGCTGCCGTCAGCGGCGGGTGACGATGCTTAAGATGTCGCCGTCCTCGATTGTATGGGCGAGGCCTACACGCTGTGCGTCGTGCTTGACGGACTTCCCCCAGACCTTCGCATACCGGAACCGGTCCACGAACTCGCGGTGCAGGCGCTGGCAGACGTCCCCTACGGTCCCCGGGCGGCGGATGATCAGCGGCTCTTCCAGATCGGCAGGCCCGCCTGCCGGCTTTAAATAAACCCGGATAAATCCGAACTTCTCAAAGATCGCATCTTTCAGCTTCTCCATGTTGTATCCGGTCTGCGCAGATATCATGATCGGGGGTTCGCGGAACCGTTCGGTCAGCTCCTCTTCGATCGTCTGTCCGGTCTCTTCGTCGACCAGGTCGACCTTATTGACTGCGATGAACGCGGGGACGTATATGCGGTTTGCAAACATCGCATCGATGAGATCGTCCTGCGTCACCTCACCGCGGATAAGGATGTCGGCATTGACGATACGGTGCTCGGCAAGGATCGACCTGATCTCGTCGATATCAAGGTCAACGCTGCCCACCGAGTTCAATCGTATGCCGCCGCTTGAGGTCTTCTTGATGGTGATGTCAGGTTTTTGCCTGTTGATCCGTATCCCGGCGTCGTAGAGCTCCTTGAGCAGCACATCCACGTGCTGCTCATTGAAGACGTCGACCAGTATGACGATCAGGTCGGCGCTCCGGACGACGGCGATCACTTCCTTCCCGCGCCCTCTGCCTATCGCCGCACCGGCAATCAGGCCGGGGATATCGAGAATCTGGATCTTCGCCCCCCGGTGCTCGAGGGCGCCGGGAACAACGGAGACCGTGGTGAAGGCATAGGAGGCGATCTCGCTCTCCGTGCCGGTGAGCTCGTTGAGGAGCGTACTCTTGCCGACGGAGGGGAACCCGACCAGCACCACCGTCCCGTCGCCGGATTTCTTGACCGAGTAGCCTTCGCCGCCTCCGCCTGCCGCCATCGCCCGGGAAACGGCATCGTCGCGCAGCTTCGCGACCTTTGCCTTTAAGCGGCCGATGTGCTTGGAGGTGGCCTTATTGTAGGGAGTTCTCTTGAGTTCTTCTTCAATCTCCCTGATCTGCTCTTCAAGACTGCTCATTGCTGCCTATATAAATTATCCAGCGATCTACTTATTGCTGACTGTGATCAGGAGGCACGCTCCTCCATCCCCGATTCCGGATCCCGCAGGAAATCCCGGTGCAGGCCGGAATGCCGGCGTGTGCAGGCTAAGGATAATTTTATGTGGCAGCACGTTCAACAATAAAGAGCATTGTGCATGCAACCGCGCTGCTATAGTGTAGTCCGGCCAATCATGTAGGACTCTCACTCCTACGACTGGGGTTCGAATCCCCATAGCAGCATCCTGTTTTAATGCCTCATTCATTACAGTCATGCACCGGTTTTTTGCGAAATGCTGTGGTATGGCGTTGAAATCACGATGAGCGCTTGCGCCCTCCGGAGAGGCCGGGGTAGCGGCGTGCAACCGAGCGTGGATCGCCAGTCTCCTGCATACGAAACACCTCTGCGCATGAGGTGGAGCGGCTGCGTATCACGAATTACATGCAATGTGATCGGCGCAACATATCAGTTTTATGATATCCTATGTACTCCCATGCGCTGGCGAGCAACACAGGTGCAACCATGAAAATCCTTGAGTTCGGTATCGATATCCGCTCATGAACTTTCATCCGGTACGCCAGTGGCCATAAAACGGCCTCATCGGCGTTTCATATGAAGCCCTGCGGGCTACAGGCGCAACGCGAAAAATACGGATGCACTTGATAGAGTAATCCTCCCGCCGTCGAGATCTGCCGATCATCCATACCGGTTTAGCATCATGCGAGTATCTGCCTGCCCGGCATATGCAGTCCGGGCCGTCTGCCCGCCTTCCGGTCGGCCGCAGCCCCGTCTGCGAGCGCGGGCGGCATGCATGTGCCTGATCCTTCTCCGGCCAACCCCGAACCGGCATTCACGCCCCGCCGGAGGATAGCCATCCTGCCGCCCGGCCTTCGGTAACAAAGCAATCCTTATCGAAAATAAGGACGCATATATACATGGCATTCTTCAGTCTTTCACCCACCCAATCGCTGCCATGAAACCTTCAGCCGCCTCCAGAGATGATCACCGCAAAGGCATACCCGAGGAGCGGATAGCCCGCACCCTCGAGACATACTTCGGGTATCAGGCATTTCTCCCGTACCAGGAGGCGATCATCAACGACGTGCTCGAGGGCAGGGACGTCCTTGCGGTCATGGCGACGGGAGGCGGGAAATCTCTCTGCTTCCAGCTCCCCGCGCTTCTTCTGGACGGCCTGACCGTCGTTGTCTCGCCGCTCATCTCCCTGATGAAGGATCAGGTGGACGCGCTGCTGGCAAACGGCATCCCTGCCGCAACGCTGAACAGCTCCCTCGGCTACACAGAGAAGAGCGCAACCGAGCAGGCTCTCGAGAACGGGCATATCAAGATCCTCTATATCTCTCCAGAAAGGCTGACACAGCAGCACTTCCTCGATATCCTGCGGCATGCGGGCGTCAGCCTCATTGCCGTCGATGAGGCGCACTGCATCTCTATGTGGGGCCACCAGTTCCGGCCGGAGTACCGCCAGCTCAGGGTGTTAAAAGAGCATTTCCCCGGCGTTCCCCTCATCGCACTGACGGCGACCGCGATCCCATCAGTTCAGCAGGACATCATCGACCAGCTGAACCTCGACTGCCCGAGCGTCTACATCGGCAGCTTCAACCGAAAGAACCTCTTCTACCGGGTCATGCCGAAGAGGGGCATGGAGAAGGCGCTCTTCGCCTACGTGCGGGATCACCCCGACGACGCCGGAATCATCTACTGCTTCAGCCAGAAGTCGACCGTCGACCTCGCAGAGAAACTTCGGAGCCGGGGATTCCGGGCCCTGCCGTACCATGCAGGCCTGCCTGATTCGGTCCGATCCGAGACCCAGGAGAAGTTCATCAGGGGAGATGTCGAGATCATCTGCGCAACGATTGCATTCGGCATGGGGATCGACAAACCGGATGTGCGGTACGTGATCCATGCCGATCTCCCGAAGAACATTGAGGCCTATTATCAGGAGACCGGTCGGGCCGGCAGGGACGGCGAGCCGAGCGACTGCATCCTCTTCTTTGGGAGGGGCGACTATGGCAAGATCAAATACATAATCGAGCGGGAATACACGGATCCTACCCAGAAGCAGGTTGCATACCGGAAACTCAATGATATGCTCGACTATTGCGAGAGCCCCGCATGCAGGCGGGCGCACCTGCTCCGGTACTTCGGGGAGACGTATGAAGGCGGCCCCTGCAACGCCTGCGACCGCTGCCTCTCGGCACCGGCGACATTTGACGGGAGAGAGGTTGCGCGCAGGATACTGTCGTGCATATCACGGGTCAACGGCCGGTACGGGGCAGCCTACATTGCCGATATCATCTGCGGGTCGAAAAGCCGGAGAATTCTGTCGTCAGGCCACGATCGCCTGCCCGAGTATGGTACCGGGCAGGGGTATCCGCGATCCCAGTGGCTGGCATTCATCCGGGAACTCGTCCAGCGCGGATACCTGGACTCGGCAGGCGATGCCTACCCGGTCCTGCGGATGAATGCCGCAGGCAGGGAGGTGCTTGCCGGCAGCATCCCGGTCCATCTGACACTCCCGGAGCCGCCGGAGCACCTGCCGGGACGGGACGATGAAGAATATGACCGGGTGTTGTTTTCAGAGCTTCGACGGGCAAGGAAAGTGCTCGCCGACCGCGAAGGGGTGCCCCCGTACGTCATTCTTCACGACAGAACCCTGCGGGAGATGGCGGCCTCATATCCCGGGAGCGCCGCTGATCTCAGGAATCTACACGGCATGAGCGAGAATAAGGTGCAGAAGTACGGCGATGCGTTCCTTGCGATCATCGGCCGGTTCTGCAGGGGAGAGAGCGGCATTCCCCCCTCCCTTCCCCGCACCCCGGGTGAAACATCTCCAAAATCCGCCGGAAAACCTTTGAAGACTGCTGCAAGGGTTCTGCAGGCGACCCTGGATCTGTATCGGGAGGGGCTCTCCATCGAGGAGATAGCAGAGAGGAGGGGGTTGCGCCCGGAGACCGTCACCTCTCACCTTGCCCGGCTCATCGAGCGCGGAGAGGGTGTGCCGCTCGATCGGCTCGTGGAGCCGGCGAAACAGCGGGCGATTCTGCGGGCGCTGGAGACCGCCGACACGCCGCTCCTCAAACCGCTCAGGGAACGGCTGGGCAATGAGTACACCTATGAGGAGATCAGGCTGGTTCGAGCCCGATATCTGCGGGAGCAGAAGATGCAGGATCAGGGATGACGGAGCGCGAATTCGGCAGGTCGCAGGCAGCGGCCGCAAGGGCATGGGACGAGGAATACAGCAGCCGCGGATGCCTGTGGGGGAGGCATACCCGGGATCTCCCCTGCCTTTTTGAGAATGCTGCGGTGCTTGAGCTCGGGTGCGGGAACGGATCGACCGTATCTGCGATGATGGGGCAGCGGTGGATGATCACCGCGCTCGACTTCTCGGGAAACGCCGTTGCCCGGAGCTGCCGGATACCCGGTGCCGCCTCCCGGATCCACTTCCTGGTTGCCGACGCCTGCAGCCTCCCCTTCCTGGACTGTTCGTTCGATGCGATCTTTGCCAGCCATGTCATCGGCCATATGCTCCGTCCCGGGCGCTCCCGGATCGCTCTCGAGTCCGCACGCACTCTCCGCAAGGGAGGGAGGCTCTTCTTCTGCGGCTTTGGCGTGGACGACATGCGTTTCGGCAGGGGGAAAGAGGTTGAGGAGCATACATTTCTCCGCAGGGGTTCGGTGCTCAACCACTACTTCACCGGGGACGAGGTCCGGCAGCTCTTCGGCATGCTGACTCCCGTCTCGGTTCGAACTCATCGCTGGTGCATGATGATCCGGGGCACGGAGATGCAGCGATCCGTGATCGAAGCGACCTTCATGAAAGAGCCAGCCTGATGAACGCAGAAATGGGGAGGCACGCTGGAACGGCGGCGCTGCCTGCGATGCATACCGGAGCTGGCAGAACCGTGCGTTGTTGCGCAGGGACCGCAGCCACGCTCCGTTTGAGAGGAGGGTACAACAGCACCGCCCGGGTGGGCATGCGGGGAGAGAGCCCCTCTTCCGCGTCTTCACCTGTCATAAAGATGCCCCATACAGCCAGGAGTATCGTTGAGCTTTTCCCTCCGGTAGAGGAGGCCCGAGATGGTCTGCCTGTTTTGGCGGGCGCTCCATCAGCCTCCGGCGCTTCTCTCTGTCTGCACGAAGTGCAGAGCCCCGTCAATCCTCCGGAATAAATATGAGCGATGCCGAGTTTATGCAGTACCGCTTGAAGGTGGGCGGCGGGCCGTCGTCGAACACATGCCCGAGATGGGCATCGCACAGTGCGCAGAGCACCTCCACCCTGCTCATGCCATAGCTCGTATCGAGCTCCGTTCGGATGTTCTGCTCCGCGACAGGCGCCCTGAAACTCGGCCATCCTGTCCCTGATTCAAACTTCGTCTCTGAATCGAAGAGATCAATGCTACAGCAGACGCACCGGTAGATGCCCTTCTCCTTGCAGTCGTGATACTTTCCGCTGAAGGGCGGCTCGGTCGCCTTCTTCCGGGCGACAGCGAACTGCTCAGGTGTCAGACGCTTTCTCCACTCCTCATCCGGCAGCACCACCCTCTCGAGCATCTCGACGGTTTTCGTCTGTGCATTGTAGATCGGTATGTTGCCATGCTCAGGTACTGGATAACTCTCATGCTGCATGCAGGTCACTCCGGTAATGCAGGCCATCGTCAGGCTCGGTATATAAAACCCTCTGCGCCGCCATGGCGGGCGGCAGGTCATGCCCTGATATACTCCCCGGTAGAAAGTTGCCCTGCTCTTCATCGCTGAATCCCTCTGGATCGAGATTCGGGCGGCACTCCGGATCGCTCCGAAGAAGCGGGTGGAGCGGCAGTCGGGATGCCGTTTTATCTCATTGCTCTCTTCATCGGGCATTCTTCGCACGATTCCTGACGCAGCCGGGATTGCCCGCCCTCCAGCGGCACGGCCGTGCAGTTGCCACTCACCGGGCGCCATCGCGGAGGTCATATCGACAGGATCTCGTTTGTGCCGACAATCGCCGTGACCCCTGCATACGGCGCCCGGATCCCGCTTACAGCCGGAATTTCGAAATAGCCTCGTCTGGCACACCCGCCTGACCGCCGGAGGCAGCAGCAGCACCAAGCTTTATATAGTACCTTTCATATCCTTCAGGCGGTGATTTACCATGGCAAATGAAGACCTCTCGGCGCAGGTATTGGCACCGTTTGAGCCAGTAGAGGAGCTGGCCCGTAATGTCATTCTGTTTCTGCCAAATCTCATCGCAGCAATCATCATCCTCATCATCGGCTGGATTATCGGACGCATCCTTGGTAGGATTGTTGCCGAGGTTCTCGACCGGATAGGTGTCGACGATGCTCTCAGGAAGACAGCGGTCGGACAGTATATCGAACGCTCCTCAACGAGCATAGTCCATCTCTTCGACCTTATTGTCCGCTGGATTATCTACCTGATCGCAATTCTCGCAGCGGTCAGTGTCCTCCAGATCACGGCCCTGACAGCACTGGTCGCGGCCTTCCTGGCCTATATCCCGAACATTATCGCGTTCATCCTGATCCTCATCGTCGGGATCATCCTGATTGACTGGCTCATGGACTTCCTCCAGAGTCTCGGGGAAGCGCAGCGGATTGAGTACTTCGGGACGGTCACGTTGCTGCTGAGGGCGTTCCTCTACTTCGTCGTCGTCATTCTCGCACTTCAGCAGCTCCTGCTCGACCTCTCGATCATATATGCCTTCGTCGTTCCGCTTGCATGGGGAGTTGCTCTCGGCATCGGTGCTGCGATCGCCATCATCGTCGGGTTCGGCCTCAGGGATCGGGCTCCCGAGATGATGGACCGGTTGACGGGAAGGACAAGAGAAGAGTAACTTTTTTTGGGCGGCACTGCTATCTGCAGTGCTCCCGATCCCCGCTCCGGGCGAACCCTGAAGCGGATTTCGCAGGCGAGATGGATCACCGGTGATTTCCCGGCGTTTCATCGCTCCTATGGGCAGGCGAGGGCGCATCGCACACTCCTGAAGGAGATGAAATGCAGTGTCCCGATAGCCTGGCAATGCACCGGTTTCTGATATGTTCAGGTGCTATCCTGCGGTTAAATCAGGTATACTGCCCGCTTCTTGCAGCAATATAAAATAATAATCAGTTTTAAATAATAATTGGTGGATACAACCCGGCGGTGGTTAATATGGTCAAGGCAACAATGGCGCAGGCAAAAAACGGAGATACCGTAAAAGTGCATTACACCGGCCGACTGGAAGACGGAACGGTGTTCGACAGTTCCTACGACCGCGAACCCCTTCAATTTACCCTCGGCGACGGGCAGGTGATTCAGGGCTTTGAGGAGGCGATCGTCGGTATGAACCCCGGTGAAAAAAAGACCGCCAGAGTCCCTGCGGATGAAGCATACGGTCATCGTCGGGAGGATATGATGATCACGGCAGACCGTAACCAGCTCCCTGAAGACTTCGAACCAGAAGTGGGCCAGCAACTGCAGATCCTTCAGTCGGACGGGCAGGTCATGGTTGTCACGGTGCGCGAGGTGACCGGGTCGACCGTCACGCTGGATGCCAATCACCCGCTGGCGGGGATGGATCTGATGTTTGATATTCAGCTCGTCGAGATCGAGTAGCATCGCGGTGCATGCCGTGGCCGTTTGGAAGCATTACGAGGCTTTGCAGGCCACAGGCGCAACCGGGATCGATGAACCGGGTGCAGGCATCACGGAACCGATTCAGTCCGGGCGCCCCGTTCCTGTGAACCGTGGCGGGCATCGGTCCCCGCCCGGGAGAACTCCGTTCCTTAAAAGCCGCTTTCCCTGCCCTGCGATGGGCGGCGTGTGCCCGTACACGGGGCTGCGTCCAGACATGCAGCCAGAATCTTTGATCGCCCGAACCGGGTCAATTATACCATTAAAATTAAACCGATTTCTGAAATGAAAGCCTCTCGCCGTTCAAATCAATTCGCTATTGTACACGGCTTCCCACCGGCCATCCTCACGGGGGGAGGGGTTCTCCCCCTCCCCGGTCCCCCCCTATGAGGATGTCTCCCTCGGTTCACCGTACTGGGAGCTTCAGCAACTAAAGAATCCGTGATGCTCCAGAAAACTCATGGATTTTCATCCGTTGCGCCTGCAGCCCCTCCCGGGGGCTTCATGGGCGTTTTATATGAACATGGGCGGTGGGCAACATCGCCCATGTTCATTCGGTATGCCTGTGGCCCCGGACTCATGCGGTTTCATGCGAAATCGATGCATAGGGCATGGGAAAGGGTGCAGGATCCCTGCACGGTTTTCCGCCTGTCACTCTCCAGCGGATCGCGGGGAGCATCGCTTCCTTGATCCGCAATCCCCGGAGGCGATAACCGGCGGTAAACCGTGCATGCACCAAAGAAAGGGGCGATACCATAGATCTCTACCACCCGGGCCAGCCATGGGCCGGAACATGAACCCCTTTCCCGACCGGGTTTATCGCTCTGGGATGAGGAGGCAGGAGAAGGCGTTTCTGCGGCAAGGAAATCCGCGCTGACGCATCGCGCAGGCCCGTACAGCAGGCGCTCGTTCAATCCTCACCGACCCTGACATTTCGGGACAGGGATGCCTGAAGAACATCCGGATGCAGGTTCGCAATGCCTGCAGACTATTTATTCCGTGAGCTTTTCGCTGTACGACTCCAGGATCTGTATGGGAAACCGCCGGTGCTCCTCGAGCGCCTGTTCGTCGTCAGGCGATCTCGCGATCCCCACTGCATAGAGCAGAATCAGGGCATTATCCATATCCAGTGCAACCGGCCTCTCCACCTCCCTGCCCGGAAGATCGACGGCAAGCAGCCCCTGATCGTCCGACCGGAAGGAATGTTTTGGATGTTCCGTAACCCGCGATGCGGCGAGATCGAGAGCGTGCTCCCGTACAATCATGAGTGCCGTCCTTACAGCATCAGGAGCGCCCCTCTTCTCCTCAAGCCGCTTCAGCGCCTCATTGCACCACTCGATGGCTTTTTTGTAGAGACCGAACTTGAACGTCAGCAGGGCGGAGGCGATCAGGTGCCCTGTTTCGTCATCAATGGTCGCGACATGGGGTTTGAGCTCCTCGATATAGCTATCTAACATCTCCTCCATCGTCATCTACATCACCTTCCTCATCTACATCATCCTCTTCTTCATCTTCATCCTCGTCCTCCCATTGCCGCCGGGTCCGAGGCTGGCTGAACCATTTCTCCACCCGTAGTGCAAGAATGGAGATGCTCAGCGCAAAGGCGATCTGCAGCACGAGCCAGGAAATACCTTCGCCACTGGATTGCAGCTCACTGGGCAGAACGAAGATGATTACTGCAAAGAGCGGAGTGAAGAGCGAGACAATATCCCTTCGAGGCTTCATATATGCCAGGTAGAAGAGGACGAATGATCCGATCACGCACCCCCATGCGCCTGTATCGATGATATTGATCTGGAGGGCTCGCTGCAGAACGCCGATCCCGATCCCCCCCAGAGAGATGGCAGGCACTGCAAGCCAGAAGTTCGGCCCGGGTCCAGTTCTCGGTGTTGTTGCATCAGCACTCATCGACCATACCCATCAATATAACATGAGGTCCGGGCTAAACAAGATTCCCTTATTGATCCGCGCATCTCATGCCGCTCCATGCCCGGCATATGCCGGGAGCATCTCCACGCTGACGGCGATGTCCCGATCGTCCAGGTCTTTCGTCCGCTCGTGCAGCCGTTCTGTCAGATCCGCAAAAGTGTGGCTCATCTTCTCGATCTGCTGACGGCTCTCTTCGAGCGCAGCCTGCAGTGCCTGCTGCCGCCTCCGGCATTCCTCCAGCTCCATAATGAGCCGCTCCCGCTCAAGAAGAACAGGAGTATCGGCAAGGCGGCTCCTGGTGCGGCTCAGCCGATCATCGACGTCCCTGAACAGTGCGGCAATGCCGGAAAGCTCGTTGCGGAGTGTTTGATCGTCTGAAAAGAGATGCTGTTCTTCCTTATTCTTCAGGGTCAGTTCACCCTCGCGGATCAGATCCAGCACCGAAGGCATCACATCGAGAAGCAGCGCGTCACGTTCGGTCTCCTGCCCTGCGGGCAGATCGGCAAGGAGGTCTCTGAGGCGCCGAACCTTATCGCGGATAATTCTGTCCTGCCGCTTTCCCGCAATCTTTTCCACCTTTCGGAGCACCTGCATGGCAGGAAGCGTCACGCCGGCAGACCTGCGGACCATCTCGGCTCTCTCTGCTTCCAGCGCGCGTATCTGCTGCTCCATCTCACTGCACGCCGCAAACGCGGGGTCGCGCTCCAGTCGGGAGATCGCCTCCTGCAGCTCGAGTACCTTTCGCTCATGCCCGCCGAGCATCTCTTCGGCCTGTACCGCCTCGGCGAGCATTCCGGCATGCCTCTCCTGCGTATGAACCATATCACGATGTATTTCACGCAGGTCTGCCACCCGGTCCAGGTGCGTGCGGGCCTGCGTGATCGCCCCGGTCATGGCATTGATCTCTGTGCCGAGATCCCGCACACCGGTACGAAATTCGCGCATCTCCTCGGTGAATATCGGAAACAGGTACTTTCCCTGGCCTCTCAAGGCCTTGATGCACCCTTTCAGCATCTCCGAGGCGGTTGCATAGAACTCTTCGGGATCGCCCGATGGCTCTTTTGCAAGGATCTGGCGCATCGATCGAACGAACTGCGGCAGCGCCGTCTTCGCAATGGACCTGAGTCTCGGGTGCGCATCGCTCTGTTCGCCCGCCGATTCCAGCGACGCTACAATCTGCTGAAGTTGCTTTTGTATCTTAGGAATTTTTTCGCGGGAGGCGGCGGTATGCTGCATAAGTTCGTCCTGAATCTCCTGCTCATGCGCATCCAGCCATCCCGGCACCTCCTCGAACGGTAATTCTATGACCTCTTCCCGGTCTTCTTTTCTTGTAAATAAATCTCTGATTGCTTTGAACATGAAACGTCTGCCTCTCACATCTTCCCTGCTGTGCATTCAGTCATGCTCCATGATCCTCCGGAGACGCTCAACACCGCGAATCTCGCGGATGACATCGACCACGGGCTTGGGGACCAGGTGCTCCCATCCATCGCCGTTGAGCATGAGCTGCCTGATTGCCGTGCCGCTGTGGGTCTGCCGCTCGTACATATCAGGGGACTGCACCGCAAGGCCCGCCTCGGTAAAGAGCTGCATCACAAGGGGGTTGCTGGTATAGGCGACCTCGAAAGGCGGCGTCATCGATCTGATATGCGCGACCCAGACTGCATTGCGCCTGATGTCTTCGATGGGGATGACATAGAACGGGCAGTCGAGGTCTGCAAGAGACCGGGTGATCATCAGCACCCGTTCCCCTGCGGTAAATGGGTTTTCAAGTGTATGGCTGAGCTGGGCACTTCCGACACCGATGATGATCTCGTCCACCCACCCGGCGATGCGCTCCAGCACCGTCTGATGCCCGTTGTGGTACGGCTGAAATCTCCCGATATAAAAACCTCTGGTCATTCTCTTCCTCCACCGGCCGCCATATTTGCTATGCGCGCTGCAAGAGCGCCCGCCACGAACCCGGCGTCGATATTCACGGTGCCGAGCACGGCGCACGACTGGAGCATGCTGGCGAGCGCCGCCTCTCCATTTCCCATGTGGCCGTATCCGGTGCTGACCGGCAGCCCGATGACCGGGCGATCCACCAGCCCCGCAACGATCGTCGGCAGCGTCCCCTCCCTTCCGGCTGCGACGATCAGAACATGGGCGTCCAGGAGGTGTCGGAGCGCCGGGAAGAGACGGTGAATGCCTGCTACTCCCACATCAAATGCCGTGCGGACTTCACAACCCATCTCTTCGGCGATCAGGCGCGCTTCCTCTGCTACCGGGATATCGGTCGTCCCCGCGGTGAGGATGCCGACCACGCCGCCCCGGGGCTGCGGCGGCGGTGCGGTCGAGAGGATCAGCGCCCGCGCCGCCTCCCGATACTCGAACGTGATGCCGGTCTGCTGTACCCGCGCCCGGACGGCTGCGGCATGTTCGGGCGAGGCACGGGTCGCAATGCACCGGCCGGCTGTTGCGAGCTGCGCAATCATGATATCGGCAAGCAGTTCAGGCGTTTTTCCCTCGGCAAGGACAACTTCCGGCATCCCGCACCGTACACCCCGACCGGCATCAATGCGGGCCATATCCCCGACAATCTCAATGCGGAGGCCTTCTATGGTCTGCAGCGCTTCATCCTCGGTGATCTCCCTGCGGCAGTAGCGCTGAAGGACATCCCTGAGAGCGGCATTCGGCGACATTTCAATAACAAAAATAGGGATGGAGGTATAATAATTACTGCACTGTATGACCTATCTCATCTATGTTGCGGGTTTCGGTCTGGCCGCCGTCCTGTATCTCTGGCTGCGCGATCTCCGCATCTTCTCCCGCACGCGTCTGCCCGGATACCGGACTGCAGCATACCGGGGCGTTGCCTGTTCCGCACTTGCCCTGCTCGGATTCCTGATCGCACTGTACGGGCCGAATACCGAAATCCTGGGCCTCGGCCTGATCCTCGCCGCCCTGTACCTGCAGGGCAGGGTCGAGCGGGAGAAGATCTGGCACGGCGAGAGCACGCTCCAGCGTTTTCTCGGGCAGACTGAACGCATAAATGATAGGGATCCAAAATAATATCAGGGAGTTTCGGAATGCTTCAAAAACCACGCGGAACCAGGGATTTTTTACCTGAAGAGATGGAACGCCGAAGAAGGATTGAGGGATGCATGCGCGAGACCGCGCGCCGCTGGGGCTATCGCGAGATCTGCACGCCCGACTTCGAGCATCTCGAACTCTTCACCCTGAAGTCAGGGGAGGGGATCATCCAGGAGATGTACGTATTTGAGGACAAGGGCGGCCGCCAGATGACGCTCCGGCCCGAGGTCACGGCATCGGTGCTGCGCGCTTATGTAAACGAAGGAAAGGTGCTTCCAAAACCCATCCGGTGGTGCTACTTTGCAGACTGTTTCCGATACGAGCGCCCTCAGAAGGGAAGGTACCGCCAGTTCTGGCAGTTCGGCGTCGAGCTGATCGGTGCGGATACGGCGTCTGCCGATGCGGAGACCATCACGCTCGCCGACGAACTGCTCCGGACGGCCGGAGTCACCTTCGACCTGCAGATCGGCCATCTGGCGCCGATGAAACGGCTCACGCAGGATCTTCCCCCCGAAGGTCAGCGGGCCGTGATGGCGCACCTGGATAAGCGGAACCATGCGGGCCTCGAGCAGAGCCTGGCTGAGATAGGGCGGGACGACCTGTTCGAGCCCCTGATCGGGCTCGTAGACAGCAGGGATCCTGCAGCGGTCTTTGAGATCGCAGGCGATATGCCGGAGCGATCCCGCATCGAGGAGCTCTTCGCCATCCTTGATTCCATGGAGATCTCCTATACCCCCAACTTCGGGATTGCCCGCGGCCTTGACTACTATACCGGGATGGTCTTTGAAGCGTTCGCCCCGAACCTTGGTGCAGAGAACCAGATACTCGGCGGCGGCACCTACCGCCTCGCCCACCTCTTCGGCGGGGATGATGCGGCGTCGAGCGGGTTTGCCGTTGGCTTTGACCGGGTCATGGTCTCGCTCGGCGAGTTTCCGCTCGAGAAAACCCCGATCGCTGCAGTGGTCTCCACTCCGGAGGCCAGGGCGAGGGCATGGGAGGTGGCGCGCGCTTTCCGTGCGGCAGGCATTCAGACCGAGATCGACCTGATGCAGAGGGGGCTTTCGGCACAGCTTGCGCATGCCGCAAAGACAGCGGACTATGCCGTGATCCTGGGCAGGCGAGAGTGCGAGTCCGGCCGGGTGACGCTCAAGAACCTGCACTCCGGCACGCAGCAGGAGATGACACTTGCCGAGGCCATCTCCGGGGTGAGCCAGCATGGTGCTTGCTGAGGACCTTGCAAGGCAGCAGCGGAGCATCAGCGTAGCGGAATTCTTCGAGAAGAACAAGCATCTCCTCGGATTTGACTCGCCGACACGCGGCATCATCACCGCTATCAAAGAAGCGGTGGACAACGCGCTCGATGCATGCGAGGAGGGCGAAGTGCTCCCCGACATCTTCGTCTCCGTCAGGAAGGTGGAAGCCGACATCATCAGGATCACGGTCGAGGACAACGGGCCGGGCATCATGCCGGAGCAGGTGCCGTACGTCTTTGGCAAACTCCTCTACGGTTCCCGGTTCCATCAGATCCGGCAGAGCAGGGGGCAGCAGGGGATCGGGATCAGCGCGGCGGTCCTCTACGGCCAGCTCACGACCGGAAAGCCTGCAGTGGTGATCTCGCGCACGGGCGCAAAGGAGCGGGCGCGGCGGTTCGAGATCCTGATCAGGATCGAGACGAACGAACCCGATGTGCTTGTCTCCGAGGAGATCGACTGGGACAGAATGCACGGCACCAGGATCGAGATCGAGTTTAAGAGCAGCCTCGCGGCAAAGAAGCGCCTGCTCGAGTACCTCCGCTATACGGCGGTCGTTAACCCCCATGCTCGCATCAGGGCCGAGATCGACGGTGAGGCGCATATCTTCGAACGGGTGAGCGCCGAGGTGCCGGCATGCCCGAGATCGATCCTCCCCCACCCCCACGGGATCGAGTTCGGCGCGCTCAAGCGGATGGCGGCGGGCAACAACCAGACCCTGCTCGAATTTCTGGTTCAGGGGTTCAGCAGGGTGGGGAAGAAGACCGCCGAAGAGATCGCCGGGCTTGCAGGCGTGAAGGGGACGCGGAAGGTGAAGCATCTCGACGCCGCAGAGCTGAAACGGCTGCTCGAGGCGATGCAGGCGGTAAAAGTGCCCGCCCCTCCAGCTTCGGCCTGCCTCTCGCCCATAGGCGAGGAGCTGCTCAAACTGGGGCTTGAGAAAGAGTTCCGTATGGACTTCGTCACAGCGCGCACCCGCCCGAGCAGCGTACACGGAGGCCACCCCTTCATCGTCGAGGCGGCAATCGGCTACGGGGGAAAACTTCCTGCCGAGGGGACAGCGCAGCTGCTCAGGTTTGCAAACCGCGTACCGCTCCTCTACCAGCAGGGTGCCTGCGTGATCACCGGGAGTGCGTCGTCGGTGAACTGGAAATCCTACGGGCTGACACAGCAGGGGCTTCCCGTCGGCCCGGTGATCATCATGGTGCATGTGGCATCGACCAACGTGCCCTTTACGAGCGAGAGCAAGGATGCGATTGCAGCCATTCTCGAGATAGAACATGAGATCGTCCTGGTTCTGCAGGAACTCGGGCGCGATCTGAAGCAGTATCTGGCCCGCCGGGATAAAAAGAAGCAGCAGGACGACCGGGCTCGGGCGATCTGCTCGGTGATACCCGACATCGCCGCGAAAGTAAGCGAGATCGTCGAGATGCCGCCCCTCGACACATCGCCGATCGAAGGCAGGATCATGAGAAAACTTGTCGCAAAGAAGTATACCGAGAACGGCCGGGTCCAAATCGATCTGAACAACTACACCGGGCAGGAGCTCGCCTTCACCCTCTTTGCCCTCTCCCGCGACACCGCGGAGGATGTGCATCCGAAACCCGATTTCGTCGATGCCTTTGACGGGGAGTTCAGCAGGGTCTGGAAGATCCGGCTTGAACCCGGAGCGGCGTTCCGGGTGACATACGCCGGTACCGGCGACGGCACGCTCGATCTCCGCGGCGTGGACGACGCGGTGAAGGTGGTGGTGGATCTCGATGTCTAAAGAGACGCTGGATGCGCTCGCAAAGGAGCGGCTGGTCAATATTGCGCGCGGGTGGTACAGCCAGATGCGCGAAGGCCTGGTGCCCCACATCAGGCTGCCGACGCGCACCAAGCAGAATATCGAGTACGATGACGAGAGCGCGGTATGGAAATACGGCAGCAAGGAGAGCACCCGGATCGCCACCTCGGAAAAGAGCGCCATTCATCTCCTGAAGATGGCCTACACCATCGGTTTTTTGAAGCAGCAGCTCGTCGAGAACCGCTCATCGACATTGAGAGAGCTCTACTACATCTCCGAGGGCTGGAAGAAGGCGAAGTTAGCCGCACAGGACGAGAGCAATCTCCTCATCGAGGATCTCGAGATCCTTACCGATATGCAGCGCGAGGCCTTTCACCTCAGGCCGGAAGAAGACGGTGCGTCGATCTTCGGGCCGCTGCGCCTTCGGGAGAGCACGCGGCGCGGGGTGCGCGAGATCCACTGCCAGCAGGATGTGGGAGAGGCGGGGTATCCGATCCCGAACAATATCGATACGATAGAGTTCCTCGACCACGATGCAAGGTTCGTGATCGCGATCGAGACCGGCGGTATGTACGCCCGCCTGATGGAGAACGGGTTTGACGAGGAGTACGGAGCGGTGCTGGTGCACCTCAAGGGTCAGCCTGCACGGTCGACGCGGAGGCTGCTGCGCCGGGTGCATGAGACGATGAATCTCCCGGTCGTCGTCTTCACCGATGGCGATCCCTGGTCATACCGTATCTACGCAAGCGTCGCCTACGGCTCGATCAAGAGCGCTCACATGTCCGAGCTGCTTGCGACGCCGCAGGCGCAGTTCGTCGGCGTGCAGCCGAGCGACATCAGCGACTACAATCTCCCCGCCGACCGCCTGACCGAGCAGGATATCAATGCGCTGAAGGCCGAGCTGACCGATCCCCGTTTTGCCACGGACTACTGGCGCGAACAGATCAACCTCCAGCTCCAGATGAAACTGAAGTCCGAACAGCAGGCGTTTGCAAGCAGGGGGCTGGACTTTGTGACGAAGGAGTACCTGCCCACCCGCCTGTCAGAGATGGGCGTGATCTGACGGCGCATGTCAGGAAACCACGCCGCCCTGCACGAGCCGGAGCATATCCTGCAGGGATCGGTGCAGGGGGATGGACGGTCTCCATCCCGTTACGTTGTGGAGCAGGCTGCTGTCGCAGATCTGCGTCGGGATCAGTTCCGGGGGAGGTGACGGCGGGAGCGCGATCTCATACCGTCTCCCGGTGATCGCCTCGATGCAGGAGAGCAGATCGGCAACCGAGTAATCCAGTCCCGATCCCACGTTGAACGCCCTGCCGGCGCATTCCTCGTCGAAACGATCGTGGGAGACGATCGCCCAGTAGGCCTTGACGGCGTCCCGGACATCGATGAAGTCCCGCCGGGCGGAGAGGCTGACGAGCTCCATCACCCTCCGCCGGCCCGACTCGATCTCTCCCGCCTCCGCGACCATGCGGCCACAGACGAACGACTCCGGCTGGCCCGGGCCGACCAGGTTGAAGGGGCGGGCCACGACTGCCGGGAGAGCGTATGCAGCATGGTAGCGTTGCGTGAGCAGATCCTGTGCAACCTTGCTAATGCCGTAGTCGCTGACGGGGCAGAGCGGGGTGGACTCGGAGATCGGCTTCGTTCCGGCATAGCCGTACTCCGCGGCGGAGCCGATCACGAGCAGGCGGGCATGCCCACCCTCCTGCACCACAGCATGGAGCAGGTTCTCGGTCCCGAGTAGATTGATACGGGTCAGATTCTGCAGGCTGCCGCGATTCAGCCCGGCGAGGTGCAGGATCGTGTCAGGCGATGTCCGGTTCACCAGTGCCGCAATGCGGCTGCGATCGCAGATGTCCCCCCTGATGTAGGTGCATCCCTCACGCCGGGCCGGCGTCGAGTTCTGGTACAATCCGTAGATCTCCGGAACGTCGCCGTCGAGCCCGAGAAGATAACGGATCATATGCTGCCCGGTAAAGCCCGAAGCACCGGTAACAAGGACTCTGGTCACAGGAACTTCTCTTTATTCTTTTCGAATTCGTCTATCGATCGTTCGTAATCGTCAGGTCTTCCGATATCGAGCCAGTAGCCCGAATACGGGTAACTGTAGATCCCGGCATCCTGCGCTATCATCGCATACATGAGGTCGTCGAAGCCGAAGGGGGTGTTTTTCGGGACATACGCAAGAATTTCCCGCTCAAAGACATAGATGCCCATGCTGACCTCAAAGTGGTAGATCGGCTTCTCCGTAAAGCCCCGGATCTTATTCGCCGCATCGTGCACAAGCACCCCGAAGTCGATTTTGGTGTCCCGCTGGAACGTGGCAATGGTAGCAACTGCCTGTTTCTCGCGGTGATACTCCACAAGTCGTTGATAATTGATATCGGTGAGGACGTCGCCGTTCATCACTAGGAACGTCTCCTCCAGGCCGTCGATCAGGTGCAGCGGGCCGACGGTGCCAAGGGGCTCGTTTTCATGGCTGAAACGGATGTTTAAGTCCGGATGTTCGCTGCTCTCCAGGTATGCCCTGATAAGGCCGTCCAGGTATCCCGTGCTGATGATGACATCGGCGAAGCCGTACTTCTCCATCTGCCGGAGAATGACCTCGAGAATCGGGATATTGCATATCGGCATCAGAGGTTTTGGAAGGACGGCCGTGTAGGGGTACAGGCGCCGACCCCGCCCCCCCGCCAGAATCACTGCCTGCATGGCTCTGCCCTTCAGATGGTGTACATGCCTGTCTTATAGGACGCAAGGTGTTCTCTCATCCATTCGATCGTCCTCATAAGCCCCTCTTCAAGCGTATACTGCGGCCTCCACCCAAGCACCTCGCGGGCGAGCGTGTTGTCGCAGAGCAGGGTCATCACCTCGCTCTTCGCAGGCCGCACCCGTCCGCTGTCGCACTCGATACTGGCATCAGGGTTCACCATGCCGACGATCTCTTCGGCGAGATCGCCTATCGCGACACCCTTTCCCGTGCCTGCGTTGATTGTCATCCCCACTGCCGCATCGCACTCCGCCATGCGGATGAACGCCTGCACGGTGTCGGCGACGTAGGTCAGATCGCGGACCGGCGTGAGCGATCCGAGCCTGACGGTGGAGGAGACGAGCGCCTGGGTGATAATGGTGGGAATGACGGCGCGTGCCGACTGCCGGGGACCGAAGGTGTTGAACGGCCGCAGCGTTGCGACCGGGAGGCCGAATGAGAGATGATACGATTCTGCAATCTTATCCGCCCCTATCTTGCTCGCAGAGTAGGGGGACTGGCCCTGCAGGGGATGCTTCTCGTCGATGGGCGTATACCGTGCCGTGCCGTAGACCTCGCTCGTGGAGGTATGGACGACCCGCTCCACGCCTGCCGCTCTGCAGGCTTCCATCACGTTCAGCGTTCCCTTTACGTTGGTATTGACATAGGACTCCGGTGCGATGTAGGAGTAGGGGATGCCGATGAGCGCAGCAAGGTGGAAGACGACGTCTTTGCCCAGAACAGCCCTGCTGACGCCGAATCCGTCCGTAACGTCCCCCATGACAACCGTCAGGCTCTCTTCATCCCCCCTGTACCGGCCTTCGAGCAGCCCCCAGTCGTTCCGGGCATTATAGTGGACGAATGCCGTCACATCCGCTCCGCGTTCGAGGAGTTCCTCCACCAGATGCGAGCCTATAAATCCGCCCGCGCCCGTCACCAGCACCTGCCTTCCCTGCCAGCTCATGAGTATCCCTGCTCTAGTGTCGCATTCCTCTTTAAGAATCTATCCTCAACCCGCCACCGAGGACGAGGTCTCTCACACCCCGGGCTGCCCGTCCATGACCGCAGAGAGCCCTGCGAATATTGCGATATCGGAAGGATTCGGCGCTCTCCCTTCGAAGCCCTTCGGACAGCGTCCGGGCACAGGCTGCAGGAAACCCAAAAGGCGTCAGGCGGCAGGGTGTCGCCCCTACCGGAACTGTTAAATATGAAACTCGATAAACAGAAGGGCTTTTCGATGGGTGCCGAGCGGCTCTCCACCGTGGTTGCCCCGGGCCATGTGGAGCAGTCGGGTATCATTTGATAGCCGGACGCTCCGGTATTGCCCCGCCCGGACGGGTATCGCGGGTTGGTTGAACGGAACCGAAAACGCCTGTGAGGCGGCGATCGGCCAGAGGCGCAACCGGTGATGATCGGTGGATTCGGCGCAGATATCCGCTCATGGATTTTCATCCGTTGCGCCTGTCACCCCCATCGGGGGCTTCATGGGCGTTTTATATGAAAATGGGAGATGCGCATCAAATTCCATGTTCATTCTGTATGCTTATTACCCCGTGGTATCGCGTGGTTTCATGGGAAACGCTCGCAGTCCTGGCCCTTCCCATGATCTGAAGCACCCGGGTCCCGTCACGCAGCCATACCCGGGCGAAGCACCTTCTCCGCAGGAGCGGGCAGGAAGAGACATCCCTCCCCCCTCAGAGGAGCGCGCCAATCCTTCCCGGATCACTCGTATGCTTCAGCGAGCGCGATGACCGGCACGCCGTCCAGGTCATCATGGACCAGGGGATATATCCTGAGCCTCCAGCACCCTTCGGTGAGGATGCCGCCTGAGAGATCGAGATCTTCCAGAACCGCAATCGGAGGGGATTTGCAGAGGAAACCCTGGTGGGCGGCGAGTCCCTCGTCCGGACGATCCGGCCTGGCAATAGATATCGCATCCAGGCCGAAGAGGCGCAGCCCCGGATACTCCCGGCGCAGGTAATCGGGGATGTCGGGGTGCACCCAGGGATGCCGCACGGCGTATTCCCCGGGATTGGATGCGCGCTCCCGGTGCGAGCCCGTCCTGATCAGGATCGCTTCGACATCCCTGATTGCTGGAGGCAGGCGCTCGAAATCACTTATCTCGAGAGGATCGTCCCTCCCTTTGCGCAATGCAATGCAGCAGGCGGGTTCGAATATCGTCTCAGGGAGGAGGAGATCGGCTACCGTCCCCCCCTCCGGGCAGAAATGGCGCGGCAGATCGATATGCGTGCCGGCATGGCTGTTGAAGGATATCATGCTGGAATTGGAGGCGTCTCCCTGCTCGATGGACTCGAAGGGGGCGATCTCCAGCCCCGGCGTCCCGGGATACAGCGGGGCGCTCCGGTTCAGCGGATACGACAGGCAGATGATCATACGGCCTCGAGGATATAGTCACGCAGTCCATTGAGATCGGTGACGAACCACTCGACACCCGCGAGGTTGATAAACCTGTTGGGCTCTCCATGCGTCAGGCGGGCGACGAACCGCACCCCGGTTTCGCGGGCGGACTGCCAGTCGTTCGGCGCATCGCCGACAAAGAGCGTCTCTTCTGGCTCTGCTCCGGACGTCTCCAGGATCTCCCTGATGCAGTCTGCCTTCGTGCGCGGAGCACCGTAGACCTTCCTGAAGAATCCCTCAAGAGACCGCCGCCTGATGATCTCGAGGAGCTCCGGTTCCGGGGTTGCCGAGACGATATAGAGCGGCAGTATCCGGTGAAACCGTTCGAGAAACTCATATGCGCCTTTAACGAACGGCGCCCCCACCACGGCATCGAAGACGAGCGCAGAAAAGCGGCTGGAGAGCTGAGCGAACTTCTCATCGTCCAGCTCCTCGTTTAAGATATGCGCATAGATGTACCTGAACTTGTCAAACCGGGACATCCCGCCGTTCTGCAGATGGAATTCGATGATCTCGTCCAGATGTTTCGGTGCGAACGAGAAGAGGCGGCGGAACGCCCCGGTCTTCACTGCAACGGACTCCAGGATGACGCCGTCAAAGTCAAGGATGAGCGCGGAGATCATCGCCTGCCCCCGGGCTGTCCGGTGCCGGACCCCTCCTCGCCTGATCTCCCGTTGGGGATGCCCGATCCTCCCATGTCAGTTCCCGCTTCGCTCGAGGCTCCGATAGACGTCGAGCAATACGCCCTCCATTCTTCCCCAGTTATATCTCTCTTCAACCGCCCTCCTCCCGTTCGCTCCCATGCGCACTGCCTCGTCTGGGCGTTCCGCGAGGTAGGCGATCGCCTCTGCAATCCCGGCGGCGTCCGCCGGATCGACGAGAATGCCGCAGTCCGCTTCCCTGATGATCCTGCCAATCTCCGGGAGATCGGTTGCGATGATCGGCAGCCCGAGGAGCATATAATCAAAGAGCTTGTTCGGGAGGCCGATATAGATGTTGTAATAGTCCGGCCGGAAAAGAAGCAGCCCTATGCCGCCCCGGTTCAGTTCTTCATACATCTGCGCATAGGGCAGGTATCCCGTGAGCCGTATCCTCGCTTCCGGATGGCTGCCGGCGATCTCCTCGGGACTCTCCCTGAGGTTGCCGATGAGCGTGAGCGAGAGATCGGGGTATGTGTCCTGCAGAGAGGAGACCGCCTGAACGCACTCCCTGATCCCATGATGCAGGTGCATGCTGCCGGCGACGTACATGAGCCGCCTGTGATTCCGCCCACCGGAGATGGGGGGCAACTGCAGGCCCGTATGCGAATAGTTGGATACGATGACGGGGTTCTCCCCACGCTCCCTGAACCGTTCGGCAACGCTCTCGCTGACGGCGATGATGCGGTCGGCACGGCGGGCAAGAGCGAGCTCGACTGCGGCTACGGCGGACCCGAGCACCCTTCCC
This sequence comes from Methanomicrobiaceae archaeon, assembly GCA_020854755.1. Taxonomy (GTDB): domain Archaea; phylum Halobacteriota; class Methanomicrobia; order Methanomicrobiales; family Methanoculleaceae; genus JAHKLN01. The sequence goes on along the minus strand of JAHKLN010000074.1, from coordinate 5,076 downwards.
GCCAGCGTCTTTGCATCGATCCCGAGATCGAAGGGGATCTCGCTCGGCCAGTGCTCATGCACGTCGTAGATGACCCGCCTTCCCGTCAACCTTCCTGCCAGCATCCCGATGAGGAGGGCGTCAGGCTCGTGGCAGTGCATCACGTCGCAGTCCTGCCGGAGACACGCCAAAAAGGCTTTCACAATGGTCAGGAAGTGGAGCACACGCGACTCCGGCTTTTTCACTGACACGATCCTGACGTTCCCCGTCGTTTCGCTCCCACCCGCTGCGGAGGGTGCGATGATCGTCACCTCATGCTCCTTTACAAGGCTGTTCGTCTCTTTCTGGAAGATTCTGGCGTCATGAGGAGGATGTGTCGTTGTCAGCATGCAGATTTTCATGATATGCCCGGTCCGTTCTGCCTGATCCGCACCGATCAGCCCGTTCCCGGCAGGGATGATCGTATGCCCTGATATACCCTCTCCGCCCTCTCGCTCCAGGTATGCTGCATCCGGCTCTTCAGGAGATGCTCGGATGCACTCTTCCGCAGCCCGGGATCGACGATAAACCGTTCGATCGCTTCCATCATCTCGCCTGCATCGTAGTCGACATAGGCGATGCCCCCCTCTTCCGCGATGTCGAGGAGGGATGCGCACTTTGTGCAGAGGATCGGTTTTGCCGTCCCGATATACTCGTAGATCTTGATCGGCGACAGGTAATTCAGGTATGGCTCATGCGGGTTGTACGGCATGACGAAGAGATCGACATCGGCAAGGGAGGAGGGGACCGCTTCTCTCGGTATCTCCTTCCTCGCGATGAAGTCGCTCCTCTCAATGCGTTCCCTCGTCTCCGGCGGGACACCGGGCCCGTAGGGGCCGAGAAGGGTCAGTCTCAGGCAGGGATGCCGCTCGTGCAGGACAGAGCAGGCGTCAACGAGCAGATCCACACCCCTGTTCCTCGAGATCCCCCCGATATAGCAGACGTTGAACCGGCCGTTGCTGCCCGTATACCGGCCGGGATACCGCTGCGTGAACGCCTCATCGAATGCATTGGGGGCGATGATGGCCTGCCTTCCGGATATGCCGTACTTATTCCTGGTATGTTCCCACATTGGCTGGCTCGTTGCAATGAGCACCGTCGCGTGCTTCATGCAGAAGGCTTCAAACCTCCTGCTCACTGCAAATGTTCCGCTCCCGACGGCATGCGCCTGCTCGATGGTATCGTGGATGTCGACGGCGGTTGGTATCTGGAGTGCCGTACAGAGCAGAAAGAGCATCCGGTACTGGACAGCGGTCATGGAGTGGGGATAGGCGAAGAAGACCAGAGGCCTGTCCTTTACGATCAGGCGGGCGGACCGGGCAGCTGCAACGGTCCTCGCGGCGGCGTTGTACAGCAGGCTGAAAAGGCCGGTCCGGGGGCGCTGCCCGAACCGGATCGAACGGATCTCGACATCAGGATGCCTTCCGAGCTCGCTCAGAAGGAAGTGGATCCGCGTATAGGTCGGGGTGGTGCTCCCGCCCAGCCCTGATAGCACCTCCCCGTTTACCGCAGCAAAGAGCCGGATCATACGGCATTGCCCCGAATGGCCTCGATGATCTTCTTTTCTCTCTCCTGAATGGAGAACTTCTGCTTCACCCTCTTCCGGGCGTCCTTTCCATTACCTGACAGCAATGCCCTGTATATGACCTCGGCCGTCGCCAGCGGATCTCCGTACGGCACGAGGAATCCCGTCTCTCCTACCACCTCCGGCATCGCGCCCCTGTCGGCCACCACAGGTACGCATTCGCATGACATCGCCTCCACGAGCGCGACGCCGAACGATTCGTAGTAGGAGAGCTGGCAGTAGACCCGTGCCCTTCGATACCAGCCAATCAACTCTTCATGGGGGATGGATCCGGTAAATGCAACGTTCTTCGGGGCGACCCTGCGCAATTCCTCGATCGAGTCGTCGAGTGCATTGCCAACGATCACGAACCGGACGCCGGGAAAGTATCGTGCGGTGCTGATGAACGTATCCAGCCCTTTTCTTCTGATATTCTGCCTGTTGATCCGGGCTACTGTGAGGACAACATCCTCTTTCATCCCGTCAGGCGTGAAGAGGGCACAGTCAATGCCGTTGTAGATCGTCTCCAGATGCCGCGGCGTTGCCATCCCGCTGATCTCGCGTGCGTTGAAATGCGAGACGGCGAGAATACTATCGGCGTTTTCGAGTATGTATTTCACCTTCCGGGCAAGCTCGGGATCCAGCCGGGCCCCGTAGTCGATCTCCGGCTCCCGCGCCACCTCGTATCCCCCGATGACGACGATCGACTTCTTCCGAAGGAGTTTCGACAGCCACACGGCCGCAAGTGCATGGTTATGCGCAAACCATGCATAGGTTACGTCGGACCAGAGCACACCCTTTATTATCTCCTGCAGTAATGCAAACCGGTCGTTCCCGTTCTTCTCTCCGCGAGCATCGTCAATGGCGAGAGCACGCACGTCGTAGTGCCGCTTCAGCAGTTCCAGATCTCCCCGGATAAACGAAGACAGTGACGGGCATACGAAAAAAACCCGGGTATTTCTCTCCATTCACACCCCCCGCAGACGCTGTCATCCCGCAGCATGCAGTCAAGGGCTTCCTATTATGGCAGGTCTAATATAGTTTTCTCCGGCATAATTCACTCTGAATAAACGCCGTGGAAAACCAGCCTTCATGCTTTGGCTCCTCTCCTGTGGTGAGAAATATTCCCTGAAGATCAGGCTGGTTTATGCAGGAGAAGATACCTGATGCCCGGTTTTTTGCGCTCTCGCGCACGATTCCCGACGGCTGCCGCATAGCGGGGAGGCGGCTCGCGGGGAGGGTATCCCCCGTTCACCTTTCCTCACCTCCTCTGGCGATACCGCTCCTGGTTCCTATACCGGGAGATCAGCACCCGCTCCTGCACTCGACTCATCCTGATATTCAATGATTCCCGATGCCTGGACCGTTCCGCCCCCGTACGCGGTCTCTCATCGGCTATCCTCGAGGGGAGGGACTGATGGGGAGAGGGAGACCCCATCGGGACGTCGCCCACGGTCCAATCTGTCAGGAAAGATCGGACTGAAGCGAATCCGGGTTACAGGAATTCTGGTTGTACTTTTTTACGGTCGCGTCTGCGGCCGATCTGGCCTCTTCGGCGTTTTCGATGATAACTCCTAGCGCGGGGTACTCTCCCCGTGCCCGAAACCGGGCCAGAACATCAATGCATCCTGCCGTTTTTCCCATGAAAATCAAGCCGATTTCTAAAATGGAAGCCTCTCGTCGCTTGATTCTTTTGAGCCCACATACACGGCTTTCCATCGGCAATCCTCGCGGGGGAGGCGGCGTGTGGGGAGGGGGTCTCCTCCTCCCCGGTCCACTACACCGGGACGGTCAGAGCAAACCGGATCCGGATATCTGAACAGAGTTAAGAATTTTCATCCGTTGCGGCTGTGGCCGCAAAACGGCTTCATGTCGTTTTTCATCTGGCAAGCCCGCAGCAGCGCCTCATGTGTGTTTCATCACCTCCCCCTGCCGCCCGTTGCAGAAAGGGGAGGGCAGAGGAATACTGCACGGCAGGGTTCTTCCCCTGACTGCGGCCGGAAGATATTATGGCCAGTACATCATTTTTTTATTGGTGTTCAGACCGTCCCGCTACCTCTCCCGGGTCATGGGCATCGGCCCGGTCCAGCGGCAGAGCCTCATAAGCCTCACATCGACGCTGGGCCTGACCGCTCTCGGCCTTGTCTCGACAATGTACTTTGCCCATGTACTCGGGCCTGCAGTACTCGGCGCGTACTTCCTCTTCCTCGCCTATTTCGGGATATTCAACATCATCGGTGACGGGGGGCTGGGCGGCGCCGCGGTGAAGCGGATCAGTGAAGGCAGAGACCAGAACGAGTTCTTCGGCGCATTCCTCCTCTTGAGGATCGGCCTGCTAGCCGTATCGGTCGCCGTCCTGCTCGCGTTGCGGCCGTTCCTCGTCGATCTCACCTCATCGGAGGTGTACCTCTGGCTGCTTCTCGCCCTGGTCGTCAGCGTCATTGCGACCTGGAGCTCCTACGGCGTCTATGGTTCGGGCAAGGTCGGCATCCATCAGATCAGCGGATTGTTCAACAACACTGCACGGATTATCGTTCAGGTCGTCGCCGTCTTCCTCGGGTTCGGCGCTGCCGGGCTGATGGGCGGCTTTGTAGCCGGGATGATTGCCGGCAGCCTCTTGAACCTGCGCTTCCTCGAACTCCGGCCCGCACGGTTCGGGCGGCGGCATGTTGCCAGCCTCCTTGCGTTTTCTTTCTGGATATTTCTCAGCTCGGGCGGCATCGTGATCTTCACGTATGCCGATACGGTGCTGATCGGCTACTTCCTGACCGAAGCGGATGTCGGGATATACCGCGTGGCGTTCCTCCTCACATCTGTCGCAACCTTCACCGCCACCTCTCTCCACATAACGCTCTTTCCACGAATAAGCCACTGGGGAGCGCATTCGGATCTGCGGTCCGTGGAAACGGCGCTTGCACGTGCATTCACCTACTCGCTTCTCCTCGCCGTGCCCGTCTGCTTCGGAGGCTGGATACTCGGCGATCGAATCCTGTACTTCTTCTATGGGGCGTCGTTTGTCTCAGGCGCGCCGGCGCTCAACATCCTCCTCGCCATGCAGGTGGCACATGTCTTTATGTACCTGCAGACGATGAGCCTGAATGCGCTCGACCGCCCACGGGTTTCCTTCCAGGTCACGGCAGTTGCATCAGTCATCAATATCGCGCTCAACCTGATCCTGATTCCGGCGGTGGGAATAGTCGGGGCGGCAGTGGCAACGCTGGCAACCATGGTGGTGAATGCCGGGCTCGCGTACCGCAGCCTCTCTCGCATCCTTCCGGTGCGGATAGAGCGCTCGGCGGTCGGGCATATCCTCCTTGCCGCATCGGTCATGGCCCTTGTAACAGCCCTGTTCCGCCTGCTTGTTCCGCTCACAAGCATTGTATGGGTGATTGCGGCGGTCGCCCTCGGGGCGCTCATCTACGGCTTCATGCTGCTGAACACTGATCGCGATATCCACGACGAGCTCAGGGATCTTGCCCTGAAGCTGGGCATAC